>CAZMGU010000108.1:0-6937 GCA_964565905.1 uncultured Halobacteriales archaeon
CCGAGGTGGGCGACGTCGCCCCGCGCGACGTCCGCGTCGCCGAGACGGCCAACGAACCGACCCACCGGACCATCCTCGCGTTCGGCGTCGACGTCCTCGACGACGCGCGCCGACTCGCCGAGCAGGAGGACGTCAACCTGTTCGAGAACGACGTCATCTACCAGCTCGTCGAGGACTACGAGGAACACGTCGAGACCATCGAGACGGCCCAGCAGGACCAGATCCTCGACAACATCACCAGGCCCGCGCGCTTCCAGATCCTCGACGACCACACGTTCCGCCAGTCTGACCCGGCCGTCGTCGGCGTCGAGATACTCTCGGGGACGATCAGCCGGAACTCCAACGTCGCCCTGTTCGAAAACGACGAACCCGAGCGCGTCGGCCACCTGAAGTCCATCCAGGACGAGGGCGAGGACGTCGACGAGGCCCGCATAGGCGACCGCGTCGCCGTCTCCATCGACGGCCCGACCGTCGGCCGCCAGATAGAGGAGGGCGACGAACTGTGGACCGAACTGCCGGAGAAACACGCCAAGATCCTCGAACAGGAACTCAAAGAGGACATCCCCGGCGACGAGCGCGAGGCGCTCGGCCAGTACCTGGAGAAGCGGCGCAACCGCGACCCCTTCTGGGGGAAATAGCCCCCGTCACGTCCTTCGACTCCATATTAGCGACGCGCACGCACCGCCTTCCTCACCCAGAGACCACCCTCGACGAGTAGCCAGAGCGTCGCGAGCGAGACGGCGGCGGCGAGCGCGAGGAACTCGCCCGGGCCGACCCAGACCGGCAGTATCCAGCTACCGGTCCGGTAGGTCCACTTGAACGGGGTGAGTCCGGCCGCCGGCGCGTCGGTCGAGGTGGCCGTCGAGGTGTCGTCGGGGTCCATCTCGGCCATCGTCGGTCCCTTGGGTTCGTCGCCGAGGTGGACGCGCTCGACGTCGTAGGGGTTCGGTTCGGCGGTCTCGTACTCCCAGACGACGGTGCCGTTCGGCGCGACTTCGACGACGCGGTTGTTCCCGGTGTCGGTGATCAGCGTGTTCCCGTTCGGGAGGCGGTCGACGTCGCGGGGCCAGTTCAGGTCGCCCGAGTACGACCAGGTGCGTTCCCACTCGCCGCTCACCGGGCCGCCGTCTGCCCGCCGGTACTCGACGGCGCGGTGGTTGAGGCTGTCCCCGACCAGCACGGTCAGAGGGTCCGTCTCGATGACGAGTGGGTCGTGTTGCTCGTGGAGGATGGCGGGGGTGTCCTCCTCGCCGAGGGTCCACTCGACAGCCTTCGTCTCCCGGTCGACCGCGACCACCCGGTCGAAGTTGCGCGGACTGAGGACGAACGTCGACCCGTTATCGATGACGTCGACGTCGTTGAGGTGGGTGTAGTCGCCCGCCGTCCCCGCCTCCGGCGGCGGCGGGAAGTGCTCGCGGAACCGGAACTGCCAGGGTATCTCGTCAGTGGCGTTCTTCGCGCCCGCGTCGGCCGTGTAGTTGTAGACGAACGCGCGGTGGTCGACCTTGTCAGCGACGGCGTAGCGGTGTGGCCCGACCCTGTCGACGTCGTGCGTGTCGTCGGGAACCTGGAACCGGCGCGTCGTCTCGTTGGTCACCCAGTTCCACTCGACGGCGAAGGTGCGATACGACCCGCTCTCGTAGCGCTTGGCGACGAACAGTAGCGTCCGGTTCGTCACCGGGTCGACGTCGTAGTACCAGCCGTACCGGTCGTGGACCCACGCGACCGACCCGTTGGAGGTCCGGACGCCGGCCAGTCGCCCGGACGACGGGTCGAGGCCGCCGCCGTTGAAGTGCGTCCCCTGCGTGGTCACGACGGTGAGGTTCGCCGGGGAGATGCGGCCGTCCCCCGCCTCCGTCGGAGCAGTGCCGCCGTGATGCAGGCCGGTGATGGCGACCGGGAGGAGCAAGAGGAGGACGGCGACCGGGACTACTCGACGTCGCCAGTACTGCGAGACGACCATCCGTTCCACATATTGTCCAGGTGACAGTAAAAAGACTCGGGGTTCGTCAACGCCCGCTCCCCGACCGGTCGCCGGGCACGAACCGCCCGACGCGGTGGCGAAACGTCGCTGGTAATAATATTTAATTAGTCGGCACGACTACCGCGAGGTACGATGCCTCCGAGTCTTCCGCTCGCGACCGCCGACCTCGTGCTGGTCGCCATCGCCCTCCCGCTGCTCGCCGGGTCGCTCGTCGGCGCGTTGCACTCCGTCCAGATGGCCGTTGCCGTTGGTGCCGGAAGTATCCCCGCGAGCGGCACCGTCGGCTACGCGCTGTTCTACCGACCGCCGAACGGAACGAGTGGAAAAACGGAGTAGTGCGGAGTAGTCGTCGAGTTACTGGGCGACGGACGGCGCGTCGCCACCCATCGCGTTCTTGACCTGGAGCGCGGCGGAGGCGGCGAGACTGTGGACGATGTCGTCGAGTTCCTCCTCGTCGATGCGAGCCTCGTCGTCGGCGGGCGTGAAATTGGCGCTTACCACCGCACCCATCGGTGGCTGGACGGCGACGGTCGCCTGCGGACCGGTGTCGTCGCTCGTTATCTCCGACCCGACGACGAACTCGGAGGGCAGTACGTCCCGCATACGGGCGGTCAGATCCGACAGGTCCCGGCGCAGTAGCCGGCGTTGCTCCGGCGACAGCGTCACTGCCTCGGGCTCTGCCCCGAGGTGAGAGTTTCCGTACATGTAGGCTTCGCCCCTGCTACGGTAAGTGGACGTAAAAGCCCGGCGGTGGTCACCGGTCGCCGGTTAGTCGGCGCTTCACTGCTCGCGGCTTCGCCGCTCGCTAGAAAGCCGGTCCCTCGTTGCACTCGGAACCGGCCTGCTCACGGGTCACTTCGTTCCCCGTTCGCAATCCGCCGGTCTTTCGCTTCGCTCAGGACCGGCCGGCTCTCCCCGTAAGTCGCACATACCACGACGCCGACGAACGACTCCTCGGCCGTCGCGGACTCGACGACGACCTGCTCGTCGACGAACGTCCAGTCCCTGAGTCGCCGGCCCGCCGCGAGTCCGTCGCGGATCTCGGCGTCGACCGCCTCCGGGTCGTCGCCGGACACCTCGTAGAAGATGCCGCGGCCCGACTCGCTGCGCGCCCACCCGACTCCGGCCGCAACGGTTTCGCCGGGTTCGGCGACGGCCGAGGACTCGACGACGTGGAGTTCGTCGCCGACCGGGCCGAGGTCGGGCGCGGTGCCGACCACCTCGATGGACGGGTCGGGGGGGATGACCGACGACAGCGTCACCAGGTTGTAGTTGTGGATACCGGCGTCCGCGAGGGCCGCGTCGAAGCCGCTCAGCTCCGTGAGCCCCTCGCCGATGCCCCAGACCACTCTGATGACGCTCATACACGTCGTTCGACGACGCTGGCGGTAAGGGGTTTCGGTGCGTCGCTCGCGGCCGCCGGTGCGGAACGGGCCGGTGCCGCCCGACGCTGGCGAGCGCCGGACCGGCAGTCGTGTCGCACGTTCGTTCCCCGCAACTACACGGAACCCAACCGTCCCCACGTCGCAACAACCCATATGTAACTGAGGCGACGTCTGTCCGTACGGATGGAACGGCCGCTCCTGGGTCTCGGAATGACGATGCTGGCGCTCTCCGTGGCCGTGATACCGCTGGCGACCGCCGGGTCCGCGATCCCCGGTTCGGGACCGGCCGACCCCGGCCACGGCCCCGGCGTCGACGACGTCGAGACGACCGACGCCGCCGGGCCGGAGCGCAACGGGACGGCGATGGGAACCGACGGCGTCCTCCTGTACGTCGACGTCGCCGAGAACGGGTCGGCCCGGTGGCAGGTGGAGTACCGGACGCGACTCGACGACCGGAGCGACGCGGCGGCGTTCGAGCGACTCCGGCGGGACCTGGAGACGGACGCGGCCACCCCGAACGACGGGTTCTTCGAGCGGATCCGGCGGACCGTCGAGAGCGCCGAGAACGCCACCGGACGGGAGATGACCGGCACCGGCTTCGCCGTCGAGACGACAGTCCGACGGATCCCGCGGGAGTACGGCGTCGTCGTCTACAGTTTCCGGTGGCACGGATTCGCGAGCACCGCGGACGGGGAACTCCGCGTCGGCGACGCCCTCGAGGGGTTCTTCCTCGGCTCCGGGGAACGCCTGGTGCTCTCCTGGCCCGACGGGTACGAACTCGCCGCGGTCGACCCGGCGCCCGACGCCCGGCGCGACCACACGGTGACCTGGCGCGGGCCGACGGCGTTCGGTTCCGACGGACCGCGGGTCCGCCTCGCGGAACCGGCCTGGACCGGGTCGAGAGTCCTGCCGGTCGGCGCGGCGCTCGTCGGTCTCGGACTCGTCGGCGTCTGGTCGCTCCGGCGGCGTGACGGCGTCCCGCTGACCTCCCTGGTCGCGCGCTCGTCGGGGGACGACGGCGAGGACCCGGAACTCCTGAGCAACGAGGAGCGGGTCGTCCGGTTGCTGGACGAGCGCGGCGGACGCCTCAAGCAACAGGCGGTCGCCGAGGAACTCGGCTGGACGGAGGCGAAGACCAGTTACGTCGTCTCCGGCCTCCGCGAGGACGGGCGGATACGCAGTTTCCGCATCGGACGAGAGAACGTGCTGTCGCTGCCGGAGTCGAGCGACTCCGGTCGGTCGGACGCCTAGCACCACGAGGAGACTCCCCGAATGTACGATCCATGGACGACGCGACGATGAACGACGAATCGACCGGTCACGCGCGCACGCTCGCCGTCGCCCTGCTGGCGGTGACGGGGGGGTTCGTCCTCCTCGCCTCACCCGCGGCGGGGCAGGGGCACGGAGCCGCGTGCATCGAGATGCTCGAGAATAGGACCGGCGCGAACGCGACCGACGCGAACCGGACCGTGTCGGCCCCGGGCGGCCGCCTCGCCGCCGCCATCGGGAACCAGCGCGAGGAGATCGGGAGCGCGCTGAACGACAGCGCCCGCAACGACCGGTGGTTCGACGACCGACTGGCGAACGCGACGACCGCCCGCGAGCGGGCCGGCATCGTCGCCGACGAGGCCGAACGGATCGAGTCGAACGTCACCACGCTCGAGGGCTGCTGGGCGTCGAACCGGTCCGAACCGGTCTCGGGCGAGCGGGCGGTCGACCTCGACCCGGGACAGCGCGACGCGCTGGCTAACCTGACGCGGTCGCTCCACAGACGACTGAACGAGACGCGGGCCGAGGCCGACGGGCTTCCCGCGCCCCTCCGCGAGGAGTACGGGGTCGACGAGGCGTCGCTCGCGGCCCTGGAACGGCGCGTGGTCGCGCTCCGCAACCACACGGCCCGCCCGGAGACGCCTGGGCCGACGGACGGGACGACGGTTCCGATACGGCCGCCGCGCTGACGGAGTCGGTCCGGGCGGTCAGGGAGAGAGTAATCGGGAAGAGAGCTATCGGAAAGAGAGCTATCGGGAAGGAGGACCGGGTCGGGAACCGGGGTCAGCCGGGGACGAGGAGGGTCAGCCGAGGTCGTCAGGGTCGACGACGCGGTCGTCGAGCAGCACCAGGACGTCGTCGCTCGACGCCTCGAACTCGGTTATCTCCCCGGCGTACGTGTACTCGTCGACGCCGCTGCCGGCGACGCGCCCCGTCACCGTCCGTTCGCCGCGCTCGTCAGCGCCGTCGAAGGTGGCGTCCGCCCCGGGTTCGACGACGCCCGAGACGGTGAACGAGTAGTCGACGTCGGACCCCTGTGCGTGGACGCCGATCCGTCGCTCCGACCCGGGTTCGTCCGGCGCGGCCGTCCGGAGGTCCAGCGAGGCCGTCACGTCGCCCCGCAGTATCTCGACGGCGACGACGGGCCCCGAAAACCGGAAGCTGGCGAGCGAACCCCGTCCGTCGAGCCTGGCGACAGCGACGCCGTCGTCGCGCGTCCCGTCCCCCTCGGCGGGAAACTGGCCGGTCGCTATCTCGCCGTCCACCTCGAGGCGGACCACGGCCCGCTCGGTGAGCGACTCGAAAACGACGCCGTTGGGCTCCGGTTCGGCGCTCCCGCCACCGAGGCCGTCGGGCGACACGGACGCGTCGTTCGAGCCGGTGGGTGCCGCTGCGGTGCGTTCCGCCACTCCGTCGGAGTCGGACAGGTCGTCCGCGGCCTGTCGTTCTGTGGTATCCATCGCCATCACCGAACACGGGGAGCGACAGCACCGTCAAGGGCGGAGATCGTTCACTCTATCCGACACGATTGGGCCGGATCGAACCGGATCAAAAGGGGGTCGGTCGAACAAAGGGAAGCTTACCGGCCACGCGCGCAGGTCTGGCCGGTGGCGAACGACCGCAGCGAGAGGAGTTCGTGAGAGGGCCGGTCAGGCGAACGCGACGGGGACGCTCCCCTCCTCGGAGTCCTCCTCTATCTTCGCGAGCGCGTCGTCGAAGTCCCGGCCGGTGACGGTGGTGCGCTCGTCGCGGATGGCGAACATGCCGGCCTCGGTGGTGAGCGAGGCGAGTTCCGCGCCGGAGAGGCCGTCGGTCCCCCCGGCGATGCGGGCCAGGTCGACGTCCTCGTCCAGTTCCATCTCCTCGGTGTGTATCTCGAGGATGCGCCGCCGCCCGTCGAACTCGGGGTTGGGCACCTCGATGAGGCGGTCGAAGCGGCCGGGCCGGAGGATGGCCCGGTCGAGCATGTCGAAGCGGTTGGTGGCGGCGATGATGCGGATCTCGCCGCGCTCGTCGAAGCCGTCCATCTCGGAGAGCAGTTGCATCATCGTCCGCTGGACCTCGGCGTCGCCGGAGGTCTTCGAGTCGGTCCGCTTGGCGGCGATGGCGTCTATCTCGTCGATGAAGATGACCGCGGGTTCGCGCTCGGCGGCGAGTTCGAACAGGTCGCGGACGAGCCGTGAGCCCTCGCCGATGAACTTCCGGACCAGTTCGGAGCCGGCCATCTTGATGAACGTCGCGTCCGTCTCGTTGGCGACGGCCTTCGCGAGCATCGTCTTGCCGGTGCCCGGCGGGCCGT
>CAZMGU010000109.1:0-6860 GCA_964565905.1 uncultured Halobacteriales archaeon
TCGTCCACGACGCCGGCGGCCTGCTGTACTACGACGGCGCGAACCTCAACGCCCTCCTCGGCCGGGCCCGGCCCGGCGACATGGGCTTCGACGTGATGCACTACAACGTCCACAAGACGTTCGCCACGCCCCACGGCGGCGGCGGACCGGGCGCTGGCCCCATCGGCGTGGCCGAGCGACTCGAACCCTTCCTGCCCGCGCCGCGCGTCCGGGAGCGCGAGGCGGGAAGTGGGACGTTCGAACTGTTCGACCCCGAACGTTCCGTCGGGAAGGTCCACGGGTTCCAGGGGAACTGGCCGGTGCTCGTGAAGGCGTACGCCTACGTCGCCCGCCTGGGCGACGCCGGCCTCTCCGACGCGAGCGCGAAGGCGGTGCTCAACGCCAACTACCTCGCGAGCCAGGTCGACTACGACATCCCGTTCGGGCCGTTCCACCACGAGTTCGTCGCCTCGGCGGGGGACCAGGACGCCGCGGACGTGGCCAAGCGGATGCTCGACCACGGCGTCCACCCGCCGACGACGAAGTGGCCCGAGATCGTCCCGGAGGCGCTGATGACGGAGCCGACGGAGGTCGAGAGCAAGCGGACGCTCGACCAGCTGGCGGCCGCCTTCGACGCGGTCGCGTCCGAGGACGACGAGACGCTCGAGCGCGCGCCGGAACGGACCGCGGCCCGGCGGATCGATCAGGTCGCCGCGGCGCGCGAACCGCGGCTCTCGTGGCGTGAACTGGAGGACTGAGTGACGAAACGGCGACTCTGAGAACCCTACACCGCGTCGCGGACGTACTCGGCCAGCGTCTCGTACTGGTCGGTGCCGGTGCCCTTCGTGACGAACGCCGCCACGCACTCCTTCCCCTCGGAGTCCGGGACGTCGGCCTCGTCGCGGCCGGTGAACAGGAGGACGGGGACGTCGCTCCCCGCCTCGCGGATCGCCTGACACAGTTCGAACCCGGTGAGTCCGGGCATCATCAGGTCGCTGACGACGGCCTCGAACTCCCCGTCGACGACGCGCTCGAGGGCCCGCTGGGGGTCGGTCTCCGTGGAGACGTCGAGACCGTCCTCGCGTCCGAGGAAGGTCGCGGTGATGTCGAGGACGTCCTCCTCTTCGTCGACGACGAGTACGTCGATGCTCATCGAGTAGAAACTGACGACTTGGTCAGCTAAAAGCTACTGGTCGGATAATCAGGAGCGAGAATCGGAGGACGGGTCCGCCACCGGTCACCGTTCCGGCGACGCAGACGCCCGTTCCTCCGACCTGCAGACGACTGTCGGCGGGTTCAGGCGGACGCGCTGGTGTCGACGGTTCCGTCGATGCGGACGAACCCGTAGTCGCAGTCGCCACAGTGCCACTTCACTTTCTCGCCGAGGTGCATCTCCGTCGCGGCGACGCGCCAGAACGTCCGTTCACCGCCGCAGTTCGGACAGTGATGCTCCATTTCGAGGGCCATAGAGGACGTTTCTCCGGGTTACAGTTCAAACTCCCGGTTCTCGAACGTGAATCCCATGTCGCTATACGAAATTCCGGTCGCGGAGCGAACTGATCACCATCTGAAATACAGATAACGAACGAATTCGGCAAAATTTAATTTAAGATTGAATCATTTGCGCAGCCATAGTGTTCATGTGTCCACATCGTGAGGCACGTTCACGCGTCTGGAAAGGTACTCAGTCGATCCCGTCGGAACTCGTGTACCAGTCGACGGGACGGGTGTGCGTTCGAACCGACCTATAAGTACGTCGCGGTGGGAGTCCCGGTATGCCCATCTACACCGGCCGCGGGGACGCGGGCCAGACCGACCTGCGGACGATGGACCGCGTGTCGAAGGACAGCCGTCGGATCGAGGCCTACGGCAGCGTCGACGAGGTCAACGCGCTGGTCGGGGCGGTCAGGCCCACCGGCTACGAGGACGTGGACGAGCAGTTGCGCGAGATACAGAACCACCTCCACGTCGTCCAGGCCGACTTCGCCAACCCGGACCCGGACGAGGGCGACCCGCAGGTGACCAGCGACCACGTCGACCGACTGGAGACGTACATCGACGCCGCCGACGAGGAACTCGACCCCCTGACTTCTTTCATCCTCCCCGGCGGCTCGGACCCGGGCGCGAAGCTTCACCACACCCGCGCCGTCTGCCGGCGCGCCGAACGCCGCGCCGTCTCGCTGGCCGCCGAGGAGGCCATCAACGAGACGGGCGTCGCCTACCTCAACCGCCTCTCCGACGCCCTGTTCACCCTCGCCCGCCTGGTCAACCAGCGCGAGGGCGTTCCCGAGGAGAACCCGGAGTACTGACTGGCGGGTGCGATCCACTGCGGTCCTGGTGGAATGAAAGGGCGAGGCTCGGTCGGGGAAGCCCGAACCCGCAAGTACCGGAGCGAGTGGAACGAGCGAGGGACGTGGTTCGAGAGAGCGGAGCTCTCTCGTCATCACGAAAGGCGCAGAGCGCCTTTCGGACGACAGCGTGGTTCGCGCGACCCGAGCGGGCCGAGGGCTTTCTTTCGTCGTCGCCAACAATTCGTAGCGAGCGGGTTGAGGGCTTTCCTTCGTTCGCGGCCTCTCCGGAGGCCGTCGCTAGCGAGCGAGAAAGGAAATACTCTTGGCCCGGACAGACACAGACGTACGCATGAGCAACGGGGACGACGACGGCGAAGACGCCGAGACGGCCGCCGCCGAGGGACCGGTCGTGGCCTTCGAGCAGCGCCTCGACGACGCGGCGTCGGACCTCGAGGCCGCGGAGACCGAGTCGGAACTCGACGACGTCGAGGCCGAACTCGACGACATCGAGGCCCGCATCGAGGAGGCCGACCTGGCCGAACCGGACGAGGACGACGAGGACGCCGAGGACCCGCGGGCCGATCTTGAGTCCCGCCTCGACGACCTGCGGTCGGACCTCAAGGAGCAGCGCGGCCCCTACGTCGAGGACGTCGCGGCCGTCGTCGAGGACGCCGCCGGCACCGTCGAGGAGAGCGAGTGGACCGACGACGGGGCGGCCGACGCCGTCGCCGCCGTCGAGGCGTTCCTGGCGGCCGCCGACGACTACGTCGCCGTCGACGCGACGGCCGGGAACGACGTCGATTCCGCGGCCGACGCGCTGGAGTCGGCGGCCGCGACCGTCGCCGACGCCGGGTTCGATCCGGACGACGACGCCGAGGAGATAGCGGGCCTGCTCGAGGTGGCCGAGACGCTGGAGGGCGACCTCGAAGCGGCGGAGACGTGGGACGACCTGACCGTCCAGGAGAAGCTGTCGGCCCGCGGGTTCTACGACGTCCTGGACGACGAGAACTGGAAGGACTTCCCGCCGGAGTGGAGCGCGCTCAAGATGTACGCCAACCGGGGCGAGGTCGAACCGATGCTGTACGCGCTGGACAAACTCGGGGACTCGGACTTCTTCGTCGAGTACGTCTTCGACCAGTTCCTCCACATGGGCAAGGACGCCGCGCCGGCGTTCGACGAACTCCACCAGCGCGCCCAGAAGCGGAACAAGCAGCCCATCGAGATACTCGGAAAGATAGGCGACGACCGCGCCGCCGAGACGCTCCACGACTTCATCCACGGCGACGGCGACGCCTCGCTCCAGAAGGTCGTCCTCCGCGCGCTGGGCGAGATGGGCAGCGAGGAGTCGACCCAGCCGGTCGCGAACCGCCTCGCCGCGGACGACCCGGAGATCCGGTCGATGGCGGCCCGATCGCTGGGGATGATCGGGGACACCCGCGCGATCCAGCCCCTCTCGGACGTCCTCGCAGAGGACGACGAGGACACCGTTCGCGCGTCCGCCGCGTGGGCGCTCCGCCAGATAGGCACCGCCCGCGCCCTGGAGGTCGCGAGCGAGTACACCGACGACCGCGCCTACCTCGTCCAGGCCGAGGCCGAGAAGGCCGCCGGCGTCTGAACCCCGGGCGACCTGTTTCTCGCCGCCGTTTCCGCCCCTTTTCGCGCCGTTCGCTCCGAGACTTTATCCCCGATGAGGGGACCAGCCCGCATCGATGCGAAGACTGCTGGTCGCCCTCGTCCTCGTCTGCTGTCTGCCAGCGACGGCGACGGGCATGGGAACGGCCGCGCCTGCCGGGACGTCCGCGACGACGCCTGCCGGCCCCCATCCCGCCATCGTCGAACTGTATCCGAATCCCGTCGCCGACGAGGACGCGGGCGAGTACGCCGTCGTCTCGATACCGGCCGACGCCGACCCCGCCGCGTACGTCCTCACCGACGGCGAAGCGACCGTCTCGCTGGCCGACGCCTCGGCGGGCGGTCGCGTCGCCGTCGCCAACGACCCGCGGGCGGCGAACCTGACCGACGGCCGGATCGTTACTGAACCGTCCCTCTCGCTGGCGAACGGGGGCGAGCGGGTCTGGATCGAGCAGAACGAGACGGGCGGCGACGGGAACGCGACCGTCGTTCACGAACGACGCTACCGGGACGCGCCCGAGGGCGAAATCGCGACCTGGAACGACTCCCGCATTCGCTGGCGACACGTCGGCGCGACCGACAGAGCGGTCGTCCGCGGCGACCCGGGCGAGGTTCGGGCGTTCGTCCTCCCCGACGCCCCCGACGTCCCGGTCGAGACGCTCCGCGACGCCGACCGGCGGATACTCCTGGCCGGGTACACGCTCGTCTCGGACCGGGTCGTCGATGCGCTCGTCCGCGCCCACGAGCGAGATCTCACGGTCCGCGTCCTCCTGGAGGGCGAACCCGTCGGCGGGCGGATGCGACGGGAGGCCGACCTCCTCGACCGCCTCGCCGCGGCCGGCGTCGAGGTGCGACTCGTCGGCGGCGAACACGCCCGCTACGACTACCACCACGCGAAGTACGCCGTCGTCGACGACCGCGCCGTCGTGATGACCGAGAACTGGAAACCGGCCGGCACGGGCGGCAACAGCAGCCGCGGCTGGGGCGTCGTGACCGACCAGCCCCGAGTCATCGACGGACTCGAAGCGACCTTTCGCGCGGACGCGGGCTGGCGGGACGCGAAGCCGTGGGGAACCTACCGCCAGGGACGCCGGTTCGAGCGCGGCGAGCGGTCGGTCGGCGACTATCCGACTCGCTTCGAAGCCAGCACGGTCGCTGTCGAACGGACCGACCTGCTCGTCACGCCCGACAACGCCCAGCGACGGCTCGTCCGGACCATCGACGCGGCCGACGATTCGGTCGACGTCGTGCAGGTCACCCTCGGTGACTGGGACTCGCCGCTCGTCACGGCCCTCCGGCGGGCCGCCCGCCGCGGCGTCGACGTCCGCCTCCTCCTCGGGAACGCCTGGTACAACCGGGAGGACAACCAGGCGCTGGTCGACCGCTTCGACGAGTGGGCGAACGAGCGGGACGTCTCGTTCACGGCACGACTCGCCGACTCCGGCGACCGGTACGAGAAAATCCACGCGAAGGGAGCCGTCGTCGACGACGACAGGGTCGTCCTGGGCAGCCTCAACTGGAACGAACAGGCCGCGACCAGCAATCGCGAGGTGGTCCTGCTACTCTACGGCGACGAGGTGGCCGACTACTACGGTGGGGTGTTCGACGCGGACTGGGGCGGCGGGAGGCCGGGGCTGCCCGTCGGACTGGCCGGGGCCGTGGTCGGGTGTCTGATCGTTGCCGGCCTCGTGGCGAGACGTCTGGAGTTCGAGGACTGACTTTCGAACGGTACGGGGCGTGTCTGTAACGATTCGGGTGTTCTGGAGGCCCCTCTCATGGGTGTGAACGACACGAAGAAAGTCCTCGTGCGCTCGCGGATTCTGTGCGGCATATCTTCGTTCACTCCGTTCGCTCAGATAGCGGCCGCGCAGAATCCGCCACCCCACCTCGCTCTTTCAGTCCGCCAGGACCGCAATTGCTCGTGCGGCCTCACTATGTTCGGCCCGCACTCGCGGTTACCTCCACCGTCAGAGCGAACTCTGACGAGCCTTGGCTCGCTTCGCTCGCCAAGACACCACACCTCCCCGGTCGCGCGGTAAGACGCGCGACCGCTTCCTGACCGCACTGCACGGCCGGGAGCACGTGCCCGAACGAAAAGTGAGGGCCGTGCGACCCGGGGAAGGGCAGGGCTGCGGTGCTTTGCTGACCCTGGAGGACTGAAAGGGCGAGGTGCGCTTGGCGGCGAAGCCGCCAAGTTTGAGAAGGTCGGCGGAGCCGACCTTCCGGTCGGGGAAGCCGGGCGATGTAAGCACCGAGTGAGTGAAACGAACGAGGTGCGCAGCGAGCCCCGCGACCCGAGCGCGCCGAGGGCTTTCGAGTTGTTGTCCTTTCTGCTCTTTCCAGAGCCAACTCGCCAAAACCACCCGTCACAGACGCGCGTCGTTCAGATCAGCACCGGACTTTCGGAACCGATTCGCCGCTCGCGACGAAACAGCTAGTCGTCCTCGGCGAGCACGTCGGAGCTCTGGAGGTCCTCGTCTATCTCGGCGTCGGCCATCTTCTCGACGAGGGCGTCGATGACCTGCTCGCGCATCCCCTCGACGAACTTGATGGAGCCGACGACGAGGTGGCCGCCGCCGGAGACGCCGCCGCCGTCTATCTCCTCGGTCAGTTCGGTGACGTACTCGGGGATGTCGAGGCGGACGCCGTCGGAGCGGAGGACGGCGAAGTCGGGGCCGTAGCCGATGGTGATGACGGGGTCGCCGGTCTCCTCGACCTTCTCGTCGTGGATCTTGCCGGTCGTCTTCCCGGGCGCGGGGTAGGTGAAGCGGTAGGCGTGGTTCTCGACGTCGATGCGGTAGAGGTGGGCCCCGCTGTCGAGGGTCTCGTGTTCGACGTGGTCCATGGCGGCGTTGAGTTGTTTCTCGACGTCGCGCTCGGCGCGGGTCGCCAGGAACTCCACTATCTCCTCGTGGCGGTCGCGGTCGTCACACGAGACGTTGAGCACGTCGTTGATGA
>CAZMGU010000110.1:0-6788 GCA_964565905.1 uncultured Halobacteriales archaeon
CTCGACCTCTCGCGGATGGACGCCGTCCTCGACGTCCGGCCCGACGACTTCCAGGTCGACGTGCAGGCGGGCGTCCTCGGCGACGACGTCGACGCGGCGGTCGCGGAACACGACCTGTTCTTCCCGCCGGCGCCGGCCTCGGGGAACCGCGCGACCGTCGGCGGGATGATAGCCACCGACGCGAGCGGGATGGAGACCGTCAAGTACGGCGAGGTGGCCGACTGGGTGCTCGAACTGGAGGCCGTCCTCGCCGACGGGACGGTGATAACGACGGGGAGCAAGGCCGCCAAGACGTCGAGCGGCTACAACCTCCTCGACCTCATCGTCGGGAGCGAGGGGACCCTCGCCGTCGCTACGCGCGCGACGCTCGAACTCGCCCGCCGCCCGGCGCAGGTCCGCGGGGGCCGCGCCGTCTTCGACTCGGTCGACGACGCGACCGGTGCGATCACGGACGCGATGCAGGCCGGCGTCGACGTCGCACGGATCGAGTTCGTCGACGCCCTCACCGCGACGATGACGAACGACTACCTCGACGCCGGCCTCCCCGACGCGCCGATGGTGTTCCTGGCGTTCCACGCCGACCACGGCGTCGACGAGGAGGTCGACCGCTGTGAACGGATCTTCGAGGCCCACGACGTCCGCCGGTTCGAAGTCGCCGCCGGCGACGGGATGGAGGACCTCTGGGAGGCGCGCGCGGAACTCGCCTACGCCGTCCAGGAGTGGGACGAGGACCGGCAACCGCTCCACCCCGGCGACGTCACCGTCCCGCTGGGCGAGTACCGCGAGATGGTCGCCTACGTCAAAGAGCGCGGTACGGAGGCGGGTCTGGACGTCACGGCCTTCGGACACGCCGGCGACGGCAACCTCCACTACGACGTCATGGTCGACCCCGACGACCAGTCGATGGTCGAGCGCGGCGAACGGGTGTACCGCGACGTCGTCGAGCGCGCCATCGACCTGGGCGGGACGGCAACGGGAGAACACGGCGTCGGCCTCGGCAAGCGTCATTACCTGGAACCGGAACACGGGGCCGCCGCCGTGGACCTGATGCGCGGCATCGAGGAGACGTTCGACCCGAACGGGACGCTCAATCCGGGGAAGATATTCCCCGAGGACTGACCGGTCCGACCGATCGGTCGGCGTGACCACCAGAACGCCCTCACCAGAGCAGTCCCGCGTCCCTCACGTGGCGCTCCAGTTCGTCGTCGCTGGCGAACTCGCGACCGCAGACGGGACACCGGAATCGGTCCTCCCTCGCGGTGGCCGTGCTCCCGCTGGACATGACTCACAGTTGTCGGCTCTGGTTCAAATAGCCGCGCCTTGCGATGCCGTGGCCGAGTCCCTCACCGCCCGGGGGCAAGCGCGTCGAGCGTCGCCGAAATCTCGTCGGGTTCGGCGGCCCGCGGGAAGGAGACGGAGAGGGCGTCGACGCCGTCCACGTCCGCGAAGTCGGTCAGCCGTTCCCGGCACGCCGCCGGCGTCCCGGCGACGGCCAGTTCGTCGAGCAGGTCGTCGTCGATGGCGGCCTTCGCCGCCTCGTGCTCCCCGTTGGCCCACCGCTCGGCGACGCGGGTCGCGGTCTCCTCGTACCCCTGGCGGGCCAGCGAGTCGCGGTAGAACGTCCCCATCCCGCCGACGTAGAACGCGACGTGCTGTCTCGTCAGGTCGCGCGCCCGCTCGCCGTCCTCCAGCGCACAGCACGGCACCGAGAGCGTCACCCGCTGGTCGCTCCGGTCGCGGTCGCCCAGGTCGCCGCCGCGCTCGAAGTCGTCCAGTCTGTCGCGCAGGCCGTCGCGGGTCAGCATGAGCGCGTGCCAGCCGTCGGCGAAGCGGCCCGCGAGTTCGACCGACTTCGGCCCGAGGCCGCCGGCGTCGACGCCGGGCCGCGGTTCCGGCGGGTCGCATCGCAACCGGAACCCCGATAGCTGGAAGACGTCGCCGTCGTAGTCCAGTCGCTCGCCCCGGAGCACCGTCTTCGCTATCTCGACGGCCTCGCGCGTCCGCCGGAGCGGCCGGTCGAAGTCGACGCCGTGCCACCCCTCCACGACTATCGGTCCGGACGGGCCGAGGCCGAGGCGGAACCGGCCGTCCGACACTTCCTGGAGCGTCGCCCCCGTCTGGCCGAGTAGCGCGGGCGAGCGCGAGTAGACGTTCGCGACGGACGTCCCGACGCCGACGGAGTCGGTGCGTTCCGCGATGGCGGTGAGCGTCGTCACGGCGTCCCGTCCCCAGGTCTCGGGGAGCCAGACCCGCTCGTAGCCGGCCTCCTCGGCGCGCCGGGAGAGGTCGACGAGCGAGTCGACGCTCGGCTGTGCTGCGACGGGCAGGTAGACGTCGCGTGGGACCGACATGTGTGGAATCATCTATCCTGCCATCGACCCACGGCGTGATAGTGTCCCCGGTGGTTCGCCCCGGCGACTGCCGCCGCGCCTCGTCAGTCAGACACTCGCCGGACGACGTGCTCGCGTCCGTGCGCTGCTGTCTCGACGGTCGAGAACGCGCGGAAGTGAGTGGACAGGTCGAGCGACCGGTGGTGGACGACCCAGAGTACACCGTCGGGAGCGAGGACGCCCCGAACGCCGGCGAACAGGTCGTTGAGTACGCGGTCGCCGGCGTGTGTCGGCGGATTGCACAGCACCGTTTCGAACACCTCGCCCGCGACGCCGGCGGTGCCGTCGGCCGTGACGACGGTCCCCGCGGCGTCGGACTCGGCGAGACTTCGCTCCGCGCAGGCCGTCGCGACGGCGTCGTCGTCGGTCAGCCACACCTCGCAGTCGGCGACCGTTGCGGCGTACGCTCCGAGCGTGCCGTACCCGCAACAGCAGTCGAGCACGCGGTCCCCGTCCGCGACGTCGGCCGCCTCCGCGAGCAATCGCGTTCCGTGGTCGACCCCCGTCGCCGCGAAGAGCCCGGGAACGGTGTGGAGCGAGAGTGAGACGCCGTCGACCGACGCTTTCAGCGTCCGCGGATCGACGTAGGTCGGCGGCTCGAACACCGCCGGTCGGGTCGCGGCGAGAACTTCGCAGCCGCACCGGTGGGCGACGACCTCGACGCCCGTCGCGACGTTCCGCAGGCAGTTGGCGTATCGGTTGCCGCCCGACTCGGTCGTCGCCGCCACGAAGAGTGTACCGCCGGGTTCGAGCGCAGTGAGCGAATCGGCGATCCGTTGCTTCCCGACGGCGACCGGCACGTACGGACGCGGCGCGTATGCAGCGGCGTCGAACTCGCCGTCGATCGCTGGACAGTCATCCCGGCCAGGAGAGACGAGGTCCGCGACCAGCGTGACCGCCGCGTCGGCATCGTTTCTCGCGATGTTTCGAGCGCAGTAGTTCCGGGCGCGGGAGCTCGTCTCGGTCATCGTCACGTCGCTCCCCGCGTGCGAGAGGACGACCCCGACGACGCCGTAGTTGGCCCGGGGAACGAGGAGTCGGTCGGGAGACCGGTCCCAGAGCGCGTCGAGGAGCAGGAGGTCTGCGGTTCTGAACGAGTCCGGGGAGCAGAGGCCGTCGTCGGTGTCGAATCGGTAGCGGTCGGGACCACCCATGGTCCGGGAGTCGAGAACCAGTTCGGTCGGGGAGCGCGTCATCACGCATCCCCTCCATCGGAGCCGTGCGGCGTGTTTGCGTTCGGTGCGGTCGCTGGTCGATACCCCTGCTGTCGTGGTTCGTGGGCGTGTCGCATTGACGTGATTCGGCGGCTCGCGGCTGTCTGAAGTCGAGACGGTCCACGCCCTCGCGAACGAGTCGTCGAAAGAACCGATGGACTCGCCGCTACCGGGCCGGGCGTGGTGCCTGTCGCCGGACAGCGTCACGACCGGGTACGACCGAACGAGTTACGCGGTCGCGAACCCCGACCGATCACAGCCGGCGAGCCGGCCGAACCCGTCGTCGCTCGCGAGCCGCGTCACGCGGCGGGGAGAGACGATACGTTCGGCCTGAAGCCGCAGTTCAATGCGTCCGGAGGGTCCGACCGTCGGAAGATAAAGGTTGGTGGGTCCAGGGGTTCCGGGCCCGCGCTCGTCGTGCGTTCGATAAGTGAAAACCGACGGACAGGAGGCCGGACGGGGACTGACAGCTTTTTCTAACCCCACGTTCTACGCACCGGTGTGCCGTCGTCAGCCACCGACATCGAAGCCGTGCTCGACGAGTCCGGGCCCGACTACGCGGACTTCTCGTTCGAGCGGCCGGGCGGTGGTCACCAGAGCGACGTGTTCATGGTGACGCTGGAACACGCCGGCGAGGAGTACGAGGTGGTCGTGAAGTTCGAACCCGACCACATGGAGTCGTTCGCAGTCGAACCGAAGCTCCACGAGTACATCCGCGCGCGGACCGACGTCCCCGTCCCGGAGATACTCGTCTTCAAGCAGGACCCGACCACGGACGTCCAGCCGTACTTCGTCACCGCGCGGCTGGAGGGGGAGAACCTGGGGGAACACTTCGCCGACCTGTCGATGGACCTCCGCGAGCGCGTCGTCGCCCAGGCCGGGCGCATCCTCGGCGACCTCCACTCCGAAATCGCCTTCGAGGCGTTCGGGTGGCTCGACCTCTGGGAGGACCGCATCATCGTCCGCGACCTGACCGGTAGCTGGCGCGACTACTTCGAGAAGCTCACGACCGGTCACATCGACGGCCTCGCCGAGACGCCGTTCGCGGACATCGCCGACCGGGCGCGCGAGAACATCGAACCCGCGCTCGCGCTCGTCCCCGAGGACGGCGTCCCGCGCCTCGTCCACGACGACTTCCGGCCGGCGAACCTGCTGTTCGACCCCGACCTCGAGGACCCGATAACCGCCGTCCTCGACTGGCAGGACGTTCTCGCCGCGCATCCCGAGTACCACCTCGCCCAGACGGAGTTCCTCTTCATCGACTCCTCCTTCCGCGACCCGGAGCTCTGCGACCAGCTCCGACGGGTGCTCCACGAGGGGTACCAGGAGAAACGGGCGTTCGCCTTCGACGAGGGGTACGAGGAGCGGCGTCCGCTCTACCAGCTATCGACGCTGCTGTGGCGGATGGGCGGCTTCGAGGGCGCGTTCGCCGACGAGTCCGGACTCGTCCGGGCCCGCGCCGAGGGCCAGTACCGCCAGCAGTTCGAGCGCCTCGTCGACGCGCTCCCCCGGCCCTAGCCGTCGCTTCTCTCAGTTTTCACGGCTCCGTCACCGTTCCCGGAACCCGACCGCGACCGCTCATGCCCGCAGTCCGGCGTCGAGTCGCGGTTCGGTCCGCTCGACCGTGACGGCGTCGAACTGCGCCAGCCAGTCGTCGTCGCCCCGCTCGAACGCGTCGAGGCAGTCCCCGACGGTGTAGGTCGTCTCCTCGTCTGAGCACGGGAAGACCGCCCGGAGGCCGTCGTCCTCGTAGACCGCCAGCGAGGCGACGGGGAAGACGACGACGTCGTCCACGCTGTCCAGTCCGAGGTACGACCGCGTCCGGCACTCAAACGCCGGCGCGAGCGAGTAGCCGTTGTGGTCGGCCCACTCGTCGAACTCCCGGTACGTCGCCAGCGCACCGCTCCGGTGGTCCTCGTCCAGCGTGCGGATGCGCTGCCACTCGTCCGCGACGGTCGCCTCGTCGAGGACGTCCTCGCCCTCCAGCCGACGGACGCGGTTCAGGATGGCCTGCTGGGCGTCGTAGGTGCCGTACGTGTCGCCGCGGAGGTAGAGTTCGGCTCGCGTGGAAGTGGCTGTCGCTGACATAGTCGCTCGTGTGTTCGAAGACGTGACGAGGTAATAACGTTTTCCCGGACGGAGTTCGCGGGACGGGTTCCGCTCCCCGTCGCCACGCTCCCCGCCGCTAGTCGGCGCTGGCTTCCGGTTCCGCGACGACGTCTATCTCGCCGGCGTCGAGTTCCGCCTCCACCTCGCGGGCGGCCTGCACCATGTTCTCCATCTTGCCGTAGGCCACCTCGCGCGGGAGGAGTTTCACGCCGCAGTCCGGCGAGACGGTGAGTTGCTCAGGCGGGACGACTTCCAGCCCCTTCTTGATGTTCTCCTTTATCTCCTCGACGGACTCCACCTCGGCGACGTGGACGTCGGTGACGCCCATCGCGAAGTCCTTGGTGAACTCGTGCTCCTTGAACACGTCTAGCTGGTCGTAGTCGCCGTTGGCGAGTTCCAGGTCGTACTCGTGGACCGGGTAGTCGAGCATCTCGGGGTAGATGCGCGAGTAGTCGCCGTAGCAGACGTGGAGGCCGAGGCGGACGTCGTCGGGCACCTCGTCCGCGATGCGCTCCAGACACTCGCCGACGATTGCGTGGTCGTCCGGCGTCGTCGCGAGCGCCGGTTCGTCTATCTGGATGTAGCGCGCGCCGGCCTCCACGAGCGCTTCTATCTCCTCGTTGACCAGGTCGGCCAGGTCGTAGGCCAGCGCGGCCTCGTCCTCGTACACCTCGTTGAACGCCCAGTTGGCGAGGGTGTACGGGCCGGTGATGGGCACCTTGACGGGGCGCGAGGCCACGTCGCTGGTGAACTCGTACTCGCTGACGAGCCACTCCTCGTCGTACTCCACCTCGTCGGTGACGCTCGGCTTGTCGTAGTAGTTGTGGCCCCACACCTTCACGCGGCCGTTGAACTCGTAGCCGTCGATGCGCTCGGCGAAGTACTCGACCATCTCGTTGCGGCGCATCTCGCCGTCGACGACGACGTCGAGGCCGGAGCGCTCGTGTTCCTCCGTGATGAGGCGGGCGGCGTCGTCCTTGGCCTCCTCCCACTCGTCGGAGCCGAAGTCGGCGTCCTCGTCCTCGAACAGTTCGCGGGCGCGGTCGTGCCACTTGGGCTTGGGGTAGGAGCCGAC
>CAZMGU010000111.1:0-6769 GCA_964565905.1 uncultured Halobacteriales archaeon
AGGGGGCCTTCGAGGACCTGTTCGACGACCTGGTGAGCGAGGGGTACGCCCGCGTGGAGGTCGACGGCGAGGAGTACGACCTCACGATGGACCGCCCCGACCTGGACGAGAACTACGACCACACCATCGACGTGGTCGTCGACCGCGTGAAGGTCAGCGAGGACCGGCGCTCGCGGATCACCGACTCCGTCGAGACGGCCCTCGAAGAGGCCGACGGCGTCATCAAGGTGATCCTCCCGGACGCCCCGGAAGACGTCGAAATCGGCGGGGCGACCGCCCGGCGGACCGGCGACCTCGCGGAGAGCGAGGACGACGCCGACGAGGCCGGCGACGACGCCGACGAGAACCGCCTCGTCGTGGAGTTCTCGGAGGAACTCGCCTGCACGCACTGCGGCATCGACATCTCCGAGATTGAGACCCGTAGCTTCTCGTTCAACAGCCCGCACGGTGCCTGTCCCGAGTGCGAAGGGATCGGCCAGGCCAAGGAGGTCGACCCGGACCTCGTCGTCCAGGACCCCTCCAAGCCGCTCAAGAACGTCTTCGAACCCTGGAGCTACAACCGGTCGTACTACCGGACCCGCCTCGACGCCGTCGCCCAGCACTTCGACGTCCTCCTCTCCACGCCGTGGGAGGAGATAGACGAGGACGTCCAGCGCCAGTTCCTTTGGGGGACCGACCGGCAGGTCGAGTTCAGTCGCTCCACCAGGAACGGGACCCGGCGCAAGACCAAGCGCTTCGAGGGCGTCATCCCCAACCTCGAACGCCGCTACGTCGAGACCGACTCCGACGGCACCCGGGACCACATCGAGAAGTTCATGGCCGTCACCGCCTGCCCGGCCTGTGACGGCACCCGGCTGAAGGACGAGTCCCGCGCGGTGCTCGTCGACGGCACCTCCATCACCGAGGTCAACCGGATGAGCATCGGCGACGCGCTCGAACACTTCGAGGGCCTGGAGGCCAATCTCGGCGCCCGGGACACGAAGATAGCCGAGGAGATACTCAAGGAGATACGGGCGCGCCTGGGCTTCATGTGCGAGGTCGGCCTGGAGTACCTCACGCTGGACCGGGAAGCCTCGACGCTCTCCGGCGGCGAGAGCCAGCGCATCCGCCTGGCTACCCAGATAGGGAGCGGCCTCGTCGGCGTGCTGTACGTCCTCGACGAACCCTCCATCGGCCTCCACCAGCGCGACAACGACCGCCTGCTGAACACGCTGGAGGAACTCCGCGACCTGGGCAACACCCTGATCGTCGTCGAACACGACACCGAGACGATGCGCCGGGCCGACACCGTCGTCGACATGGGCCCCGGTCCCGGCCGCCGCGGCGGCGAGGTGGTCGCCAACGCGCCCGTCGAGGAACTCGTCGACTGCGAGGAGAGCGTCACCGGCAAGTACCTCTCCGGCGAGCGGGCCATCCCCGTGCCGAGCGAGCGCCGCGAACCACAGGGGAACATCACCATCGAGGGCGCCCGCCAGCACAACCTCGACGACGTCGACGTCGACCTGCCGGTCGGCTGTTTCACCGCCATCACCGGCGTCTCCGGGTCCGGGAAGTCGACCCTGATGCACGACGTGCTGTACAAGGCGCTCGCCCGGGAGATGAACGACAACACCAGCGTCGACCCGGGCGACCACGACGGCCTCTCCGGCCTGGACCAGATAGAGACGGTCCGACTGATCGACCAGTCGCCAATCGGCCGGACGCCGCGCTCGAACCCGGCGACGTACACCGGCGTCTTCGACCACATCCGCGAACTGTTCGCCGAGACCAGCCTCGCGAAACAGCGCGGCTACGAGGTCGGTCGCTTCTCGTTCAACGTCAAGGGCGGCCGCTGCGAGGCCTGCGGCGGCCAGGGGACGGTCACCATCGAGATGAACTTCCTCTCGGACGTCCACGTCCCCTGCGAGGAGTGCGGCGGCGCGCGCTACAACGACGAGACGCTCGACGTCACGTACAAGGACGCCACCATCGCCGACGTCCTCGACATGGAAGTCTCGGAGGCCTTCGACTTCTTCGAGGGCCACACCGGTATCCGCCGCCGCCTGAAACTCCTGAAGGACGTCGGCCTCGGCTACATGCAGCTCGGCCAGCCCTCGACCACCCTTTCAGGTGGTGAGGCCCAGCGCGTCAAACTCGCCGAGGAACTCGGCAAGAAGGACTCCGGCGAAACCCTCTATCTGCTCGACGAACCCACCACCGGCCTCCACTCAGAGGACGAGCGCAAACTCATCGACGTCCTCCACCGCCTCACCGACGACGGCAACACCGTCGTCGTCATCGAGCACGAGCTCGACCTGGTGAAAAACGCCGACCACGTCGTCGACCTCGGCCCCGAGGGCGGCGAGAACGGCGGCCAGATAGTCGCCGCGGGAACGCCCGAGGAGGTGGCCCAGACCGAGGCGTCCCACACCGGCCGCTACCTCCGCGACCTGCTCCCCGACGTCGAACTGGAGGGCCCCCGGGCCGACCGGGAGACCAGCGTGGCCGCCGCCGACGACTAGAACCCACTTTTTACTTCGTTCGAGAGAGCGAAGCTCTCTCGTGATGACGAAAGGCACTTCGTGCCTTTCGAACCACCTCGGGTTTCCTCGGGCCGCTCCGCGGCCCTGCGGGAACCACTCGTCGCAAAAACGTGGGGAAAAACTCCCTTCTCGCTCGACGCTTCGCGTCTCGCGAGAAGTGAAACCGCTCACCGAAGGCGAGCGGTATGCTTGCCCTCCGTCGTGGCGCGCGCTGGCGAGCGTGCCGAGCGACAGTGAGGCCGCGAGCCGAAACTGTGCGAGGGATGACTGAGGGAGCGGAGCGACCGAAGGAATCGGTTGGGGAGGTTCGTGGCTGTAGTCTATACAGGGAACGCACGTATCGGTCAGTACACGGTATAGTCTATCGGCGCTTCAGTAGCGCAGAAATGAGCATAATCGCTGCAAAGATGATTGCGAAGCCCATCAATCCGACTCCGAAAACGTAGTACGGGTTCGTAAAATCGGGATTGTTGAGGAATAGAAAGAGGCTAAAACTCGAACCCATCAATGCAATCGCCGCAGACTGAATATTCGGATTATACCAGTCTTCAAGCGAATCCCGAACCGTCGCATACATGTCTGAACAAACACTTCTATACCGTATAGCGTTTGCGTTCGGTGAACTCCGGTAAGTTCGCATACCTACTGAGCAGCTGACTCGTCCCCAACGGCAACGAAAGCGACCGTCTCGTAACCTGTCCTAAGACACTCTGGATCGAAACCCATCCACGTCGTCAGAAATCTCACTCGCGTCGTAGTTCGACATGACCCCGCGCTCGTTGGCCTCGTGCATCATCTCGGAGATAGTCAGTCCGGCCAACTCCGCGGCACCCCCCGTCCTACTCCGAGACGCCCAACAGTTACGTCCGAGCGGAAACGATGCACCCCATGGTCTCCCTGGACACGAAGGTCACCGCCGTCTGCGTCGTCGTCGCCGTCGCCGGGTGGGTCGCCGCGGAGAGCGCCGGCGCGCCGGAGTGGGTCGGCTGGCTCTCCCTGTTCGGCGTCGGACTGGTCGTCCCGCTGGCGTTCTCGGAGTGGCTGGACCGGCGAGAGCGGCGGGCGTGAGTCGAGCGAGTGAGGCCAGGCGCGCTCTCCGACGACGTGCCGAAAAAGGAGGCTATCGTTCGCACCCTCGCTCGAACGTAGGGGGACCCGGGACGAGTGGCCTACGTTCGGGCCGGACCGGTCAGTTACCGCCGGTGGCGTTGCCGCCCGTCGCGTTGCCGCCGGTGGCGTTGCCGTTTCCGCCGTCGATGACGTCGTCGCCGATACCGACCTGGTCTTCCTCGTCGTCGTACCACCAGTCGTCGTTGTCCAGCCAGTCGTCCTGCTCGTCCTCCCCGACGGGAGTGAAGTTCACGGTGACGTAGCCGGAGTCACCGAACGGGGAGTACTGGGCGCGCATCCGGAACACCTCCGGCTGTGGCGTGTTCCCGTCCGGCGCGGTGTCGCCCTCGGCGTCGACGACGTACCCCGCCTCCTGGTTGAAGTTGGGGACCTCGGCGTCCTGGGCCTGCCAGAACAGGACCTGCTCGTTCGTGTTGAGATAGCGGATGGCGCGGGTGTTGTACTCCGACCAGACGTTGTCGCGTATCTCTGGGACGTTCGGGCTCCACTCGAGTACCGGCGACGTGATGATGAACCGGGAGTTGGGCTGGAACTGGCCGACGGGCATGATCGCCTTGTCCCACTCCTGGCCGTCGGCGAGTCCGTCGTCGTCCTGCGCGGTGGCACCGCCGGACGTGACGCCGGCCAGTCCCGCTCCCGCGGTCGCCAGCGCACCGCTCTTGAGTACCGATCGACGCGTCGATTCGCCCGTGAGTTCGTGTAGTAGGCTCTCGTCGTCTGTCATAAGTAACCCTCCGAAGGCAGGAGTTGATAGTCGATTGACAGGGTTAAGGAGCGCGACCGTTCGCCGGAGTAGGGTCACTGTCACGGAGCCAAAGCAGTGGTTACGCCCCGGACGTGTCGGGGTGACCGCCGCCCGAAAGCCAGCGTTTCGGCGGGGGTCCGGGTCGCCGTCGAGCGCGCCGGACCGACCGCGACTCCGCGGCGACCGGTTCGGACGCAAGTAAGGGGACGTAAACGGACGAACGTTCCGGCCGGAGTCCGCCGGCCGGGTCCGCGACCGATCAGTTACCGCCCGTCGCGTTGCCGTCGCTACCTGGGACGTCGTCGGGACCGACGGCGTCCTCGTCCTTCCCGGCGTACCACCAGTCGTCGTTGTCCAGCCAGTCGTCCTCCTCCTCCTCGGGGACGGAGCTGAACCGGATCGCCATGTACCTGGAATCGCCGAGCAGGCCGAACCCGGGGTGCATCCGGAATATCTCCGGTTGCGGGGCACCGTTCGGGCCGGTGTCTCCCTCGGCATCGACGACGTAGCCGGCCTCCTGGTCGAACTGGGGGATCTGGGCCTCGTGCGCCTGGTAGAACATGGCCTCCTGGTCCGTGTTCAGGTAGCGTAGGACCCGCGTGTTGTAGTCGGACCAGACGTTGTCCTGGACTTCGGGGACCTTCGGGCTCCAGTCGAGCACCGGTGACGTGATGAAGAACCGGGCGTTCGGCCGGTACAGCGCCGCCGATATGATCGCGCTCATCAGGTTCCGGTCGTCGCCGGGGGTGCCGTCGCTCTCCTGGGCGGCGGCCCCGCCGGACGTGACACCGGCCAGGCCGGCCGCCGCCGTCGCGAGCGCACCCCTCTTGAGTACGGATCGACGCGTCGACTCGCCGTCGGGGCGGTCTGAGGTGTTCTCGTCGTTCATGGTAGTCCTCCGATCGCGGTAGTCGATACCGCTCTGTCACTGAAAAACAGGCCGACCGTTGGCCGGAGTAAGCCGCCCGTCACTGGTCCTAGTCCCGGGATATCCACCGTCCGACCTTTATCGCCGGCCCGCGTAGGTGGACGCATGTCCACACTGTACGCCGCGCTCGCGGACCGGGTGCTCGTCGTCCGCGGCAGCGGGGACGACTGGACCGTCCGCGAACGCCTCGTCGACAACGACCTGGAGTGTCTCGCGGCGGCGCCGGACGCCCCGGACCGGGTGTTCGTCGGCACCGTCGGGGAAGGCCTCCAGCGGAGCACCGACGGCGGCGACTCGTGGGAGACGACGCTCGACCCCGGCCACCGGGTCACCGCCGTGACGGTGAGCCCGCACGACCCGGACACCGTCTGGGTCGGGACCGAACCCTCCCGCGTCTACCGTTCGACCGACGGCGGCGACTCGTGGGAGGCGCGACCCGGCCTTGCGGACCTCCCCTCTGCGGACCGGTGGTCGTTCCCGCCGCGCCCGGACACCCACCACGTGCGCTGGATAGCCGTCGACCCCCGCGACCCGGAGCGACTGTACGTCGCCATCGAGGCCGGGGCACTCGTCCGGACCGACGACGGGGGCGAGACCTGGCTGGACCGGCCGGACGGGAGCCGCCGGGACAACCACACCCTGCGGACGCATCCCGACGCGCCGGGGCGGGTGTACACCGCCGCCGGCGACGGCTACGCCGAGTCGACCGACGGCGGCGACACGTGGACGTACCCGCAGGAGGGCCTCGACCACCGCTACGTCTGGGGGCTCGCCGTCGACCCGGCCGACCCCGACGCCGTCGTCGTCTCCGCGGCCAGCGGCGCGCGCGACGCTCACGACCCGGAGGGCACGTCGTTCGTCTACCGCAAGACCGGGGACGGGGCCTGGGAACGCGCGATGGCGGGGCTCCCGGGGCCGGAGGGGATGGCCCGCGCCGTCCTCGACGCCCACGACGGCGGCTTCTACGCGCTGACGAACCACGGCGTCTACCGCAGCGACGGCGGGCGGGAGTGGGACCTGTGTCCGACGGCCTGGCCGGCGGCGTACCGCGAGCGGACGCCGAGCGGCCTCGCCGTCGTCGAGTGAGGGCCGTCCCCGACTGGGAAGGTATTTCACCGCGGCGGGCCACACGACCGACATGCACGATTTCGTCGTCGTCGGCTGCGGTCCCGCCGGTTCCCGGTTCGCCCGCCGGGCCAGCGAGGCGGGCCACGACGTGCTCGCCTTCGAGCAGGGGACGGTGGGCGAGCCGCTGGCCTGCTCCGGCCACGTCAGCACCGACGTCTGGGAGTACACGCCCGACGGCGCCCGCGAGGAACTGCTGCAGAACGAGGTGGCCGGCGCGCGCTTCCACCTCGGCGGCGCGGACAGCGAGGCCTACCCCTTCTACAAGGACGAACCCGTCTCGAACGTCATCGACCGCGTCGGCCTCGACCGGGTGCT
>CAZMGU010000112.1:0-6685 GCA_964565905.1 uncultured Halobacteriales archaeon
TCGAGGTTGAGCGACGTGAACTCCTCCTTGCAGACGACCATGTCGTCGAAGGGCTTCTCGCAGGCCGGGCAGGCGACGGCGGTCGTGTTCTGGTACGACGAGATGGCGTCGTTGTCCTCGCGCGGGGTGAGCGACGAGACGAGTTCGTCGAAGTCGTCCATACCCGAGGAGGGACGCCGGCGGGGTATAAATCATGCGCAGGGATGGCACGGGCGGAGCGGCGGAATCCCAACCGGTCCACCGACCGGTGCGGTTAAACCCGACTTGTCCTAACCCAGGTAGCGATGACAACTGGGCGAACGCGGTTCCTGCTGACGGCGGGGTCGACCCGGACCGGTGCCATCGACGGCATCAGCGCGGCGGGGACGGACCCCGAAGCGATGGTCCACACGCCTGCCGCCGACGCGGAGATACTGACCTACGGCGACGTCGTCCGCGGTCCATCGGTCCCCCGAAGTCCGACGGGGTGTCTCACGCCGGCGGTCGTCACCCGCGCCGTCCGGGAACTGGTCGGCTTCGACGCGACCGTCGTCGACGGCGGCCTCGCGGAACCGACGGGTGCCCCGACCGTCACCGTCGGTGCGCGGCCGGGCGACGATATCAGGGAGCAGGACCCGGTGTCGAGCGCCCCCGGAGCGTTCGAGGCCGCGCGCCAGTTCGGGCGGGCGCTCCCGGAGGCGGAACTGTTCCTCGCCGAGACGATACCGGGTGGTACGACGACGGCGATGGGGGTCCTCCGGGCGCTCGGTGAACGGGCGACCGTCTCCTCGTCGCTCCCGGAGAACCCCGTCGAGACCAAGCGCGACGTCGTCGCCGACGCGCTCGAAGCGAGCGCGCTGGAACCCGGCGACGCGAGCGGCGAACCGAAGCGGGCGGTCCGCCGGACGGGGGACCCCGTCCTGGCCGTCGCCGCCGGCGTCGCGCTGGGTGCTATCGAGACGGACACGGCCGTGACGCTCGCCGGCGGGTCCCAGATGGTGGCGGTCGCTGCGCTCCTCCGTCACGCGGGCGTAGAGCAGCGACTCCCGCTGGCGACGACGTCGTACGTCGCTGAAGACGACACAGCCGACGTCGAGTCGGCGGCCGACGACCTGAACCTCGAACTGCAGGTCACCGACCCCAGGTTCGACGAGAGCGACCACCCGGCGATGGCGGCCTACGTCGCCGGCGAGGCGAAGGAGGGCGTCGGCATGGGCGGCGCGCTCGCACTGGCCGAGCGTGCCGGCGTCTCGATGGCCGACGTGCGCGAGCGCGTCGCGATCGTCGCCGACGAACTCACGGGGGCCTGACGGTGGAGGGGTTCGTCCTCGCGGGTACGGCCTCGGGCATCGGCAAGACCGTGGCGACGCTGGCGACTATCGAGGCCCTCCGGGCCGACGGACTCGCCGTCCAGCCGGCGAAGGCGGGCCCCGACTTCATCGACCCGAGCCACCACGAGGCGGTCGCCGGTGTCCCGTCCCGCACCCTCGACCCCTGGCTCCAGGGGGAGGACGGCCTCCGGCGCAACTACTGGCGGGGGGACGGCGACCTCTGTCTCGTCGAGGGCGTCATGGGGATGTACGACGGCGACGGGTCGAGCACGGCGATGGTCGCCGAGGCGCTGGACCTCCCCGTCGTCCTCGTCGTCGACGCCAGCGCGGGGATGGAGAGCGTGGCGGCGACCGCGCTGGGCTTTCGCGAGTACGCCGCGACGGCCGGTCGGGACGTGGACGTCGCCGGCGTCGTCGCACAGCGCTGTCACGGCGGCCGACACGAGCGGGGGGTCCGCGACGCGCTCCCCGACGGGATGACGTTCTTCGGCAGAATCCCGCCCCGGTCCGACCTGGAGATACCGGACCGGCACCTCGGACTGGAGATGGGGCCGGAGTCGCCGCTCGACGGGGAGGCGCTGGCGGCCGCCGCGGACGCGCTCGACGTCGACCGACTCCTCGACGTCGCGCGGACGCCGCCCGAACCCGAATCCGGACCCGAATCCACTCCGGAACCGAAAGCGAGCGACGCCCGCGTCGCCGTCGCCAGCGACGCGGCCTTCTGCTTCACCTACCCGGCGACGACGGAACGACTCCGCGAGCGGGCCGATGTCGTGACGTTTTCGCCGGTGGCGGGCGACGACTTGCCGGACGCCGACGGGGTGTACCTCCCGGGCGGCTACCCGGAACTCCACGCCGGGGCGCTCGCGGACGCGCCGGCCCTCGCGACTCTCGCAGACCGGGCCGCCGACGGACTCCCGGTGTACGGCGAGTGCGGCGGGCTGATGGCTCTCTCCGAGTCGCTGACGACCGCCGCGGGCGACACCTACGCGATGGCCGGCGTCCTCCCGGCGACCGTGGAGATGGCAGACCGGTACCAGGCGCTCGACCACGTCGAACTCGCCGCGACGGGGGACGGTCCGTTCGCGGCGGCGGGCGAGCGTCTCCGGGGCCACGAGTTCCACTACTCGGAGGCAACCGTCGCGTCCGACGCGACGTTCGCGTTCGACGTGGTCCGGGGGTCCGGAATCGACGGGGACCACGACGGACTCGTCGAGTACCGGACGCTCGGGACGTACTGTCACTGCCACCCGGAGAGCGGCGCGTTCGACCGGTTCCTCGACGCGCTGTGACGGCCCCGTCCCCCTACCGGCCAGAATCGCCGCTGCCGGACGACTGACGGGCGTCAGACGGCCCGCAAGGCTTTTTCCCGTCGGTACGGTTGGGTCGTACGATGAGCGAGTTGCGTGACCTGCTCGACGAGGTCGTGGCCGACGCCGACGCACTCTTCCTGTTTTCCCCGAGCGGGTCGTTCTACGAACGCTTTGCCGACCTGGACGACGCCGACGTCGTCGTCGTCGCCACCGAGAACGCCGTCGACGCGCCGGCGTTCGTCGAACTGCCGCTGGACTTCACCGACCTCGCCGGTCGGGTTCGCTTCGGCATCGAGGGCGCGTTCGACCAGGGCTACGTCGACGAGGAGTCCGAAGTCGTCTGCGTGGCCGACGTGTTCGGCGAACAGGCCGACACCGTCGTCCGCGTCGAGACGAGCGACTTCTCGCCATCGGGCGTCTACGACCTGTTCGTCGACTCGCGCGCCGAACCGTCCGTCATCCGCGACGTCCTCGAGGTGGCGGTGGAACTCGGCAAGAAGGGCCAGAAGGGCAAGCCCGTCGGCGCGCTGTTCGTCGTCGGCGACGCCGGGAAGGTGATGAACAAGTCCCGGCCGCTGTCCTACAACCCCTTCGAGAAGTCCCACGTCCACGTCGGTGACCCCATCGTGAACGTGATGCTCAAGGAGTTCTCCCGCCTCGACGGCGCGTTCGTCATCTCCGACGCCGGGAAGATAGTGTCCGCGTACCGCTACCTCGAACCGTCCGCCGAGGGGGTCGACATCCCCAAGGGACTCGGCGCGCGACACATGGCCGCGGGCGCTATCACCCGCGACACGAACGCCATCGCCATCGTCCTCTCCGAGAGCGACGGCCTCGTGCGGGCGTTCAAGGGCGGCGAACTGATACTGGAGCTCGATCCGGAGGAGTACTGATGCAACCCAGCTGGCCGGAGATCATTCGGATGATATTCTCCGAACAGGGGGCGTTCATCGTCTCCCTGTCGATACTCGTCTTCGGCGCGGTGTTCGGCTACGCCGTCTGGCGGGCGACCCGGCGACTGCTCCTCGACGCCGGGGTCCAGGAGTCCGTCGAGGGGACGCCGTTCGAGCGCACCGCCCGGAGCCTCGGGACGTCGACCATCGGTCTCGTCGCGAACCTGGCGGCGCTGTTCGTCTACGTCGGGTCGGTGATACTCGCCCTGAACGTCTCGCAGCTGTTCGACACCATCGTGTTCTGGTCGCGGCTCACCGGGTTCCTCCCCGCGCTGTTCGTCGCCGTCTTCGCCCTCATCGTCGGTCTCATCGCCGGCGACAAGGCGAAGCTGATCGTCAGCGAGCGCCTCCGGAGCGTCAAGGTCCCGGAGGTGGGCCTGATCCCGGAACTCGTCAAGTACAGCATCTTCTTCCTCTCGGCGCTCGTCGCCCTCGGCCAGCTAAACGTCGCCATCGAGGCCCTGCTCGTCCTCCTCGCCGCCTACGCGTTCGGCCTCGTCTTCCTCCTCGGCCTCGCGTTCAAGCAACTGCTCGCGGCCGGAGCGGCGGGACTGTACCTCGTCCTGACCCAGCCGTTCAGCATCGGCGACGAGGTGGAGATAGACGAACACCGGGGCATCGTCCAGGAGATAGACATGCTCGTCACCCACATCGAGAGCGATGGCGAGGAGTACATCATCCCGAACCAGCGGGTGTTCCAGTCCGGCATCGTCCGCATCCGGGAGTGACGGTCCGACCGACCGCGTGAAGCGGAGGCGGCGTCGAACGCTGCTACGCTCGCTCCGACCGGAACCTACTCCGCCACCGCCCAGAACCCGAGCGTTCGCGGGACGTTCGCAAGTAGTTCCCGGGACGTGCCGGGGGCGACGTCGTCCTCGTCGTAGTCGCCCGGGACGTCGTGATTCGGCGTCTCCGTGATTCGCTTCACCGCGAAGCCCGCGTCGACCAGCGCGTTGTGGAGGTCGCTCAGCCGCCGGTCGAAGACGACGATGTCCTCGTGGAGCACCTCGTCGTGTTTCTCCCGGCGGGGGCCGTCGGCGTGATAGCTCCGTTCGAGTTCGAGCGTCTCCGGGTCGAACTGCTCGTGGAACGGGTGCGGTATCTCGAAGTCGAGGAGTCCGCCCTCCCGGAGCACCCGGTGGGCCTCCGCGAACGCCGCCTCGACGTCCTCGACCATGAAGTAGACGTACCCCGAGTGGGCCAGGTCGAACTCGCCGTCGCCGAGCGGCAGGTCCGTCACGTCGCCGCCGACGAACCGGGCGTCGACGCCGTAGAGGTTCCGCAGGCGGACCGCGTGACGGAGCTGTTGGGTCGAGAAGTCGACGCCGACGGCGCTCCCGACTCCCTCGCGAGCGGCACCGACCGTCCCCTGGCCGCCGCCACAGCCCAGTTCGACGAAGTCCATCTCCTCGAACTCGGGGAGGTTTTCGGCCTGCCAGTCGGCCAGCGAGTCGGCGTCGGGCAGCGGTGAGTAGATTGGAGGGAGACCGCCCTCGTCCGTCTCCGCGTTCCACAGCGCCTGGAAGTCGTCGCTCCAGTCGTCCCAGAGCGCGCGGTTCTTCGCGTCGTAGTCGTCCATACCGGTTCGTGTCGGAACGGTTGCAAAACTGTTACGCCCGGTCGGTGTTCGTTACCAGGGAACGCGACCTCCCGTCCGCATCGATACCCGCTAGTCGTCGACGGGTTCGGCCGGCACGCCCGCGACGGTCGTCTCCGGCGGGACGTCGCGCGTCACGACGGAGTTCGCGCCGACCTGCGCGCCCGCACCGATTTCGACGCCGGGGAGGATGGTCGCGCCGGCACCGATCATCGCGCGTTCGCCGACGACCACCTCGCCGGTCCGGTACTCGTCCTGGAGGAACTCGTGGCACAGTATCGTCGCGTCGTAGCCGACGATGGCGTGGTCGCCGATCGTCACCAGTTCCGGCCAGAAGACGTCGGGGGTGGCCGTCAGCGCGAAGGCGACGCCGGTGCCGACGTCCGCCCCGAGTCGGCGCAGGATCCAGTTCTTCAGGCGGAGGCTCGGGGAGTAGCGGACGACCCACACCGCGAGGAAGTTCACCACCACCCGGAGCGGGCCGACGGCGTCCGGCCAGTGGCGCAGCGAGTTGGCCGGCCCGGCCGTCGGGTGGCGCCGGATGCGGCCGTGGCGGGCCGGTCGCTCGGCCGACGACCCGTCGCCGTCTGCGTCGCGGTCGCTGCCAGCGGCGTCCGGGTCACCTGCCTTCCCCGTCGTGGCGTCTTCGGTCACGCTCGTCGGTTCCGCCGCTGGGGACTTCAACCTCGCGCCGTCGGAACTTGCCCACCGGCCACGCCGAAACCGGGCGACCGACTCGGCGTCAGTTACCGCGCAGTTCCTTCACGTGGTCGATGCGCTGCTGGACGAGGTCCGGTTTGCCGATGTCGTGGCGCATCCGGAGGCCCTCCTCGCCCGCCGCTTCGAGAGCGTCCTCGGCTATCTCTTCGGCCTCGGAGATGGTGCCGGCGACGCCGACCACCGCGACCGACCGGGACGTCGTCGTGTAGATGCCGTCGTCGCGCTCGTCGACGCTGGCGTAGAAGAGGATGGCGTCGCCGGCGCTGTCTCGCGGCTCGCCGCCGCTCGACTGTTTCGCGGCTTGCGCCGCGTCCTCCTCGTCTATCTTCACCTTCGCGCCCGCCTCGGGGTCCGTCGGGTAGCCGTCGGGGACGGCGTACTTGCAGACGGTGGCCTGCGGGGCGAACGATAGCTGGGGGAGTTCATCTCCCTCGCGCGCGGCGACGAGCACGTCGAGGAAGTCGGTGTTGAGGACGGGGAGCGTGTTCATCGCCTCCGGGTCGCCGAAGCGGGCGTTGAACTCGACGACCCTGATGCCCTCCGCGGTGAGCATGAACTGCCCGTAGAGGACGCCCTTGAACCCCGCCAGGGCGTCGACGGTGGCCTCCAGCACGTCGACCGCGTCCATGTAGTCGTCCTCGGTCATGAACGGGAGTTCCAGATCGGCGTCCGAGTACGACCCCATGCCGCCGGTGTTTGGCCCCTCGTCGCCCTCGTAGGCGCGCTTGTGGTCCTGAACCGCCGGACTCACCCGGACGTCGCCGTTGGCGACCAGCGCCTGGACGGTGAACT
>CAZMGU010000113.1:0-6657 GCA_964565905.1 uncultured Halobacteriales archaeon
CGGCCTCGTGGCCGGTGATGCCCCCGGTCCAGATCAGTTCGTCGTAGGCCAGTTCTTGGTCGTCGCCGACGTAGACGGTGTCCTCGTCCACCTCGCCGATGAACTCGCCGCACATTATCTCGATGTCACGGTCCTCGAGTCGCTGGCGGATGGCCCCCTGGAGTTCGGGCGCGCCGTTGGGCATGACAGAGTCGAGGCCCTCGACGAGGTAGATGTTGAGCGGGGCGCGGTGGTCGTCGCGGAACTCGGCTATCTCGCCAGCGGTCTGGATGCCGGAGAGGCCGGCACCGCCGACGACTATCTGGGCGGGGTCGTCCGTCGTCGCCTCGCGGGCGGCGCCGGCGACGGCGTCGTGGATGTCGAGCGCGTCGTCGAGGCTCTTCAGGGTGTGGGCGTACTCCTTCAGTCCCTCGATGCCGAAGAAGGCCGTCCGGGATCCGATGGCGACGAGGAGGTAGTCGAACTCCACGGTCGAGTCGTCCGCGAGTTCGACGACGCGGTCCTCGGCGTCGACGTCGACGACTTCGCCCTCGACGAAGGTCGTCCCGGGGGACTTGATCGTCTCGACCGGGATCGTGACGTTGTCCTGGACGGACGGGTCGCGGATGCACCGGTGGGACTCGTGCAACACGAGGTGGTAGTCGGTGTTCGATATCCACGTGACGTCGGCCGTCCCGTCCAGTTCCGACTCGAGGCGCTTGACCGCGCCCGCGCCAGCGTACCCTGCGCCGAGAACGACGACCTTCTCAGTCATACACGAACACGTGCGAAACGAGAGGATACAAAGGCTTTGAAATCGCCGGGCCTCGCCCGTTCTGTCCCGAATATTCATTCGGATTGGCCGGTCGGTCACGCCGGTTCGACGCACAGGCGAGGACGGGAGTCGAGAACGAGGGGCGGCGGAGAAGCGGCCGGCGACAGATCAGTGCTCGGGCGGTTCGGCGGGCGCTCGCATGTCGTCGATGGTGAGGATCAGCGTGTTGCTGGTGTCGTCCTTGCCGGCCAGCGTCCCGATGATCTGGAGTTTCGAGAGCGGCGTCGGACCCACTGTGATGGAGTCCCCCTCGTGGTAGTCGGCGATGGACCCCTGCAGGTTGATCTCGGCGCGACACTGTTCGGGGTGGTGGACGCTCGTCAGGTCTATCTCCTCGACGTTGGCGTCGGGTTGCTCGTCGCCGTTGTGTCGGAGCGGGACGTGGGCCGCGTCGTCCATGTCCTCTATCTGCAGGGCGTCGTAGGCGTTGGCGGTCGGCTTGTAGCCGCCCTTCGGACCGGGGACCCCCTCGACGAGTTGCAGCGCCTTGAGGCTCTGCATCTGGTTCCGGATGGTTCCGGGGTTCCTGTCGACCTTGTCGGCGATATCCTCGCCCTTGACGGCGCTCTCGCTCTCCTTGAACAGGTTCACGAGTTCCTGGAGGATATTTTTCTGGCTGGGCGTCAGCTCGATCGATGACATAGGCAAAAGTTGATCGTTCCGTTCCTTAAAGCCGACGGTGAACGCGACGTTTCCGTCGGTAGAGTGCCACGTTGGCCCGTGAACTCCGCGAAACGACACCTCTTTGCCGGTCGCCCGACCTGTGGCGGACATGGAAGGCAAACGGATCCTCGTCACGGGCGGTGCGGGGTTCATCGGGTCGAACCTCGCGAACCACCTCGCCGCGGCGAACGACGTCGTCGCGCTGGACGACTGCTACCTCGGAACGCCGGAGAACCTCGACGAGGACGTCGAGTTCGTCGAGGCGAGCGTCCTGGACGACGACCTGCCGACGGACGTCGACGTCGTCTTCCACCTCGCCGCGCTGTCGTCGCTGACGATGCACGAGGAGAGCACCGGGAACCTCCGGGAGGGGGTCCGGGTCAACGTCGAGGGGTTCGCGAACACGGTCGACCAGGCACGCCGGGACGGCTGTGACACCGTCGTCTACGCCACGACGTCCTCCATCTACGGCGACCGGACCGAGCCCTCGCCCGAGAGCATGCCCGTCGAGGCCGGCACCGGCTACGAGGCCTCGAAACTCGCCCGGGAACGCTACGCGGAGTACTTCCACAACTACCACGGCCTCTCGATGGCCGGGATGCGGTTCTTCTCGGTGTACCAGGGGTACGGCGGCGCGGAAGGTCACAAGGGGGAGTACGCCAACATCATCGCCCAGTTCGCCGACGACGTCGCCAGCGGCGAGGCCCCGGTCATCTACGGCGACGGCACGCACAAGCGCGATTTCACCCACGTGTCGGACGTCGTCCGCGGGCTGGAACTGGCCGCCGACGAGGAACTGAACGGCATCTACAACCTCGGCACCGGCGAGCAGTACTCGGCCAACGACGTCGTTTCGATGCTCTGCGAAATTCTCGGGGCCGACGTGGACCCGGAGCACGTCGACAATCCCATCCCCGAACACGCGTTCGTCCAGGCGACGATGGCCGACGCCTCGAAGATGCGGGAAGCTACCGGCTGGGAACCCGAGATTTCGTTCGAGGAGGGCCTCCGGCGGGTCTGCGCTCAGTACCAGTAGCGGAATCCCGCCAACCGCCCTACGTCCGGGCCGACCCGTCGCCGACGAACTGCACCGCTTTTCACCTTCGGGACTGAACGACGGACGATGAACGGAACCGTGCGCATCATCGGCGCGCCGATGGACCTGGGTGCCGACCGGCGCGGCGTCGACATGGGCCCGTCGGCCATCAGGTACGCGGGCCTCGCCGGGCAACTGGCGGCGACCGGCATCGACTGCGTCGACGCCGGTGACCTCCCGGTTCCGCAACCGGAGACGCGCGACGCCGACGCCTCGAACCTCCATGTCGGCCAGGCGAAGTTCCTCCGCGCGACGGAGACGGTCGCCGGTCGCGTCGCGGACGCCGTCGGCGACGCCGTCGACGCGGGCGAGTTCCCGCTCGTTCTCGGGGGCGACCACTCCATCGCCATCGGGACGGTCGCCGGTGCCGCGCGCGGCGACGACCTCGGCGTCGTCTGGTTCGACGCCCACGGCGACTTCAACACGCCGGCGACCACGTCGAGCGGGAACGTCCACGGGATGTCGCTCGCGGCCATTCTCGGCGTCGGTCCGTTCGCCGACGTGGACTGGGCACACGCGCCGACAGTAAGCGAGGAGAACGTCGCGCTGGTCGGCCTCCGCGACCTGGACGAGGGGGAGCGTCGCCTCCTCCGCGACTCGAACGTGTCGACGTACACGATGAGCGACGTCGACGAGCGCGGCCTCACCGACGTCGTCGACGAGGCGCTCGCCGTCGCCACGGACGGGACCGACGGCCTCCACATCAGCCTCGACGCGGACTGGCTGGACCCGACGGAGGCCCCCGGCGTCGGGACGCCGGTCCGCGGCGGCGTCTCCTACCGGGAGGCCCACGTCGCGATGGAGTACGTCGCGAACTACCACGACGAACTCCGCTCGTTCGAACTCGTGGAGGTCAACCCCATCCTCGACGACCACAACCAGACGGCGGAACTGGGCTGTGAACTCGTCGCCAGCGCGTTCGGGAAGCGGATCCTCTGAGCGCTACCCGAACCCCTCGTACTGCATATGGCGCTCGGGGACGCCGGCGGCCCTGGCGGCGCGGACGAGCGTCTCTACCATCGCCGTGATGCCGCAGGCGTACACCTCGACGTTCGCCGGGTCGATACGGGCGCTCCGATCCGACGCCAGCGTCGCGGTCTGGTACGCTTCGAGTCCGCCGGGGAGGTCGGCGTCAGCCAGCGCTCCCTCCCGGAGGTGTTTGAGAAAGACGTGCTGGACGTAGTCGGTCTCGCCGTCCCACTCGCTCAGCAGCGGTTCGCGCGTCAGCGTCGGGACGAAGTGGAAGTTGTCGACGGTCCGGTCGAGTTCCCGGAACTCCCGGTAGTAGGGGACGTCGTCCTCCCACGCACACCCCTGGAAGAGCCAGACGTCCCGTTCCGTCCCCCCGTACGCGTCCCACCCCTGGTCGAAGAGGTAGTCGATCATGCTCTTGAACGGCGCGACGCCGGTGCCGGTCGACAGGAAGACGACGTCCCGCTTCGAGGGGTCGTCGAGCACCATGTGCCCGTTCGGGCCGCGGACGACGACGTCCTCCCCCTCGCGGACGTGGGTGAACAGGTCGCTCGTCAGGCGACCGCCGGGCACCCGCCGGATGGCGAACTCCAGGTGGTCCTCCGCCGGCGAACTCGCGATGGAGTAGGCCCGCGGCGTGTCGCGTGCCCGGAGCGTCACGTACTGCCCCGGCGAGAAATCGACCTTCTCGTCCGGACGGACCCCGAGTCGCAGGAGCGACGGATACGCGCGCTCGAACCGCTCTGCGAGGGTTCGGATCGCATCGACCTGGTCGTCCGACACGCCCGCGTCCTCCAGTTCCGCCCAGACGCTCTCCCAGTCGTAGTCCGACCCCCGCTTCGCGTCGCGGAGCAGGCCGCTCCGACCGACCTCCGAAAGCCGCTCCCGAATCGCGTCGAGAACCCGGCGGTTGCGGCTCCTGTCCATCGGTTCCGCCAGCGTGACCCTCCCCCGTTCCGTTACGAGCGGGAGCCGACTCGCCCGCTCGTGCTGGTTCAGGTGCCCGGGAATCTCGACCATGTACCCGCCTCGGGACGCAGGGCCTTCTAGGCAGGGGACGCGAATCCGGCCGGCGGTCAGCGCCGGTAGTGGAACGTCAGCGCGAGGACGCCGGCGACGAGTACCGGTCCCAGGACGACCGGCGACACCGCGCGCGAGACGAAGAACTCGGGGAGGAAGGAGACGAGCGGCTGAACCACGTCGACGCCCCAGACGGCTTCGGATCGCTCGGCCATCGCCCACGTCTGCCAGTAGTACCGCGCCGGTTTCGGGAGCATCCAGGTCAGGAATCCGCAGACGATCACGGCCCCGGCGATTCGGACGAGCAGGCTCCGATACGCGGCGAGAGGCGACTGTGCGACCGCGCGCCGGTCCACGTCGAATCCGTGTCGTTCGCTGGTCATCCGTTCGTAAATTGGCAGCGGGCCTGGCTGGAAAAGCGTTCTCCCGCGAAGCCGAACCGGTCGTCAGTCGCGTCGCTCCACGACGCCGTCGAACCGGCCCCTTCGATATTCGAGTGCGAGCGCGACGACGCCGGCCAGGACGACGGTCCAGACGATAACGGGTGACTCCAGCCGGGAAACGGCGAACGCGACCGAGTCGCGTACGAGGTTCCCCGTCAGTTCGACGCCCCAGAGCGCCTCTATCTGGTCCTGCCAGTTCTCCGGCGGTATCGCCATGAGGATGCCTCGCCGGAGTTCGCGCCGAAAGTGGCCGGCCCAGAAGGCGGTCGTGAGGACGACGGCACCGAGGACGCCGACGAGCAAGCGGGCGTAGGCCCCGAAAGGCGTGTATCCCGGCACGTGACCCCCGACCTGATCGTCGAAGTGGACGTGTCTCATCGTCTACTCTCGGATTTCAGTGTCGAACCGCAAAAAAGTGTCTCCGACGACGCTTCGCTCGCGTTCTCTACTCCTCGCCCGCGTCGCTCTCCGCCGGTACGACGGTGACACTTGCGACCCGGTCGTCACCTTCGAGTTCCATGATGGTCACGCCCATCGTGTTCCGACCGACCTGCGACACCTCGCCGGCGCGGATGCGCATTATCTGGCCCCGCTCGGACATGATCACTAGCTGGTCGTCCTCGGTGACCGCCTTGGCCGACGCGACGGGCCCGTTGCGCTCGTTGGTCTTGATGTCGATGAGGCCCTTGCCGTAGCGGGACTGGCGTCGGTACTCGGAGAGGAGCGTCCGCTTGCCGTAGCCGTTGCGTGTGACGGTGAACAGCGCGCGGTCGTCGGCGTCGTCGGTGGCGACCATCGCCGCCACCTCGTCGTCGCCCTGGAGGTCGATGCCCCGGACGCCGCGGGCGTTGCGGCCCATCTTGCGGACCTCCTCCTCGTCGAAGCGGATGGTCATGCCGTCCGCCGTCGCGACGACGAGGTCCTTCGTCCCGTCGGTCACCTCGACGTCGACGAGCGCGTCGTCGTCCTCTAGCTTGGCCGCGATGATTCCGGTCGAGAGGATGTTCTCGAACTCCGTCGCGGCGGTGCGCTTGACGTACCCGTCGCGGGTGACCATCGTGATGGACTCGTCGTCCTCGAACTCGTCGGTGTCGACGACGGCGGTTATCTCCTCGCCCTCGTCCAGGTCGACGAGGTTGATGGCGGACTTCCCGCGGGCGGTCCGGGACATCTCCGGTATCTCGTAGGTCTTCAGCCGGTAGACCTGACCCTGGTTGGTGAAACAGAGCAGGTAGTCGTGGCTGTTGGCCCGGAACACCTTCGAGACGCGGTCGCCCTCCTTGGGGTCGGCGCCGATGATGCCCTTGCCGCCCCGGCCCTGCGGGTCGAAGTTCTCGACGGGCATCCGCTTGATGTAGTCGTCCTCGGTGATGACGACGACGTTGTCCTCCTCCGGGATGAGGTCCTCGTGGGTGACCTCGCCCTCGTCCTCGAGGATGGAGGTCCGGCGGTCGTCGTCGTACTCCTCCTTGATAGCCTGGAGTTCGTCTTTGATGACGCCGTCGAGTTCCTCCTTCGAGGCGAGGATGGTTTCGAGGCGCTCTATCTCGGCCTGAACGTCCTCGTACTCCTCCTCTATCTCCTGGGACTCCATCGAGGTCAGCGAGCCGAGTTGCATCCGGACGATGTGGTCGGCCTGGGCCTGCGAG
>CAZMGU010000114.1:0-6647 GCA_964565905.1 uncultured Halobacteriales archaeon
AGGTGGCCGTCCCCCACGCCGACCACAACCTCGTCTCGCTCCCCGAGGGCGTCTCTTCCGTCGACATGGCCGGCCTCGGCTGCCGGTTCATGACCGCCTTCCACGGCCTCGCCCACCGGGCCGACGCCACCGCCGGCGACTGGCTCGCGGTTCACGGCTGCGGCGGCGTCGGCCTCTCGGCGGTCCACATCGGCGACGCGCTCGGCCTCAACGTCGTCGGCGTCGACCTCGACGACGGGAAACTCGCCCTGGCCGAGGACCTGGGCGCGGACGAGACGCTCAACGCCGCCGACGTCGACGACGTCCCCGCCGCCGTGAAAGCACGGATCGGTCGCGGCGCCGACGTGTCGATGGACGCGCTCGGTATCGCGGAGACGTGCCGGAACGCGGTGGACAGCCTCGGCCCGCTGGGTTCGCACGTCCAGATCGGTCTCACTTCCAGCGAGCGCGGCGAGATCCCGCTGCCGACCGACGAGATGGTGACGAGCGAGGTGGACTTCCACGGCGCGCTCGGGATGCCGCCGGCGGACTACGACGAGATATTCCGCCTCGTCGCGACGGGGAAACTCGACCCCTCGGCCGTCGTCTCGGAGACCATCGGCCTCGAGGACGTCTCCGCGACCCTCGACGCGATGACCGACTACGACACCGTCGGCATCCCCGTCGTCGACTCGTTCTGATCGCCCCATCCCCTAGTTGAAAGGCGGTCGACACGTACGGGGAGGTGGATGGCATCGAACGGTCCGGACCCGTCGACGTCGGGAAGCGACGGCGAGCCAGAGACCGGCGACGGCGTGGACGGGGTGATCGCGGAGTCGCCCGACTCGATAGAACTGTTCTTCGACCTCGTCTTCGTGTTCGCGTTCACGCGGATCACTGCCTTCGTCGCGCGGGACCACACCTGGGCAGGGGTGGCGCGCGCCCTCGCGCTCCTCGCGGCGCTGTGGTGGGCCTGGGTCACGTTCACGTGGCTGATGGACACCACGTCCCTCGAAGCGGCACCCCCGCGGCGCGTCGTCGTCCTCGCGGCGTCGGCAGTCATGTTCGTCGCCGCTATCGCCGTCCCGGACGCGTTCGGGGAGACGGCGGTCGTCTTCGGCGTCGCGTACTTCGCGGTCCGGGCTCTCCACGTCGGCCTCACCGTCGGCACCACCGGCGGCGAGGCGCGGGCGCGGTTCCTCCACCTCGTCCCGGGGTTCCTCGGCGGACCGGCGCTCCTGCTGGCGGCCGCCTTCGTCGCCAGTCCACTCCGGGAAGCGCTCTGGGTCACCGGGATAGCGGTCGACTACGGCGCGCTGTACGTCGGCGGCGTCGCCCGCTTCGACGTCAGCGTCACGCACTTCGTCGAACGCTACCGCGACATCGTCGTCATCGCGCTGGGCGAGTCGGTCCTCGCGATGGGGTTCGCCGTCGCCAGGAGCGACCCGGGACTGCCGCCGCGGGTGATAGTCGCCGGTCTGCTCGGCATCGGCCTCGTCGCGGCGCTGTCGTGGCTCTACTTCGACTACGTCACGCAGGCCGCCGAGGAGTACCTCGGCGACGTCGGGGAGTACGAGCGCGGTACCACCGCCCGCGACTCCTACGCCTACCTCCACTTCCCCATCGTCGCCGGCGTCGTCTTCGTCGCGTTCGGCCTGGAGGAGACGGTCGCCCACCCCACGGAACCGCTCGGAACGATCGCCGCTGTCTCGCTGTACGGCGGTTGCACGCTCTACCTGCTCGGCCACAGCGCGTTCAGGCTGGCCGACGTCGGGAGCGTGAGCGTCGCGCGACTCGTCGTCGCCGCCGTCGCCGCGGCGGCGGTCCCTCTCGTCCTGCGGGTGCCGGCGCTCCACGCGCTCGCCGGCGTCACGGTCCTGCTCGTCGGCCTCGCGGCGTTCGAGACGGCGTACTCGTCGATCCGTCACTCCGTGCGCGAGGAGTGACCCGGTCGACCGACGCAAGGTTCGTCCGTCGCGGACCCGAAGGGGAGCCATGGCCGACCGAGACCAGACGGGGCCCTGGGTGCTCGCGCTGGGCGCGCTGGCCGTCGGCGCCGGTGCCGCGGCGAAGTTGCTGTGGAATCGGCGTGACGACGGCGACGACGGCCGCCGCCGCGAGGACAGCGACGACGTCCGCCGGCCCGACCCTGGCCACCGATTATAGGCGCGCTACCCGTACGTCCCGGTGTGCCCCAGTGCAACCGCTCGCAGTCGATCGCACAGGATGAGTGACGACGGTAGCGACGACGGGAGCGCCGACGAAAGCACCGACATCGATGGCGGCACGGACGCCGACCGCGGCGCGGACTCGCGGCCGGTCCAGGGCGAGGTAGGTCCCGGTCCGATAGCCGACCGGTACGCCGACTGGATGGACCGGTTCGTCCTCGGCGTCGAACTGGCGGCGGCGACGATATTCGCCGCCCTCTTCGCCATCGGCGTGGTCGACCTGGCCGCCCAGATATGGCAGTCCGTGCGGAGCGGGGCGATAGCGGACCCGCTCGTCGTCATCGGCTTCATCGACACCGGCCTCCTGCTCCTGATCATCGTCGAGGTATACAACACCGTCCTCGCGTACGTCCAGACGGACGAGACCCACCGGATCGTCCAGCTGGTCATCTACACCGGGGTCATCGCGATGGTCCGGAAGGTGATCGTCTTCCGGACGGACGAGTACGCGACGGCGGCGGACGCGCTGTTCGCCGCCGTCGGATACACGGTCGTCGTCTTCGGACTGGTCGCGCTGCTCGTCGTCGAACGCCGGTACGGGAACCAGGTCCTGCCCAGCCACGGGTGAGGCGGCCGGTCGCCCGGCGGCCGGTCGGCCGGTTACGCGCCGTCGTCCCCGTCGCCGGCGCGCTCGACGAGCGCCCGCGCGCGTTCCTCGGCGCGCTCCCGGACGTCCCGCTCGTCCAGCGTCAGGACCTCGCGATCGCGCATCAGCACCTCGCCGTCGCACAGCGTGTGGCGGACGTCGCTCCCCTTCGCGGCGTAGACGAGGTGGCTGACCAGGTCGTGGTGTGGCGTGAGGTGGGGCGCCGCCAGGTCGACGACGGCGAGGTCGGCGTTCGCGCCGGCCTCGACGCGGCCCGCGTCGATGCCAAGGAGGTCGGCCCCGCCACGGGTCGCTATCTCGACGACCGTCTCGGCGGCCATCGCGCTCGCGTCCTCGGCGGCCAGTTTCCCGACCATCGCCGCGTCGCGCATCTCGTCGAACACGTCGAGGTCGTTGTTCGAGGCGGCCCCGTCGGTGCCCAGTCCCACGGAGACGCCCGCGTCGAGCATCGCCTGGACCGGGGCCATCCCGCTGGCGAGTTTCATGTTCGACGCGGGGCAGTGGACGACCCCGGCGTCGCGCTCGGCGAGCAGGTCTATCTCCGACCCGTCGACGTGGACGCCGTGGGCGAGGAAGTCCGCGGAGTCGAGCAGCCCCACGTCGTCGGCGTACGCGAGCGGGCGCTCCCCCTGCTCGTCGACGATGGGGCCGACCTCGTTTTCGGTCTCGTTGGCGTGGAAGTGGACCGGCAGGTCCGCCTCGCGCGCCGCCGGGACGAACTCGCGGAGGTACTCCTCCCCGACGGTCGTGAGGCTGTGGGGCTGGAACGTCGTCGAGATGCGACCCCCCGCAGCACCGTCCAGTTCCCGCGCCACGTCGAGACTGGCCTCCATGTCCTCGCGGGCGGCCTCGTCGTCCTTCCCGACGGTGATGGCGGTGTGACCCAGAACCGCACGGATCCCGGCCTCCTCGACCGCCGCCGCTATCCGGTCGACGTGGAAGTACATGTCCGAGATAGCGGTCGTCCCCGATTTGATCATCTCCACCAGCCCCAGTTCCGCTCCCGCCTGCACGTCCTCCGGCGTCAGTTCGGCCTCGACCGGCCAGATGTCCTCCTGGAGCCACGCGTCCAGGGGCTTGTCGTCGGCGTACCCCCGCAGCAACGTCATCGCGACGTGGGTGTGGGCGTTGACGAGGCCCGGTATCACCAGGCCGTCCGACGCGTCGAGTTCGTCGTCCGCCGGCCCGAGTGCGCCGGGGTCGTCGACGGCGAGGATATCGCCCGAATCCTGGTCGACCAGCACGTCCGCTTCTTCGACGGTGAGATCGGGACGCAGGACCTGCCCGCCGGAGACGAGGAGTTCGCTCATGGAGCGGAGTTGCGGTCGGCGGGCCGTCAATCCACCGGGTCGTCGTCCCGTCGCGGTACGCCCCAGGGATCGACCTCTTCGCCGTCGTCCGAATCGCGCTCGGCGTCGTCGTCGGACGCTCGCCCGTCAGAGTCGGGGACCTCCCGCTCGTCGCCGGTTCCGCTTCCCGGTCGCTCACGCTCGTCCTCGACCGCCGGTTCGGTGGGGCGGGTGCGGTCCGGGTCCGCGACGCCGAGCGCCGCGAACCGCCGCGGAAGCGGCGGGGCACCGAGGAAGAACCCCGCGATCCGGCCGTAGTCGTAGTCCGCGTCGTTCAGGTCGGCGTAGCGCCGGAGGGCGGCGGCGAAGGCGTCGGTCCCCACCCGCTCCGCGACGGCCGCGTCGGCCGCGAAGACGATCCGGCGGCTGACCAGCAGGCCGACCACGACGGCACCGGCCACGAGGAGCAGCGCGATCGGCCAGTAGCGAAGCGTTCGAACGGCCAGCAGCGCGGCCGCCGCGGCCAGGACGACCGCCAGCGGGGCCAGACGCGCCGTCAGGAAGTAGCGACGCGACCGCTCCGCGGTGCTCGCGAGCAGCGCCCGCAGTTCCTCGTCGTCGAGTTCGTCGAGCAGGTAGTCGGTGACGTGCAGGTGACGCCGGGTCGGGAGGCCGCGGGCGTCGATCCAGGCCGTCCCGGCGTCGGCGAGTTCCGAGACGTGGACGGTTTCGAACGCGGCGTCGACGTCGGCCGCGAGGGAGTCGACGCGCTCGCGCTCCGCCGCCGTCGGGGCGCGCGTCGGGTGCGAGAGCCGAACGGCGTACGGTGAGACGGCGACCAGGCCCGCCATCCCGACGACCACCGCGACGACGGCCACCCACCAGGGACCGCTCGTCGCCGCCAGGACACCCTGGAGGCCGAGCACCACGCAGGCCACCAGCACGAATCCGTACCGCAGCATCCGTCGGGCGGCCGTGGCGGCGGCCATCTCCACGTCTCGGGCACGGGTTATCGCCGGCCAGAGCCCGAGATAGCCCGCGATCGCGACGAGCACGCATCCGGTCCCGGTGGCCAGTTGCGAGGCGACCCAGTCGACGCGGGAGCCGACGAGCGACGGCGCGACCGATTCGAGGACGGCGTCGACCAGGTCGGGGAGACCGGCGAGGCTCAGGACGGCGAACGCGACGGCGACGGTGACCGGAAGCCCGACCCAGACGAACTTCCGGACGCGGGAGAGCGCCCCGTCGCCGTCACCCACGAGAGCACCGAGCGTGCGGAAGCCACCGTAGGCGAGCGCGGCGGTCGCGACGAGGGCGACGACCGGCGGGCCGACCAGGCTGTGGAGGGACATGTCGACCGGGGTGTTTTCCGCCGGCTGGCAAACTACTTTCGGGTCACGAGGGCGCGTGCGAGGGGAAAGACAGTTGCCTCGCGCCCGCCACGTGCCGATATGCGCATCGCCGTGCCCAACAAGGGCCGCCTGCACGACCCGACGGTCGACCTGCTGGAACGCGCCGGGTTGCACGTCGTCGACGGCGCGGACCGACAGCTGTACGCAGCGACGGTCGACCCCGACGTCACCGTCCTCTACGCCCGCGCCGCCGACATCCCGGAGTACGTCTCCGACGGGGCCGCCGACGTCGGCATCACCGGGCTGGACCAGGTCCGCGAGGCCGACCCGGGCAACCTGGAGGAACTGCTCGACCTGGGCTACGGGTCGTGCAAACTCGTCCTCGCCGCGCCGGAGGACGGCGACGTCGAGTCCGTCGAAGACCTCGCCGGCGGCACCGTCGCCACGGAGTTCCCCAACGTCACCCGGCAGTTCTTCGCCGACCGGGGGGTCGACGTCGAGATAGCGGAGGTCTCGGGCGCGACCGAACTGACGCCCCACGTCGACATCGCCGACGCCATCGTCGACATCACCTCCACCGGGACGACGCTGCGGATGAATCGCCTGGCGGTCGTCGACGACGTGCTGGAGTCGTCGGTCCGCCTGTTCGCCCGCGACGACGTCGCCGACGACGAGAAGGTCCGGCAGGTCGCGATGGCCCTCCGCTCCGTCGTCTCCGCCGAGGGCAAGCGCTACCTGATGATGAACGCCCCCGAGGAGTCGCTCGACGACGTGAAGGACGTCCTGCCGGGGATGGGCGGCCCGACGGTGATGGACGTCGCCGGCACGGACGACGTCGCGGTCCACGCCGTCGTCGACGAGCGCGACGTGTTCGAGACGATCAACCGCCTCAAGGAAGTCGGCGCGAGCGACGTGCTCGTGACCGAGATAGAGCGATTGGTGGAGTAGTACCTTTTTACTTTGCTACGAGACGGCGAAGCCGTCTCGGCATGACGAAAGAGCGCATTGCGCCCTTTCGAACCACGTCGGGTTTCCTCGCTCACTTCGTTCACTGCGGGAACAGCTTGGCGGCTTCGCCGCCAAGTCACCAGGTCGCGGGGCACTGGCCCGCGACCCGCCCACGCAAAAATCTACGGTAAAATCGACCTTCAGGCTCGCTTCGCTCGCCAGAATTGAAACCGCGTCCCCGTGA
>CAZMGU010000115.1:0-6637 GCA_964565905.1 uncultured Halobacteriales archaeon
GCGGCGCTTCTTCTTCATCGACGGCGTCAGCAGGTCGTTCTCGGCGGTCCACTCCTCGGGGACGAGGACGAACTCCTTGACGCGCTCGACGCGTTCGAGGTCGGCGTTGACTTCGTCGACGGCCTCCCAGACCCACGCCCGGACGCGGTCGTCCTCGCACTGCGCCTCCGGCGTCTCGGGGAGGTCGACCCCCTCCTCGTCCGCCCAGCGGGCCAGCGCCTCGAAGTTCGGGACGATGACGGCACCGACGAACTTCCGCTCGTCGCCGACGACCATTATCTGGTCGACGCGGTCGCTGGTGGCGAACGCGTCCTCGATCGGCTGCGGGGCCACGTTCTTCCCCGTCGAGAGGACGAGTATCTCCTTGATGCGGTCGTGGTAGATCAGGAAGTCGTCGTCGGTCCGCTCGACGACGTCGCCGGTCCGGAACCAGTCCCCGTCGGTGAACGCCCTCTCCGTCTCTTCGGGGGCGTTCCAGTAGCCCCGCGTCACGTTCGGCCCGCGGACCAGCAGTTCTCCGACGGTCCCCTCGACGTCGTCGAACTGGGTCGCGTCGACGACGGACTCGTCGATGCGGACCTCCATCCCGTGGACGGGGACGCCGAGCGTCCCCGGGCGGACGTCGTCGGGGAGGTTGGTCGAGACGACGGGGGACGTCTCCGTCAGGCCGTACCCCTCGAGGACGGTCAGTCCCATCCCGTTGAACGTCTCGCACAGTTCCTTCGAGAGGCTCCCGCCGCCGCTGACCATGAACTCTATCTCGCCGCCGAGGTTCTCCGCGACGGTGCCGTAGACGAGTCTGTCGGCCAGTCCGTGCCGGACCCGGAGGCCGATGCCGGGATCGTCGGTCCGCTGCCACTCGCGGGCAACGTCCAGTGCCCAGTCGAAGACGCGCTCCTTGACGGCCGACTCGCTGGCCCGCTGGCGCATCTGGTCGAAGATGCGCTCGTACACCCGCGGGACGCTCGCGCCCATGGTCGGTTGCAGGAGTTTCAGGTCGTCCGCGAGCGTGTCGGGATGCTCGGCGTAGCCGACGGAGGCCCCCGCCGCGAACATGACGAAGTGGCCGGCGAGGCGCTCGAACACGTGCGCGAGTGGCAGGAAGGAGATGGACCGCGTCCCGGCGGAGATGGCCGGCAGGTCCGACTCGCGGTCCGGCCGGGGGCCGAGTCGCCTGAGGACCTGGTTGACGTTCGTCCGGAAGTTCCGGTGGGTCAGTTCGACCCCCTTCGGCCGGCCCGTCGTCCCGGAGGTGTAGATGAGGCTCGCGAGGTCGGTCGGGTCGCGCGCGTCCAGCCACGAGCGGTACTCCTCGGCGTCGAAGGTCGCGTCGCCGCGGTCGTACACGTCGCCCAGGGTGTACACGTCGTCCCGGTCGCTCTCGTACTCGTCGAGGACGACGACGAAGGACAGATCGAGTTCGTCCTCGACGGCGAACACCCGTTCGAGCAACTCGGCGTTCTCGACGACCACGCCGGTCGCACCGGGGTCGTCGAGCAGGTAGCGGACCTGCTTCGACGACGAGTCGGTGTACACCGTCGTCACGACTGCGCCCGCCGCGAGCAGGCCGAAGTCGGACAGCGCCCACTCCATCCGGGTGTTGGCGAGGATACCGATGCGTTCGTCCGGTTCGACGCCCAGGTCGCGGAACCCCGCGGCGAGGCGGCGGACCACGTAGCGCATCTCGTCGTACGTGAGCGCGCCGTAGTGGCCGTCCAGCGGTTCCGGGACGACGTCGTCGGGGAGCGATCGGTCGTAGATACCGCCCTTGTACAGCTGGGCCGTGGTCGACCCGTTGCGGTCCGCGCTCCCCTCGAGCATCACCGGGAGCGTCGTCTCGTCGACGGCGGGGTGGTCGTACTCCGCCTCCGCCGTTCGCCACGTGGCCGTCGTATCGTCGGTCCCCATAAACTGTGGGTAAACGTGGCACGGGCATATATGCCCGGGTTGCCGAGGCCCGGCACGTTGTCGAGCGTTGTTCTAAAATACCTACGTGGAAACGGGCGGGACGCAACCGTCGGCCGCGACTGCTCGACGTCGACGTGATGCTCGTCGCGCGTCGCCGCGACCGTCCGGATCCGAGGAGACGGCGAGCCCACGCCGTTTCCGGCCCCGCGAGACAGATAGCGAGGCTTTTTCGCGCCGGGTGTGCAACCCCGGAGCATGACAGACGGGTGGTTCGCCGGCGTCGACCCGACGGACGTCGAGGCCGGTGCCCGAGCCGTACGGGACGGGAGCGCCGACGAACCGGCGGAGTGGCCCTCGCTCGCCGTCGAGGCCGGGTTCGCCGCCGACGAGGCCGACTACTACGACCGACTCCGCGAGGCCACGACGGCGGCCGCACGGCAGGCGGCGCGGGACAGCGAGCGGGCCGACGACCGCCAGCTGGTCCACGCCGTCCGGGCGATGGACGACTGCGAGCGGACGGCCAACGAACTGGCCGAGCGCGTCGCCGAGTGGGCCGCGAGCCGGTACGACGACGCCGGTGCGGGCGTCGACTACGCCCGGACGCTCGCGGACCGGGACCCCGACGACGCGGCCGGCGAACGCCTCGTCTCGCTGGCGGAGCGCGCCGCCGACCTGGCCGACGAAGCGGACGACCTCCGGCGGTTCGTCGAACGCACCGCGCCGGACGTCGTCCCGAACCTCTCGACGCTCGCCGGCCCGGTGCTCGCCGCCCGCCTCCTGGACCTGGCCGGCGGACTGGAATCACTCGCGAAGAAGCCCAGCGGAACGGTCCAGGTGCTCGGCGCGGAGGACGCCCTGTTCGCCCACCTCCGCGGGCGAGCGCCCTCACCCAAGCACGGCATCATCTTCACCCACGAGGCCGTCCGCGGGACCCACCCCGAACACCGGGGCTCCGCCGCCCGCGCGCTGGCGGGCAAACTCACCATCGCCGCCCGCGTCGACCACTACGGCGGCGAGTTCCGGCCGGAACTGGCGGCCGAACTCGACGACCGGATAGAGACGATACAGTCGCGCGACGTCGGAGGTGACGACGAGTGAGCCTCCCCGACGGCGTCGAGCATCGTTCCTTCCACGCTGGCGACAGTGATGATGGAGACGAATCGCTCGCGACGCGGGGCGAGCCGGTGTACGGGGAACCGACCGAGGGAGAGTGGCGCCGGTGGGACCCTCACCGGTCGAAACTCGGCGCGATACTGGAACTCGGGATGGACGCCGGCCTCGACGGCGGCGAGACGACGCTGTACCTCGGGGCCGCGGCGGGGACGACGGTGAGCCACGTCGCCGACTTCGCCGGACCGACCTACGCCGTCGAGTTCGCCGCCCGCCCGATGGGCGACCTGCTCGACGCGGCCGACTCCCGCCCGAACCTCTTCCCCCTGCTGAAGGACGCGCGGAAACCCCGCACGTACGCGCACGTCGTCGAACCGGTCGACGCGCTGGTCCAGGACGTCGCCACCCGCGGCCAGGCCCGCGTCGCCCGGCTCAACCGCCGGTTCCTCCGCGACGACGGCCGCCTCCTGCTCGCCGTCAAGGCCCGGAGCGAGGACGTCACCCGGTCGCCCGACGCGGTGTTCGAGGACGCCCTCGACGACCTGCGGACCGAGTACGACGTCCTCGAGACCCGACGACTCGCGCCGTTCCACGACGACCACCTCGGCGTCGTGGCGACGCCGAGCACTGACGGAACGCTTTAACGCCAGGCGGTCGATAGGTCGTCCGATGGAGGAGACGGGCGCAGCGGACGCGTTCAGTCGGATGGGGACCCTCGGTATCGAGGAGGAGTTCTACGTCGTCGACGACCACGGCCGACCGACCTCTGGGACCGACGAACTCGTCTACGAGTCGGACCCGCCGGCGCTACTGGAAGGACGTCTCGACCACGAACTGTTCAAGTGCGTCATAGAGACGCAGACGCCCGTCATCGACTCGCTCGCCGACTCCCGGGAGGCGCTGGACGCCGTCCGCGACGCGCTCCTCGACCACGCGGCGGCGAACGGCTACGGGATCGCTGCCGCCGGCCTGCACCCGCTGGCGAAGTGGCGCGAACTCGAACACGCCGAGAAACCTCGCTACCGGTCCCAGCTAGAGCGGATCGGCTACCCGCAGCACCGCAACGTCACGGCCGGCCTCCACGTCCACGTCGGCGTGGACGACGCGGACAAGGCCGTCTGGATAGCGAACGAGATGCGCTGGCACCTGCCGGTGATGCTGGCGCTCTCTGCTAACTCGCCGTTCTGGAACGGGTTCGACACCGGTCTCGCCTCGGCCCGGGCCAAGATATTCGAGGGACTGCCCAACACCGGCGTCCCGACGGCGTTCGACTCCTACGACGACTTCCAGCGGTTCGAGCGGCGGATGGTCGAGACGGGCCGCATCGACGACCGCGGCGAACTCTGGTTCGACGTGCGCCCCCACTCCGGCCACGGGACAGTCGAGGTGCGGACGCCCGACGGACAGGCCGACCCGGACCGGGTGATGGCGTTCGTCGAGTACGTCCACGCCCTGGTCGAGGACCTGGCCGCGCGGTACGAGGACGGCGAGTCGGGGAGCGACGTCCGCCGGGAGTACCTCGACGAGAACAAGTGGCGCGCGCTCCGCTACGGCCACGACGCCGACCTGCTGGTACGCGACCGGTCGACGACGCGCTCGCTCGGCGAGATAGTCGACCGCGAGCGGTCACGGCTCGGCGTCGACGCGCTGGCGTCACTGTACGAGGCGGAGAGCGGTGCCGAACGGCAGCGACGGCTCCGTCGCGACGAGGGTGTCGCGGCGCTCGCCGACGAAGTTCGCGTCGAACGGTGAAAAGGCGAAAGTTCTGGATGCCACCCGGTCCCACCCGAGGTGTGTTCCACGTCCCCGACCGCGTCCCGTACAGCGGTGTTCACCCGTGTCACACCGCTACGCAACCGTTACACGTTTCGTGATAAATAGATACCGAGCCGTTTCACCGTCGATAACTGGTACCCCGATTCGCGGTTCTTTAAGTTAGGGCCTTCGAACGCTCGCGGGAACGGTCGGGGGCGAATCCGGTCGTGCCGGGGGTTTTTTACCCGCCGCACGCTTTCGACCTTCTAGAAACGACGAATGGCCCGGGACGACACCAACGACGACACGAGCGAATCGGACGGCATCGACGTCGGCGACGACGAGGCGACGCCCGTCGACGGCAGCGAGGTGAAGGATCGCCTCGAGGCGGAGGCCGACCGCGCCGTCGAGCAGTTCGACGACGGGATCGTCGACCTCGTCGCCTGGGTCCTCGACACGGAGACCAGGGCCCGCATCTACGTCCACCTCCGGCAGCACCCCGACAGCACCAGCGAGGAGATAGCGGAGGGGACCGGCCTCTACCCGAGCACCGTCCGCGAGGCGCTCGCCGAACTCCACGAGGAGGGGACGGTGCTCCGAAACAAACGCCAGAGTTCCGGGGCCGGCAACAACCCCTACGAGTACTCGACCATCCCGCCGAGTGAACTCGTCGGCGAGGTGGTCGACGACGTCCAGCGCGAACTCAACACCGTCTTCAACCTCGACCGGTACCTGGGCGACGCCGACATCGCCGAGAGCGGTAGCGAACCGGTCACGATCAACGTCGAAGAGGCCGGTGACGACGAGGAGTGATCCCGGTTGCGCGAGTCGAAGCCACTAAACCGCGAGCAATCCTCCCGTGGTGTATGAAGGTCGCGCTGGGTGGGACGTTCGACCCCATTCACGATGGACATCGAGCGCTGTTCGAGCGCGCGTTCGAACTCGGCGACGTCACCGTCGGACTGACGAGCGACGACCTTGCGCCGAAGACCCGCCGGGCCGACCGACTCGTCCGTTCCTTCGCCGACAGGAAGCGCGACCTCGAGGCCGAACTGGCGCACCACGCGGATGACCACGACCGCTCGTTCGAGGTCCGCCGCCTCGACGAACCGACCGGCATCGCCACCGAACCCCAGTTCGACGCCCTCGTCGTCTCCCCCGAGACGGAGACCGGCGGCAAGCGGATCAACGAGATCCGTCGCGAACGCGGTTACGACCCGCTCGACATCGAAATCGTCCCCCACGTCCACGCCGAGGACGGCGACATCATCTCCAGCACCCGCATCGTCCGCGGCGAGATAGACGAACACGGCAACCTGACGCCCGACAGCGACGGTCGCTCGCAGGCCTCGGAAGGGTAATCGATTCCCGCTCCCGTTCTCGACGCTACCAGTCCGGCGCGTCCAGTCCGACGTCTTCGAGCAGGTCCTTCCACCGCTGCTGGACGGTGAGTCGTGAGACGTCCGCCGCGTCCGCGACGCTCGACTGCGTCCGCTGCTGGCCGCAGACTAGCGCCCCGACGTAGAGACACGCCGCCATCGTCGCCCGCTTCGACCGCTCCTCCTCGGGGACGTTCGAGAGGAAGAGGTCGCCCGCCCGCGAGCGCGCCCGTTCGTCCAGTCCGAGTTCGTCGGCCGCGGCCTCCAGTTCGTCCAGCCACTCGGCGTGCTCGAACTGGTCGCTCGCCCGGTACATTGTCTACTCCCCCGTTGGTCGCACTGGTATTTGAATGGTTGGACGGCGATCCGACCGGTTCCGACCGTCCGGGAGCGATAGACTCTTGGCCCGTTCGTTGATAACGTGGACTGCGCGCGGGTAGCCAAGCCAGGAAAAGGCGCAGCGCTTAGGACGCTGTTCCGTAGGG
>CAZMGU010000116.1:0-6622 GCA_964565905.1 uncultured Halobacteriales archaeon
TCGCCACCGACGACGCCGCGACGTTCGACCGGTACGACGAGTTCGTCCCGGAGCATCTCCCCGACGTCGGCCCGTTCCTCGCCGGCCACGACGTGCTCGACGGAACGGACCACGCCGCCGTCCACCGCCTGGCCCGCGAGCGCTTCGAGGAACGCGGCGTCTACGATATGACGTTCGGCTACAACCTGGCACAGTTGAACCTCGACGCCCGCCACCCCGACGCCGGGTTCCGCTACGCACGCCAGGCCGACGACCCCGCCGTCCTCCGGGCGGAGTTCACGCCCACCACCGAGTTCTGCCCGCAGAGCGACACGCTCTGTCTGGGCGCGTTCCGGGCCTTGAACGGCGACGCCGACCGGCACGAGTACGACCTGGTCCGCGTCCGCGTCGCGCCGCTCCACCACCAGGCGGTCACCATCAACGGCAAACTCGCACAGCGAGAGGAGCAATTTCGGGAGACGGGAGAACTGTCGGCGGCGTCCGGGACGGAGTCGACGTCCAGCGTCTCTACCGGGGCGTCGGCCGACGGCACGCTGGCCGACGACGGACCGGACGACGCCCCGTTCTGACGCGCGAGCGGGTCAGGCGTGGCTGATCCGGACGCGCCACTCGTCGTCTGCAATCCGTTCGGTTTCGAAGTCGTAGCCGCGGTCCGCGAGGACGCCGTACAGCGGTTCCGGCTCGAAACTGTTGACCAGTTCGAGCGTCTCGCCGTCGTCGAGGTCCGACAGGGCCGTCATGATGTGTGGGAACGGTTCGTCGTCGACGTCGCGCACGTCGAGCGTCGTGTCTGCGGACATGGTTTGAGGTCGGGTCGGCGTCCGCGTAGCGGTTGGCCCGAACGCGTTCGGGTGGTCAGACCGGGCCGAGTCGCTCGCCGTAGGTGGCCACCGAGCGCCGGGCGCGTTCGACGTGGGGTCGCCGGTGATCGTCGACCGTCCGCTCCAGCGAGCGCAGTTTCTCGCGGACGCGACAGCACGCGCCGGGGTCGGTGACGTGCTCGTGTTCCATCGCCCACAGCAGGGCCGCTATCTCGTCGAGACGTTTCTCGGCCCCGCCGTCCGGTGGCGTCTCCATCGCGTGGATCAGTTGCCGGTTCGCCGTGACGAGGGATGAACAGCCCATGGGTCACCGTAGCACCCGCTGCCGGAAGACGACCGACCCCCAGTACGGCGGGACGCGACCCCCGCCGGGGACGCGCCGTCGTAAAGACCCCCTATCCGCGGGGCGGGCGCTGACGGCGACGGGGGACCGATCGTCCACCGAGATGAACGTAGCCAGCGACGTCACGGACCTGGTGGGCGAGACGCCCCTCTTGACGCTGAACTCCTTCGCACCGAACCTCTACGGCAAGGTGGAGGCGGCCAACCCCGGCGGGTCGGTGAAGGACCGCATCGCCGTGGCGATGCTCGAACGGGCCGAGGCGGCGGGCCACCTCGAACCGGGGACGACCGTCGTGGAACCGACCAGTGGCAACACCGGCGTCGGCCTGGCCGTCGCCGCGGCGGCGAAGGGGTACGACCTCGTCCTGACCATGCCCGAGTCGATGAGCGAGGAGCGGCGGAAGCTACTCCGTGCTCTCGGGGCGGAACTCGTCCTCACGCCGGCCGATGGCGGGATGAACGGGGCCATCGAGGAAGCCGAAGCCATCGCCGCCGAGCGGAAGCCGAGTTTCGTCCCCCAGCAGTTCACCAACCTCGCGAACCCGCGGATCCACCGGGAGACGACCGGGCCCGAGATATGGGAGGCGACGGAGGGAGCGGTCGACGCCGTCGTCGCCGGCGTCGGCACCGGCGGGACGATCACGGGCGTCTCGGAGTACCTGCAGGAGGAACTGGACGCGCCGGTCCGGTCGATAGCCGTCGAACCAGCGGACTCCGCGGTGCTGTCGGGCGAGGAGGCGGGAAGCCACTCTATCCAGGGCATCGGCGCGGGGTTCGTGCCCGAGATACTCCGGACCGAACTCGTAGACGAGGTCCGCACGGTCGAGCACGCCGACGCCGTCGCGGCTGCCCGCCGCCTCGCCCGAGAGGAGGGCCTGCTCGCCGGCGTCTCGTCGGGCGCGGCGCTCGCCGCCGCGGAACGGGTCGCGACCGAGGCACCGGACGACACCGTCGTCGTGATCCTGCCGGACACCGGCGAGCGGTACCTCTCCACGGACCTGTTCGAGTAGCCGAACACGTTCGGGTCAGCGCTCTCGGTCGCCGGCGACGTAGCCTCGCGTATGGCCCTCGCAGTCGAGTTCGCCGTCGAGTCGCCGGGGTCGTGCCCGGTCGCACAGGCCTCCGAACGCGCGGGGACGCCGGTCGACGGCGTGGCACGCGCCTCCATCGCCGGCGACGGCCCGATCACGGAGGAGTTTCGGCTCCCGGCCGGGGCGTCGCTCGACGGCGATGGGGCGGTCGAAGACGACCTCGAACCGGTCGCCACCGACGAGAACGAGACCGTCTACCGCTTCGACCGCGACCTGGCGAACGACTGCGTCTGCGAGACGATCGAACGGATCGCCGGCCCGGCGTCGAACGTCCGCGCGGAGGCTGGAACGCTCGTCGTGACGGCCACCGTCGCGGACCTCGAGACCGTCCGGGAGGTGGTCGAGCGACTCCGCGAGCCATTCGACGGGGTCAGCGTCCGCCGACTGGAGAACCTGGACGCCGGTGCCGACGACGAGGAGGCCGCCGTTCCCGACGACCGCCTGACCGCGCGCCAGCGCGAGGTGCTGCGGACGGCCTACGAGATGGGCTACTTCGAGTACCCGAAGGGGGCCAACGCGGGCGAGGTGGCCGACGCGCTGGACATCTCCCGCTCGACGCTCGCGGAACACCTGGCGGCGGCGACGGGAAAACTGTTCGAGTCGCTGCTCGGCCCCGGCGCCGCCGTCACGCCGGCGGTGACTCGCCCGTGACCTGTCGGTCGACGAACTCCTTGACGATGGCCTCCTCGGCCCGGTGGAGGGTGTCGCTACAGGAGGACTTGGCTATCCCGACCGTCCCGGCCAGGTCCGTCAGCGAACACCCCCGCGGCGTGTCGTAGTACCCCTCCTCGACGGCCGTCTCGACGATTTCCCGCTGCCGGTCGGTCAGCAACTGCTCGCTCGCCGTGTGCTGGTGGACGTAGTCGACCGTGAACTGGATGCCGAACTCCTCGAGCTGTTCGCCCAGCGCCGAGAGCCGCTCGTTCGGGGCCGTCACCTCCCAGTTCGCCTCGCCGTCCCGGATGTCGAACGGCATCTGGAGCGGGATGCCGGAGCCCCGCGCCGGGAACAGCAGGAGCGGGTTCGTCGTCTCGAACTGGACGAGCGCCTCGCCGTCCCGGTGTTGCAGCGTCTCCAGGTCGGTCAGTTCCTCCTCCTCGGCCATCGCCGCCACCACCTCCGCGACGGCCGGTCCGTTCACCTCCGCCAGTCCGACGCCGGTGAGTTCGTCGGGGATGGCCGCGAGCACGCGGATGCGCGTCTCCGGGTAGCGCCGCGAGACGTCGCCGATCCATATCCCCTCGGGTATCGTCAGCCTGAGTTTCGCTTCCGGCATATGCGAACATCTTCGCCCCGGAACCCCGTCAGTGTTGCCGAACACGTTCGGGTGGCCGGCCCAAACCCGCCGGTTCCCGAACCTTCGACTGTGCGGGTGGGGAACGCCCATCTATGCAGAGCGTCACCGTCACGCGGGAACTGGACGCCGACCCGGAGACGGTCCGGGCGGCGATGGCCGACGTCGGCGAGTTCATGCGCGCCGCGAAGTTCGACGAGGTGACCGTCGACGGCGACGTCGTCACCATCGCCAACAGCGTCGGCCTCGCGACCATCGAACTGGTCCTCGACGTCGCCGACGACCCGGAGGCGGTGCTGGCCTACGAACAGCGCGACGGCATCTTCGAGGAGATGGTCACGCGCTACTACCTCTCGGAGACGCCGGACGGGGGTACCGAGGTCCGGGCGACCACCGAGTTCGCGCTGCAGGCCCGCCTGATCGGCCCGTTGCTCGACGCCACCGTGATCAAGCGCCAGCGTCGCGTGGAGTTGACAAACCAGTTCGACTGGCTCGAATCGCTGTCCGAGTGACCGGACACACGCCCGGGCGAACACGTTCGGGCCACCCCTCTTCCCCGTCGGTCCCCAATCGTCTCCCATGACCGCCGTCTCCCACGACGACGTCGAACCGGTGACCGACCGCGTCCACGACAACTCCTGGTCCGCGAACCTGGAGAAACCCCACCACGCCGACGACCGCGAATTCCTGCTCGCCCACGCCGTCGACGCCGTGGAGCACACCACGCCGGGCAACCACGTCAACCTCGTCACCCACGCGGACCACGGCCACCCCGAGACGTACCTCTACGACCACCTCGACGAGGAGTTCGACGACGTCGACTACGACTACGTCCAGCAGTGTGGCTGCGGCGGGCACGTCACCCGCGTCCACGTGAAATAAGGGGGTTCCGCGCGTCGCTCCAGGAACACGATGACCGCGGCGACGACGTCACGGTGGGCGCGCCTGTTCGTCGCCGTCGGCGCGCTGGCGTTCGTCGCCTGGCAACTGGCCGCGCTGGCGGGGTTGCCCCGCAGAGCGGGCGTCGCGCTCGGCCTCTACGGCTTCGTCTTCCACGTCCTGTTCGGCAAGGCGTACTCGCTGGTCCCGTCGTACTTCGACCGCCAGCTGGCGGTTCCGCGAGCGCCGGCCGTCCACCTGCCGCTGACGGCTCTCGGGACGGTCTGTCTCGCGTTGGCCGCCGTCCCCGACACCCCCTCGCTCGTCGGCACCGCCGGAGCGACGCTCTGGACGGCGGGCGTCGCCGTCTTCCTCGCCGCGCTGGGGTGGACGATTCGCGACAACCCGACGGGGTCGGAGACGGCGACCGGCGGCGCGAACGAGCATCGCCGCCCGGTCGACCGGTGGGCGAACCGCTTCGTCCCGGTGGCGCTGGCCTACCTGGCCGTCGGAACCTACGGGACGCTCGCGCTGTGGACGCCGCTGCCCCCCCTCGTCGACGGATTCTCCCCGCGGGTCACCCACCTGCTCGCGGCCGGGACGGCGACCCTGATGGTGCTCGCCGTCGGGTTCCGACTCCTCCCCCGATTCCTCGTCGCGTCGCCGCCGCGCGCGCTCGTCGCCGTGGCCCTCCCCGCCGGTGCGGTCGCACCTGTCGTCCTCGCCGCGACGCTGTACGGCGGGGTGTGGTTCCGGGTCGGTGCAGCCCTGGAAGCCGTCGCAGTCAGCGGGTTCGCGGTGGCGTTCCTCGTCCTGTTCCGCCGCTCCGACAGGGAGCGCGTCGGGTTCCACGGCGTACTCGCGGGGGCCGTGGCCGGCCTCGCGGGCGTGGGTCTCGGAGTGATGTTCGCGTTCGACGGCATCGATGCGTCGCTGGTCGAGGCCCACTACCGACTCAATCTGGCGGGGTTCCTGGGCCTCACCATCGTCGGCGTCTCCTACCAGTTCTACCCGCCCGGGGTCGGGTCGCTTCCGGGCGTCAGCGACCGGACCGCACTGGCTTCCATCGCGGCCGTGGCCGGCGGTCTGGCCCTGGAAGCGGGCGGCCTCGCCGCGGGCGTTTCGTCCCTGGCAACCGGCGGTCGCGTTCTCGTCCTCCTGGGCGCGTCGCTGTACGCGTGGCTCGTCCTGGCGCTGTTCTACGAGCGCCACTGGAGTGACGTATTTTCGGATTGAGCATTTGTGTCGATGTGGCGATTGCTGCCGCGAGTCTGGTTACTATCACCACGAAAGCCCCGGCCCGTTCCACTCCCGGGGCTCGTTGCGGTCCTCGGCTCACTTCGTTCGCCTGTGGTCCTTACTTCGCCCGGGTTCGTGGAACGGGCCGCCCCTTTCGTTCCTCCCGAAACGTGCCACTCCCTCCCCAACCGATTCGCTCACTCGCCCCGCTCGTTCGCTCATCCCTCGCACGGGGACGTCTCGCGGCCTCACTATCGTTCGGCACGCTCGACAGCGCGCGCCACCAGCTCTGCCCGCCCGTCTCGCCGTCACGACTTTCTACCACGCCCTCCCACGCAACCGATTCCCCTTTAATCCCGGCGTGGATCGGTTCTCCTATGGAACGTTTCGCCACGCACACGGGGGCAGACCGATGAGTTCCCCGGAGCGGTTCGGAGAGGTCGACGACCAGTACGACCCCGGGGCCGTCGAGGAGCGGGTGTTCGACTACTGGGACGAGGTCGACGCCTACGAGAAGACGGTCGAACACCGCGAGGACGGGGAGGACTTCTTCTTCGTCGACGGCCCGCCGTACACGTCGGGGTCGGCCCACATGGGCCACGCCTGGAACAAGAGCTTGAAGGACGTCTACGTCCGGTACAAGCGAATGCAGGGGTTCGACGTCACCGACCGACCGGGCTACGACATGCACGGCCTCCCCATCGAGACGAAGGTGGAGGAGGAGAAGGGCTTCGAGAACAAGAAGGACATCGAGGAGTACGGCGTCGAGAACTTCGTCGACGCCTGCCGCGAGTTCGCGGAGGGGAGCCTGGAGAGCCTGCAGTCCGACTTCGTCGACTTCGGCGTCTGGATGGACTGGGACGACCCGTACAAGACGATCGACCCGACGTACATGGAGGCCGCCTGGTGGGGGTTCGCGCAGGCCCACGAGCGCGGCCTCGTCGAGCAGGGGATGC
>CAZMGU010000117.1:0-6602 GCA_964565905.1 uncultured Halobacteriales archaeon
CTATCTCCTGGCCCTCCTCGAGGCGGAGGCTCATGTCGACGTAGTTGCGCGGGTCACCCAGCCCGTAGATGGCCGAGACGCTGGCGATGACGATGACGTCGTCGCGGGTGAGCAGCGAGCGGGTCGCGCTGTGGCGCAGTCGGTCGATCTCGTCGTTGATCGAGGCGTCCTTGTCGATGTAGGTGTCCGTCTGCTCGACGTAGGCCTCGGGCTGGTAGTAGTCGTAGTAGGAGACGAAGTACTCGACGGCGTTGTCCGGGAAGAGGCTCCGGAACTCCTCGTACAGCTGTGCCGCGAGCGTCTTGTTGTGGGCAATGATCAGCGTCGGCTTCTGTATCTCCTCTATCACCCACGAGACTGTGTTCGTCTTCCCCGACCCGGTCACGCCGAGCAGCGTCTGCCTGTCCATCCCCTGCTGGTAGCCGCGGGCCAGTTGCTCGATGGCTTCTGGCTGGTCGCCCGCCGGGTCGAACGGCGCGTCGACGCGGAACGGCCGGTCGACGTCGGGACGGTCGACCGAGAGGGGGCCGCCGGAGTCACTCATTGCTAGGGGGTAGGGCTGGACGAACTTGAGAAATTCGTTCCGCTCGCGGAGTGGACCGGCCGATTTCGTGCGGCCGAACGGCGGATTCCGGCCGCGAGAGAGACTCTTCCTGTGCAGCCCCATTTCCGATCGATAGATAGTGTATAAATCGTATAGTGCTATACCAAATCCGCTAGCCAGTCGGTCCGGGAACGGTGCGTGAGAGATGATATTACAGAAATCTTCCTTGGTTGCTCGCGTTCGGTCGTCTTTTTCCGCTATTACGTCGCGTGTTCCCGATCAACGACTCTCGGCTGCTGAATCGGCTGATTCTCGTGAAGTCGGTGCCGGCGGATAGGGGGAGACGGCCGGCCGTCGGCGGTTCCCGGACCAGCCCTTATTGACGTTCTCCTCCAACGACACGACGGATGCAAGTCATCTGCACCGACGGGACGACGTTCTCGTGCGAAGGGTTCGAACTGACGGAGTACGGCGTCGCGCTGTACGGGCAGAACCTGACCCGGGAGAAGGAGCGTTACGACAGCGAACCCGAACAGACCGGATACATCCCACACGACCGCCTCTGGTACGTCCTCCCCGACGGCGTGGAGCCGAACGTCCCCGGCCTGTCGGTGGCCCAGGGCCAGCCGCCACGCAATCAGCCAGGGAACGAGCACCAGCAGGCTCCGGGACAGCCACAGGTGCCGCCGAGAGGGACACAGCAGCCCCAGGGACAGTCGCGGTAGGAGCGCAACGTCGCGAGTAGCGGCGCGGAGTCCCAGGAGAGGCTTCGAGTGTTCAGGCGCGCGTTAGGCGCCCGACCGCGCGGCGAGCCGCGGTACCCCCGGCGAGCGACCAGACGAAGTACCAGACGGTCCAGACCTGGACGGGGCCGAGCAGGCGGGCCGTCCAGACGACGCGGCCGACGAATGGGAACACCGTCACAGTCGGCGTGATCGCCGCAGCGGGAGCGACGGCGAGCCAGGTGAGCCAGAGGAACACCGGTGCGGTGAGGAGGACGGTGTAGGCCATCGGCTTGAGCATGTCCCCGAACAAGAGCAACTGGTCGCTCATTAGCTTGCGTTGCTCGGCCTCCAGTCGCTCGACGGTGGCTTCGTCACCGCGTTCGCGGGCGGCCGAGAGCCGGTCGCTGACGGTTTCCATCCGCGCCTTGACCCGGTCGGCGCGTTCGGTGTCACGGAGACGACGGTTGAGCACGCCGGATGCGCCACCGACGACGACGGCCAGCAGGGCGACGGTGAGGGCGAACGGGAGCGCCGCCTCGACCGGGCCGAGGACGGCGTGCATCGTGCTCCCGACGGCGTCGCGCGCCGCGGGAAGCTGGTAGCTCGCAACCAGGGCGAGCGCGCCGGCGCCCGCCACTTTGTCCCGGAGCGACCAGGACGCCCCGTCGGGTTCTCCGTCGACGGCGGCGGGGTCGGGATCGATCTCGGCGAGCGCCTCGCGCGCCGCGGACGGGTCGTCGACGACGAAGCGGTCGTCCGCGTCGACGAGGAGGCCGGTTTCGAGCAGCCGACCCCACTGCTCGGCCGGGACGTCGTCGGCGACGTCTGCCCACGTGACGGTGCCGTCCGTGGCCTCCGCGTGGTCCAGCACGGTCGAGAGCGCCGCGGCCAGCGCCTCGTCGTCGCTCAGTGCGCGGCGACGTTCGGAGTCCATATCTCGAAGTGGACGTGGCAGGCGCATGAACATTACCCTTCGGGACCTCGACTGAGACGCGCCGTTCGGAGCACGAGGCTTATCTGTCAGTCACGAGGTGCGACAGTCGTGAACTCGAAACGGCCCCTGTTCAACGTGGTAGCACTCGTCGCAATCATCGCCGTCGTCGTCGTGAGCGACAGGCTCCTGCTCGGTATCGTTGCGGTCCTCCTACTGCGGATTCTCGACGTCCTGATCGACGTCCGCAATTCGATCGACGAGAGGCCGGCGGGAGAATCCGGGAGTTCGGGCGTCCCGTGAAAACGTCCGCGACTCCGGTCCCAGAGGGGCGCTCAGCAGACCGGCTTCGGGTTGACGCCGAGGGCCTCCAGCGTCTCGAAGTACTCGTCGTAGGCCGTCTCGACGACCAGGTCGGCGGCCTCGCGGGCGGCGTCCCAGTCGCCCACCTCGGCCAGCGCGTCGAGTGCGGCGTCCTCGACCGCCTCCAGGTCGTCGCCGAATTCGCGGAACACCTGCGAGGTCTGGGGGTCGGCCTGGCCGGTGAAGTAGCCCGTCAGCTGACCGGTCGTCTTCCGGAGGACGACGGCCCACCCGACGAGGCCGCCGAGGCGGGCGGCGGTGCCCTCGAGGTCGGCCAGCGCGTCGTAGACGCCCGAGGGGTCGCCCGGTTCATGGCCCCCGACTTTGCCGGCGAGGACGTCGTAGTGGTCCCGCTCGGTTTCGACGGCGGTGGCGAACGCCTCGTTCCCGTCGGCCCAGTCGTCGAACGTCTCCGCGGCGTGGTACGAGTGGTCGGCCGCGCGCGCGAGCACGACGTCCTCCTCCATCTCGCCGTCGGTGAGGGCGTACAGCGACTTCGAGGAGCCGAGTCGCGAGAGCGCGGTCTCGTTGTCGTCGCGGACGGCGTCGGCGAACTCCGTCTGGTCCATGCTAGCCACGAGTCGGCAAGGATGCTTGTAACCATCGGCATCCGGTGAATCGGGGCGGTGGCGACGCCCTGTTCGAGTGGCGTCGATAGCGCGGAGAACCGCGCGACGGCGAGAGGCACGTTTTTCGGGCTGGCCGTTCAGTCAGGATCCATGGAGTACACCACGCTCGGTTCCACCGGGATGGAGGTCTCGAAGATCTGTCTGGGCTGCATGAGCTTCGGCGACGAGGAGGACTGGATGCTCGACGAGTCGGAGGGCCGGGAGATAATCGACCGGGCCATCGACCTGGGCGTCAACTTCTTCGACACGGCCAACGCCTACTCCGACGGTCGATCCGAGGAGATCCTGGGCGACGCGCTAGCCGAGTACGACCGGGACGAGCAGGTCGTCGCGACGAAGGTCCGCTTCCCGGTCGGTGAGGACACCCCCAACGCGTCGGGCCTGTCCAGGAAGACCGTCGAGCAGGAACTGGACGACTCGCTGGATCGGCTCGGTCTGGACACCGTCGACCTGTACCAGACCCATCGCGTCGACCCGAACACGCCGCCGGAGACGACGCTCCGGGCGCTCGACGACGCCGTCCGCCGCGGCAAGGTCCGCCACGCCGGCACCTCGTCGATGTGGGCCCACCAGCTAGCGGAGCGCCTGCGGACCAGCGAGCGGGAGGGGCTGGTGAGCTTCGAGACGATGCAGAACCACTACCACCTGGCCTACCGCGAGGAGGAGCGCGACATGCTGCCGCTGTGCGACCGGAACGACGTCGGGGTCATCCCGTGGGGCCCGCTGGGCCAGGGGTTCCTGACTCGCCCCTTCGAGGAACTGGCCGAGACAGAGCGCGGCGACCCGGACAACCACCACAACCCGACCGCCGACTACGAGCGGGGCGGCGGCCGCGAGATAAACGAGCGCCTGCAGGAAGTGGCGGCGGAGGAGGGGGTGACGATGGCCCAGGTCGCGCTCGCCTGGCAGTTCCAGAACGAATACGTCGACGCGCCCATCGTCGGGACGACGAGCCTGGAACACCTCGAAGACGCCGTCGAGGCCCTGGAGATAGACCTCTCGGCCTCGGACGTGGCGTACCTGGAGGAGCCGTACGAACCCCAGCCCATCGTCGGGCACTAGCCGGCCGGTCCGGTCCGACGCGAGGTCGCGGCCGGTCGCCGCCAGACACATCACGTCGCGGTCTCATTCTCCGGGTATGACTGTCGAGACGGACGCCCTCGTCGTCGGCGGCGGGGCGACGGGCGCGGGGGTTGCGCGCGACCTGGCGCTGCGGGGCGTCGACGTGACCCTCGTCGAGCGCGACGGCCTCGCCGCGGGGACCTCCGGCCGCTCGCACGGCCTCCTGCACAGCGGCGCTCGCTACGCGGACTCTGACCCACGCGGTGCCGGGGAATGTATCGAGGAGAACCGGGTCCTGCGTTCCATCGCGGGGGAGTGCGTCCGGGAGACGGGCGGCCTGTTCGTCCAGGTCGCCGGCGACGACCCCGACTACTTCGAGGAGAAGCGCGCGGCCTGCGAGTCGGTGGGCATCCCCGTGGACGTGGTCGACGGCGACGCTGCGCGCGAGCGGGTGCCGGACCTCGCCGCGGACGTCGAGCGGGCGCTGGAAGTCCCCGACGCCGTCGTCTACCCGTCGCGGCTGGTGGCCGCCAACGCCGCCGACGCCCGCGACCACGGCGCGAGGGTTCACCCGCACGCCCCGCTCGGGGGACTCGGCGTCGAGGACGGGCGCGTGACGACCGCCCGCGTCGGCGGTGCGGTCGACGACGTGGTCGAACCGCGGTTCGTCGTCAACGCCGCGGGCGCGTGGGCCGGCGAGGTGGCCGCGATGGCCGGCCTCGACGTGGCGATGGAACCCACCCGCGGCGTGATGGTCGCCGTGGAGTGTCCGGACCTCGGGCCGGTGGTGAACCGCTGTCGAACGCCCGACGACGGCGACATCGCCGTTCCGCACGCGCGGGAGGCCGTCCTCGGCACGACCAGCGTCCCCGTCTCGGACCCGGACGAGTACGAGCGCGCTGACTGGGAGGTCGAGCGGACGGTGGAGCAGTGCGCGGAGATGCTCCCCGCCGTGGCCGAGCGACCGGTCGTCCGCGAGTGGTGGGGCGTCCGACCGCTGTACGCACCGGACGAGGCCGACAACGAGGGGCGGGCCATCTCGCGCGGGTTCTTCCTGCTCGACCACGCGGTGGACGGGGTGGAGAACGCCGCCAGCGTCGTCGGCGGAAAGCTGACGACCTACCGCCAGATGGCCGAGGCGACGGCCGACCTGGTGTGTGAAAAACTGGGCGTCGACGCGGCCTGCGTGACGGCGGAGGAGCGCTTGCCCGGTGCCGACGACCCGGACCGACTGGACGAGTTCGTCGCCGAGTTCGACGGCCAGGGACCGGCGGACGCGGACGTAGTCGGGAAGTGAGGCGACTCGTCCGCCGTATCTTGAGGCGTTCCCCGGGCGATCTATCTGATCTGTGGAGCGTTCGAGACGGATCAGAGATTGAGCGATTGGTAAGGTCGAGATATTCGTTCCAATGACAGATTCGAACATCTCGAAAGCCCTCGGCGCGCTCGACGCGCGCTGAGCGGGATATCCTCACTGCGTTCGGATAGGGCCCGCTCAGCCCACGCGACCCCGCCTCGCCCTTTCAATCCTCCAGGCCACACCGCAGGCAACCCTGCCCTTCCCCGGGTCGCGAGGGCCTCGGCCCGTCCGGGCCTCGGCACTCGCTCCCGGCCGACCGCGGGGCGGTTGCGGAGCGGTCAGGAAGCGGTCGCGCCGACGGCCGGCGCGACCGGGGAGGGGTGGTGGTCCATTCGCGAGCGTGGGCCGAGCAGAGCGAGGCTGCGCGAGCTATGCGGCTCCTGGTGGAATGAAAGGGCGAGGTCCGGTGAACGAAGCACGGACCCACAAGCACTGAGCGAAGCGAAGCGCGCAGTGTGGTCCGCGCGAGTTCACCGGGCCGAGGGCTTTCTTTTGTCGGTGCATCCGGTGACTAGTGCAGAGCGGGCCGAGGGCTTTCTGGTTCTCGCCAGTATGGCTTTTTCAGCGAAAACCCAGAGAACATCCTGAGTGAATCGCACACTCACTTGCTCGCCGATTCGAGGGGACTCTATCGATAGAACGATTCGCACGCGCGAATGATTCGAACCCGCCGAAATCAGTCGAGAGGGACTGGCTAGTCACACCCGGTAGCGTTGCGCTCGAAAGAAAGTCGCTGACCGAAAGAGTCCCTACTCGCCCTTTTCGATGGGGGCGCCAACGAGGTTGCCCCACTCCGTCCAGGAGCCGTCGTAGTTGACGGCGTCGTCGTAGCCCAGCAGCTCGTGCAGGGCGAACCAGGCGACCGAGGAGCGCTCGCCGATGCGGCAGTAGGCGACGGTCGTCTCGTCGCCGTCGATGCCTTCCTCGGCGTACAGCTCCTGCAGCTCGTCGAAGTCCTTGAACGTGCCGTCGTCGTTGGTGACGGCCG
>CAZMGU010000118.1:0-6515 GCA_964565905.1 uncultured Halobacteriales archaeon
CCCTGACGGCCCGGGCGATCATGTGCTCCGAGTCGGCCTCGACGGCGGCCGCCAGCGCGAGCGCGTCGTCCTCGTCGACGCCCTCGACGCTCTCCATCCCCACGACGCCGTGTTCGCCCTCGGTGAGCGTCCCGGTCTTGTCGAAGACGATCGAGTCGAGGTTGCGGGCGTCCTCCATAGCGATGCGGTCACGGATGAGCATCCCGTTCCGTGCGGCCATCGACGTGTTGATCGCGACCACGAGCGGGATCGCGAGGCCGAGGGCGTGTGGACAGGCGATGACCAGGACGGTAACCGTCCGGGCGACGACGTTGGCGTCGAACGTGGTCGCGACTGTCCACGCGACAGCCGTGACGGCGGCGGCGCCGAGCGCCGCGTAGAATAGCCACCCTGCGGCCCGGTCGGCGAGCACCTGCGTCTTCGACTTGCTGCTCTGGGCTTCCTCGACGAGGCGCATGATTCCCGCCAGGGTGGTGTCCTCGCCGATAGCGTCGACGCGGACGCGGAGGCTCCCGTCGCCGTTGACCGTCCCGCCGATGACCTCGTCGCCCGGTTCCTTCGACACCGGCTTCGACTCCCCGGTGATCATCGCCTCGTTGACGTCGGAGTCGCCCTCCTCGACGACGCCGTCGGCGGGCACACTCGCGCCGGGACGGACGAGGACCAGGTCGCCCGCAGCGAGTTCGCTCACCGGCACTTCTTCCGTGTCTCCTGACTCCGTGATCCGCTCGGCGGTGTCGGGCATCAGCTTCGCCAGTTCGTCGAGCGCGCTCGAGGCGCGCCGGACCGACCGCATCTCGATCCAGTGACCCAGCAGCATGACGTCGATCAGCGTCACCAGTTCCCAGAAGAACGGTTCGCCGAAGTCGACGGCGACGGTCGCGAGGCTGTAGACGAACGCGACCGAGATGGCCATCGAGATGAGCGTCATCATCCCCGGCGAGCGGTCGCGGAGCTCGGGCACGGCCATCCGGAGGAACGGGACGCCACCGTAGAGAAAGACGATTACCGCGAACGCTGGAATGACCCAGTCGACGGCGGGGAAGGTCGGCGCGGTGTAGCCGACGGTGCGCTGGACGAAGTCGCTGAAGTAGACGACCGGGACGGAGAGCACCGTCGAGACGAAAAACCGCCGCCGGAACATCCGCTCGTGGCCCTCGTGCATTCCGCCGTGACCGTCGTCGTCACCGTTATCGTGATGGTCGTGCCCGCCTGACTCGTCGCGGGCTTCGACCGTGCGACCGGCGCGGTCGGCGTCCTCGGCCTCCTCCTCGAGCATCGATTGCTCGACGCGCTCCTCGTCACTGGCTTCGTGGTGCTCGTGACCCTCCGCACCGCCGTGGTCGGGTGACGAGTGATCCGCCGGAGTGGACCCCTCGTCATCGTGGTTGTGGCTGTCCATGCGTCTCCCGTTGACCGGTGCTACGGGGCCAGGGGTGTTGGGTGTATGGACTGCGACTCGGCCCACCGCCTCGCCACACCTGGTCTCTGTCAGTCACCGCCGTCGACGGCCGACGAGCGACTGCGAGTTCGCCCGTCCCGACCTTACCACCTCTATAAACAATCGGTACCGACGAGAACGCCCCCGTCATGTCGGATTCAGTTCCGGACCGGGGGGAATCGCGGAGAGCGAACACGAGTCTGATAGCGGGGTCGCTCGTCTGCCTCGTCGCGCTCGGCGTCGTGGGGGCGGTCGTCCTCGGCGTCGGGCCGGTGGCGGACGCGGGCAGCGACGTATCGGGCGGGACTCCGGTCGCGGGGAGCGACGGCACTGGTGCGACGGAGCAGGCCGCGAGCGACGGGGCGTCCGCGGGCGACGATACCGGTGCGAACGACGGCGAACGCGCGTCGGGGGAGAGCCAGCGGCCGTTCGACCTCGACGTCGAGGATATCGAGGAGTGCGGGCGGACCTGTCGCGACGTGACGGTCGGTCTCACGAACAACGGTGCGAACGAGCGGACGAACGTGACGGTGGCGACGACGCTGTACGCGGGCGACGAGGCGGTCTGGAACGGGAAGGAGTCGGTCGGGGCGCTGGCCTCGGAGGAGTCGACGACCGAGACCAGGCGCGTGAAACTCGGGTTCGTCGCGGGCGCGAAGATACAGCGGAACGACGGCGTCGTCACCGTCGAAACCGTCGTTCGCTGGGACGGCGGGTCGGCGACGTACAGGGAGGACAGGGAGGTGGCCTGAACCCGAATTGGCCCGCCGACCGCGCCCGACGAGGCCTTTTGTCGCTGGAGCGACTAGTCGGGCGTACGATGGCAGTCCTCACGGCCGACGACGAGGGGAAGTTCCTCGTCGACGCCGACGGCGAGCAGCTCGGAATCGTCACGGAAGTCGACGCGAGCGCGGACGTGGCGTTCGTCGAACCCGACCCGGACGTCGGCGAGGCGTGGGTGCAGGGGCTGGGCTACGGGGACGCCGACGAGGACGACGTCCGCGTTCCCTTCGGTGCGGTCGACACCGTCACCGAGGACGAGGTTCGCGTCGCGGGGGACGTGTAGGGGAAAGGCGGTCGCGTTCCCGGAGACGGCGTCGCGTTCCGGGACGGACGCCCGGGTGCGTCGCCGCGACGCGAAACGCTCAAACCGGGGCTCCTGATAGGGAGGCCACATGCAAGCAGGCGTCATCGGTGTGGTCGACGGTGAGTTCAGGGTGGTGGACTCGTTCACGGACACGGTCCGGGAGGGCGACCAGGAACTCCAGCGCGCGCTCGACGTCCAGCGGGTGTTCTCGCTCCCGTCCGGCGAGACGGCGTTCGCGGGCCACGCCGCCCGCGAGTACCGGCAGGAACGCGAGACGGCCCGCATCACCGGCGGCGAGGTCAGCGTCGTCGCCGAACCGCGGACGACGACCCGGCACACGAACGTCGCCGGGGTGCCCGGCGAGTTCGTCGTCGTCGGCAGCGGCCGGGGGACGTTCGCGTTCGACCTCGTCGGGCAGGACACGAACACGGACATCGAGCGCGGCACGGTCGACCTGGACGGGTTCTTCGAGCGCCACCGGGACGCCGCGCCGTGGAAGGCGGGCTTCGAGGCGACCGAGGAAGACGGCGTCAGCGGCGTCCTCCACGGGACGGACCTCCGGGAGAGCCACGACCTGGCGGACCTGCTCGACGGTGCCAGCCTCAACCAGCTCGGCGTGGAGTACACCTACGGGAACGACGAGGTGAAGATGACCGCCTCCCGGAGCGGCTACGTCGAACTGTACCAGCCCAGGGGGTTCGACGCGAAGGCCTACCTGACCTACCTCCAGCAGGAGATAGTCCCCCACCTCTCCTGAGCGCGCGCGAGCTATTTCGGCGGCCGTTCCCCGCACTCCGGCGAGCGAGCGACGAGCGACGAGCGCGGCTTCAGCCCCGTCTGAGCGCAGCTACGGGCAGATCGGGCGTCTCGGCCGGGCCTCCGGGGACCGGAGACGTGAAGCCCGTATTACACATTTGAGAGACGTTATACGAGACGGCGAAATCGGCGGACGTGGCCGCATCTATCCGTTTACAGTCAGGATTCCTTTCATGTTTACAGAATAAGACTAATAACCTAGTCGGGGGTGATACCCGTTGCTAGAAGGACGAGCGCGCGGAGAAGGGCACTTGGTAGGACATGCTGTCCTTCTCCTCCCGGGCAAATAAGCGTTGCCCAGCGTGAGTGGCGACGCTACCACCGGACGGCGTCTCGCGTGCCGGCGTCAACGCGAACACGATCGACACATGAGCACGCCCATGGACAACACGAGCAACGACTGTGGTACCGACGTGGTCATCGACGCGACGGCGTCGAGCGACGACGAGTTCGGGACGATAGTCCTCACGACCATCGCCGACGAACTGGGGACCGACCCCGAGTCGCTCCCGCCGCTGCGGGACAGCATCGACCCCGACATCCTGAACGGCTTTCGCGACGCCGACGGCGACTCCGCGAAGGCGCTGTCGTTCGAATACCTCGACTACGAGGTCGTCGTCACGGACGACGGCGTCATCCAGTTGCGGTCCCTCGCCTGACCCCCGCTTCTGTCGCCGTCGTCCGGAGACGGCCGGCGTCCCGAACTGCCAGCCCCCGGCCACCGACGCTGCCGCGGGCGGAACCCGGAACGCCACCGGTGCGTCGAAACCGTCGCTTACCGCGAGCCGGTGCGCTCCATAACAAAACCGAAGAGAGCGCTTTCCCCCCGTATCGATGTCGAACGACTCGCAGACAGACGGTGAACGACGGCTTACGCGCCGGTCGACGGTCCAGGCACTCGGAACGTTGCTCGCCGCCGGCGGTGCGGCGGGCACCGTCTCCGGCGTACTCGACGACGGTTCGTACCGGGTCGCACAGGGCGGCGAGACCCACGCGGTCGAACCGCTGTCCGGCGACGTCCCCGTCGAGCAGTTCTACGGCTTCCGCCTGCCCGACGAGTACACCGGGACGGGCGATACCGGTGGTGACGGCGGCGCGTTCTACGAGTCGACCGGCACGCGCGACCTCCAGCGCGACGCGACCACGATCACCTTCCTCTACGACGGGCCGAACGGCCTGAGCCTCGTCGTCGTCCACGGCGACGCCACGACGGGGGGTGACGGCGGCGCGGTCACCTGGGACCTGTCCGTCAGCCCCGACGACGCCCGGTGGCTGGTGAAGGACGACGCGTACTGGGACGCCGAGACCGGCGAGCGCGCGGCCGGCAACCACGACTCGTGGCCCGACGACGCGGGCGGGCGAGTCGACTGGACGTGGGCCGGCGGTGCCACCGACGGCGGCGTCCTCGGCTATCTGGGCGAGGCAGCAGCCGTCCGGATCCGCCCCGCCTTCAACGAGGCGGCGGCGCTCTACGGCGACCACTACACCGGCCGGATAACGGACTGGGAGTTCCTAACGGGCGACCGCGCGAACCCCGACCGGATCCCGCTGGCGCTCGACGAACCCGTCGCCGTCGCCGGCCCCGAGGCTGGAGAAATTGGGGTCGGAACCGGCGACGGCGGTGGTTCCGGGAGCGGCGACGGGGAGTCGGACGGCGACGAGACGCCGACCGACGACGACGGTTCGACGGACGACGAGGAGACGGAGTCCGACGAAAGCGACGGGGAGGACGACGGTGGTGATGACGAGGACCGAGACGGCGACAGCGACGACGACGATAGCGACGACCGTGACGAGGACGAAGAAGACCGAGATGAGGACGGCGACCGTGACGATGACGAGGACCGAGACGATGACGAGGACGACGACGACGACGAACGCGGCGCCTTCGGCGACGACGAGTGGGACGACGACTGGCCGGGGAGGGGCCACGAGAAGGGGCGCGGGAAAGGCCACGCGAAAGGACGCGGGAAAGGTCACGAGAAGGGTCGTGGCAGGGGCCATGGGAACGAAGACGGAGAAGAGGAGCGCGACGCGGTGCGCGTGAACCTCGACGTCGACCTGGGGGAGGAGTCGGCGGAAGACGACGACTGACGGGCCGTCTGCGGCGGCGCGACGGGCCTAGGGCGCGTCCAGTGGGCCGTCGGCGCGGTAGACGAGGCGCATCGGGCGACCCTCGGCGTCCACCGGCGGATCCGGCGGGAGCGAGTACAGGTCCCCGCTCCCCGGCCAGGCGGCGTAGGCGAGCGCCATCGCGTCGAGGACGTCCGTCACGTCGACGTCGTGGCCGGCGACGGCCTCCGCCGCGGCCTGGACCGCCGGCGGCGCGTCCCGGTCGAGCGATGCCAGCGTGCGCAGTCGTTCCGCGTACCCGCCGGCCGTCGCCCGGTCGCGTTCGAGCGGGTCGCCGGCGAACGCCCGGTAGCACAGTTCGGGGTTCGACTCTGCGACCACGTCGCGGGCCCGCGGGAACTCCCCGAACAGGTCCCAGAGGACGGCGACGGCGTCCGTCGTGGCGAAGGCCCGCTCGGAGAGATGGTCGCCGGTCTGGCGCTCGTGGACGCGGCTTGCGACGGCGTGGCGGCGCTTGCGCACCGCGTCGGGCACCGGCGGCGTGAGGACGGCCGACGCCTGCGGGCCGAGCACCGCGCGGGCCAGTCGGTCGCACTCGCGCTCGCCATCGGCCGAGAGGCCGACGGGGACGTCGACGAGGATGCGCTCCGCGACGTCCTCGTATCGGAGCCAGCAGTCGCCCACGCCGTCGAAGACGGCGGCGTCGGCGTAGCCGTCGGCGTCGAACCGCACCGCCAGCCAGCGGTCCCCACAGTAGTGTGCGCCGACCCACCCCTCGTCGTCGGTCATCGTTCGGGACAAGCGGCCGGCGGGCAATAAGCGACGCGCCCACCTCGCGAGTAGCTGGTACGCATCCGATCACCGGCGAAACCCACGGAGGGCGACGGATCCCACGGCCGATTTCGGGCCGTAGGCGGCCCCTACTCCGTGGTAGTGCGTCCCCCGGAAGGGTTATCCCTGTCCCGCTCCTCTCCGTAGTCGCAATGGCGAAAGGCAAGGTTGATTTCTTCAACGACACTGGCGGCTACGGTTTCATCGACACAGAGGACGCGGACGACGACGTTTTCTTCCACATGGAAGACGTGGGCGGCCCCGATC
>CAZMGU010000119.1:0-6416 GCA_964565905.1 uncultured Halobacteriales archaeon
TCTGCCGGGGCGAGAGCGGTACCCTGGAGTTCGACGTCGTCGGTCTGGAGGGGACGCGCCGGCACATGGAGACCCACGCCGCGCCGCTGCGCCAGCCGGACGGGACGAACTCCCACGTCGCGCTGACCCGGGACGTCACGGAACAGGTCGAGCGCGAGCGGGAACTCGAACGCACGCTCGACCTGTTCGAGAAGACGGAGCGCGTCGCCGACGTGGGCGGCTGGGAGATCGATCCGGAGACGATGGACGTGTTCTGGACCGACCACCTCTTCGAACTCCTGGAGGTGGACGCCGACGAGGAACCGTCGGTGAACGAAGCGCTGGACGTCTACCACGAGGAGGACCGTCCGGTCGTCGAGAGCGCGATAGAGACGGCCATCGACACCGGAGACCCCTTCGACGTCGAGGTCCGGTTCCGGACCCCCGGCGACGAGGTGCGGTGGTTCAGGGTGCAGGGGGTCCCGGAGACCGACGACGGCGAGACCGTGCTGCTCCGCGGGGCCGCCCAGGACGTCACCGAGCGCAAACGGCGCGAACGACGGCTCGAGGAGCTGATCGAGCGGCTCGAGGAGTCCAACGAGCGCCTCGAACAGTTCGCCTACGCCGCGTCCCACGACCTGCAGGAACCGCTCCGGATGGTGTCGAGCTACCTCCAGCTACTCGAGAATCGGTACGAGGACGCGCTCGACGAGGACGGCGAGGAGTTCCTCGAGTTCGCGGTCGACGGCGCCGACCGGATGCGCGACATGATCGAGGGGTTGCTGGAGTACTCCCGGATCGAGACCCAGGGCGACCCGCTGGAGCCCGTCGACCTCGGCGCGGCCCTCGACGACGTGCTATCGGACCTCCAGTTCCAGGTCGAGGAGAGCGAGGCCGAGATAACGGTCGACGACCTCCCCCGCGTCGAGGGCGACGCCGCCCAGCTACGGCAGGTGTTCCAGAACCTGCTCGAGAACGCGATAACGTACAGCGGGGACGACCCGCCGCGGGTACACGTCTCGGCCGAGCGCGACGGCTCCCAGTGGGTCATGTCGGTCCGCGACGAGGGCATCGGCGTCGACCCCGACCACCAGCACCGGATCTTCCAGGTGTTCCAGCGCCTCCACACCCACGGCGAGTACGACGGGACGGGCATCGGGCTGGCGCTGTGCGAACGCATCGTCGAGCGCCACGGCGGCGACATCTGGGTCGACTCCGAACCCGGAGCGGGGACGACGTTCTCGTTCTCGCTTCGCGCCGTCGACGACTGAACCCCCGTCTCGCGTCCCGCCCGGTCCGTCGCCTGCGAGCTTCGAAGTCACTAAGTAGAGCCTTCGCGAACCTTATCCCATGAAGAAGCTGATCATCCACGGGAACCCCGGCGTCAGGAAGGGCGGCGTCATCGAGTACGACGGGGAGGAGTGGATCGTGTTCGCCGTCAACGTCCAGGGCGAGTGGCACGGGCCCGACGAGCCCCAGCTCTGGTGTACCATCGGGAAGGAGGAGGAGCGCGAGACGTTCCAGTACCAGGACTACATCGCGATGCACCTGGAGACGGAGGACGTCGACGCGGAGGCGGTGACGGTCCACCGGCGCAAGGGAACCACCGCCTGACGCTGGCACCCGACGTCGGCACCCGACGCCGACTGCGGACGCGGAATCGGGCGACCGACTTTCGAACCGACGCTACGCGCCGAGAACCGACGCTATTCTTCCGGTAGCTGCTCCGGGTGGACGCGGTAGATAGTAACGTCGCCCCACTGCTGGACGGCCACCACGCCCTGGACCCGGTCGATGGTTATCCCGTCGTAGCGGTTCCGCTCGGCGGGGCCGACATAGACGTAGCGGACCTCGTGGTGCCGGAGGAGCGCGACCTGCTCGTCGCGCTCGCCGGTGTAGATGGTCGTGACGTTGCCGAGTCGCTCGCGGTACACCGACTCGCCGCGGTACTGTGACTCGTGGTGCCAGCCGAGGACGGTCGGAACGCCGGTCAGACTCGCCGGCGCGCTCGCGCCGTCGCCTTCGGACGGGTTCCACCGGTAACCGCCCGGTGCCGCGGTGACGATGGCCGGCTGACCCTCGACGGTGTCGTCGAGCCAGCGGATGGCCTGTCCCTCCTGGGGGTGGCTCGCGTTCAGCCACGCGCGGCCGTCCAGCGTCGGCCCGTCGCTCCCGGCCACTTCCCCGGGGTTCGCGAAGTGCGACGAGAGGGCGAGCCCCGCGTACAGCGACGACGAGACGAGCAGCAGGGCGACGAACGTCCGCGCGAGCGCGGGTTTCCAGTTCGACGGGGCGCGGGCGGGCCAGTAGTCGACGAGGTAGGCGAGCGCGACGCCGCCGGCGACGGCCCAGAGCACCCACACCTGCATGTACGTCTTGAACACGGTGTTCATTCGACCGACGTTCTCCGCGACGAAGGCGAACTCGACGATGGTGACGAGGCCGGCGCCCGCGAGGACGAGCACCGCCTCGAAGCCGACGCCCGCGGAGTCTGCGGCGTCGGTCCACTCCCCGTCGGCCAGCGACGCCCCGCCGTCGGAGCGGGCGGGCGACGCCCTGAAGCGTTCGAGGTGGACCGGGCCGCGGCGGAGCACCCAGCCGGCGAGGATGATGGGGACGAACAGGCCGAGCGCGGAGAGGTCCACCGCGGCCGCGAGGCTGACGACGGCGAAGGAGACGAGCGCGGCGATGCGTGCGGTGTCGCGGTCGGTGGCGTCGACGGCCCGGAGGTAGAGGTACGGGACGAACAGCGACAGGAAGACGCCGTGGACGACGAGTAGTTCGCCCATCGAGGAGCGGTCCGGGAGGAATGCAATATCGCGGCCGCTCGCCGGGCCGAGCCAGAACGGGAGCGACCAGAGGAGTCCGAGGGCGAGGACGCCGAGGGCGACGGAGAGGCTGACGCCGAGGCGCTCGCTCTCGTCGAGGAGAGTCCCGTCGTCGTGGGTCGAACCGACGTCGACGGGGAGCAGGCTCCGCGGGTCGGCGGGCGCGAGGGCGACGGTCAGGAGCGCCAGGCCGCCCACGGACGGGAACGACCAGGTGTTGACGACGGCGACCAGTCCGGCGAGGGGCGGTAACGCGCCGAACAGGAGCGCCCACCGCCTGCGCACCTCCTCGGCGGGCGTCTGGTAGTACGAGAACAGCACGGCGACGCCGAGCACGAGGAACGCTGTGCTCATCATGTGGGCGTGCATGTCGCCGTTGAGCCAGGAGAACAGCGGGAACTCGTCGATGAGCAGGGCGTTGCTCGGCTCGAACAGGACGAAGTCGCCCGCCTCGTCCGTCATGACACGGCTCGCGTCCCAGTAGCTGAACTCCGACGGGCCGGCCGCGAGGCCGTCGACGGAGACGCCGAGGCGCGCCGCGACGAACGACGTGAGCCCGTCGGGGAGGAGCCAGAGGACGAACTTCGCCGGCGTCGAGAGGTTGCTGGCGACGCCGACCAGGAACGCGCCCGACGCGCCGGCGACGCGGCGGGAGACGCCCCGGTCGGCGGCGACGGAGCCGGCCACCCCGTAGACGGCGGTGACGAGCATCGCGTAGAAGCCCGCCAGCGCGAGGTTGTAGGCGAAGCGGCCGGCGGTGCCGGTTATCCGGGTGAGCGTCGCGGCGACGAGGTGGCCGCCGTAGTAGTACGCCACCGGTTTGCCGGCGAACCACATGTCTTCCGGCGGGAGGCTGTCGGCCCGGACGAGCGACTTGAGCAGGCCGAAGTCGAGGAACTTCTCGCCACCGATGGGCTGGATGGCGGGGTCGACGGACCGGATGGCGACGACGAACAGGAACGCGGCGGTGAAGACGACGGCCACCTCCGCGTAGACGCGCCGGTCGACCCGCACGCCCCGGTAGCCGGCGTAGGCGGCGAGGGCGACGAGCGTCGCGACGCCGAGCCAGATGCCGGCCGTCAGCGAGAGCCGACCGACGAGGTAGGTGACGACCCAGACGACGGCGAGGGCCAGCGGTACGCCGACGCCGACGCCCCGGTCGGCGAAGCGGGGGAAGAGGAGACCCGCGACCGACGCACCGCCGTAGAGGAGCGCCAGATACAGCAGTAACCAGAGAACGACGAGTCCGACTTCCATTACGGGGTACACCGCGAGCCGTCACTATACCTCTTGTGAAGGCGGAGCGGAAACCGGGGCAGGAACGCGGGGCAGTGAACCGGGACAGTGAAGCGGGGATGTCGAACCGTTTTTACTCGCGCCGCGGCAAGTGGGAGTAGATGGAGCGGTCCGTCGGTATCGTCGTCCCCGCCTTCCGCCCGGACGCCGACCGTCTACGGGACTACGTCAGCGCCCTCCGCGAGCACCTGGAGCCGGCGGCGATACGCGTCGAACTCGACGACCCGTCGGAGTCCGTCACGCGCGCGCTGGCCGACCTCCCCGCGACGGTCAACCCGGTGCCGTACCGCCGGGGCAAGGGTGCCGCGATAACCGCAGGGTTCGAGGCCCTCGACACGGACGTGCTGGTCTTCGCGGACGCCGACGGGTCGACCCCGGTGGCGTCGCTCGCCACGGTGATAGAGCCGGTGCGGGAGCGACGCGCCGACCTCGCCGTCGGGTCGCGTCGCCACCCCGATGCGAACGTCAGGAGCCACCAGACGTTCGCCCGCCGGTTCCTCGGCGACGGCTTCGCCTGGCTCGCCGGCAAGTTGCTCGACGAGGCGCTGTACGACTACCAGTGCGGCGCGAAGGCCATCGACGCGCGGGCCTGGGAGATGGTCCGCGAACACCTCTACGACGCGGGGTTCGCCTGGGACGTCGAACTCGTCGCGATGGCCGCCGTGTTCGAACTCCGCATCGAGGAGGTCCCCATCGAGTGGGAGGACCAGCCCGGATCGACCGTCTCGCCGGTCCGGACGTCGTTCCGGCTCGCCCGGTCGCTCGTCACCGCACGCCACCGCGCGAAACAGCTCCGGAACAGCCGGCTCCACACGGCCATCGCGGCCAAGCGCGACGAACCGACGTCCCTCGTCGAGAAACATGAGTGACGGCGTCTCGCGGGTCGACTCGCTGCTCTCCTCGGTCAGGTTCGGCAAGTTCGTCTCCGTCGGTGCCATCGGTGCCGTCTTCGACACGGTGACGTTCGTCACGCTCGACCAGTTCGTCGGCCTCCCGACGGCGGTGGCGACGGCCATCGGCATCGAGGTGGCCATCCTCGTGATGTTCACCGTCAACGACAACTGGACGTTCGCCGGGGAGGGCGCGACCGACAGGCGGTCGCTCGGTGCCCGACTCCTCCGGTCGCACCTCGTCAGAGCGGGCGGGTCGAGCCTCCAGTGGGCGCTCGTCGTCCTCGTCCTCGTCGTCTACAGCGTGAACTTCGACCTGTCCGTCGCCAGCGTCAACCTCTGGCCCGTCCTCGTCAAGGGCGGTGCCATCGCCGCCGCGATGTCGGTCAACTACGTGTTCGAGAGCCTGTTCACCTGGCGCGTCCACGACACCGCGGACCGCGACAGGAATTGACGGACGACGTCCGAATCACAACCCTTAATTAAAAGACGCGGATACAATCTGGTAGCGGGATGGGATAGCCAGGAGATTCCGGCGGGCTCATAACCCGTAGATCGGTGGTTCAAATCCACCTCCCGCTATTTCTCGCGGCCACAATGACGAGGAACGGAGTGACGAGTCCCGTGGCCGCGAAAATCGGTCACGGTGGTTTGAAGCAGACCACGAGGGAGCGAAGCGACCGAAGTGGGCGTGGTTCAAATCCACCTCCCGCTATACTTCTGCCGCTCGAAAATTCGCGAGCGGCGAATATCGTAAAGAGGTGATTTGAACCCTGGCAGTCGCAGCGCCCGAACGGAGTGAGGGCGACCGTCTGCCTCCGGTTCAAATCCACCTCCCGTTATCGACAATTCAGATCACGGACCTCGCGGTCGTGGGATCAGGCCGTTCACTCCGATCGCAGACGCAACTACTTCGAAAGCCCTCGGCGCGCCCGACGCGCGCTGAGCGGGATATCCTCACTACGTTCGGATAGGACCCGCTCAGCCCACGCGACCCCGCCTCGCCCTTTCAATCCGCCAGGACTGCACCCGTGGCAGCCCTGCCCTTCCCCGGGTCGCGCGCCCTCGGCCCGTCCGGGCCTCGGGCCGCGCTCCCGGCCAACCGCCGGGCGGTAGCGGTGCGGTCGGGAAGCGGTCGCGCCGAGTTCCGGCGCGACCGGGGAGGAGTGGTGGCCCATTTGCGAGCGCGGGCCGAGTGCAACGAGGCCGCGCGAGTAACGCGGTGCCTGGAGGACTGAAAGGGCGAGGCGGGCTGCGGGAACCCGGGCGCCGCTAGCACCGAACGGAGTGAGGCGCGCAGCAAGCCCAGGGACCGCAGCCCGCCGAGGGCTTTCTGGTTGTCGTCGGTCAGCCGTCCAGCAGAATCCTAGTGAACCATCCAGGCAACTCACACCCCAACCCAGTGGATATCTCGAACCGACTC
>CAZMGU010000120.1:0-6174 GCA_964565905.1 uncultured Halobacteriales archaeon
CGTCCATCGCCTCGGGCCGGTCGTACTGGTCGAACTCCATCGGCCCGTAGGCGGGGGAGTCCATCGCGTCCATGACGTCCTCGAACAGCGCGTCGGGCGTCGTCGGCGCGTCGGCGTGGGCCTCCAGGACGGCCGCCAGTTTCCCCTGTTTCTCCTCGGCGTCGTCCTCGTCCTCGACGGGTCGCTGGACGCCGAAGGCGCCCGTCCCGCGCTCGGGGAACAGCGGGTCGAGTTCGTCGTCTATCTTCCGCGCGACTCGCGAACCGACCCCCTGCACCTCGAAGGGGTTCTTCGCGTACGTCTTCAGCTGGAAGACGCCCGCACCGGGGTGGCCGATGTAGAGGTCCTCGCCGATACCGCTCGCCCGGTCACCACCCACCGCACGCCACTGGCCGGCGTCGGCGTTCGACTCGACGACCTCCTCCAGGATGTCCTGCCAGTCGCGAACCTGCATACGTTGCCGTTGATTGCGGCTCGGAAAGAAGGTGTCGGTCCGCGACCCCCTCCCCGGGTCCGTCGGTCCGCGCGCAGACCCGTGGCTTCTTAACCTGTCGAAGTGACAGTGGGACTAGTTCCAGCGTCCGGTCGCCTGCGCGGGTCGTCGACCCTCCACTAATGCGAGCGTCGGCCCGTGCGGACGCCGGCCGCGACGAGGCGAGACAGGATGACACGCACAACTCCGGCGGCCCCGGTCGGACGGTGGGCGAGCGAGCCCCGACAGCTGGCGCTCGTCGCCCTCTGTAGCCTCGCGCTCGTTCTCGCCGCCTTCGCCGCGCCGCCCACGGCCCAGGGGGCATCGCCACCCGACCTTCCGAACCTGTTCGGCGACGAGTCCCGGGAGTCGAGCGACTGCGTCGTGACGCTGTCCGAGGACCCCGTCCCCGGACGGGACGTGACCGCCACCGTCTACCGGCGCGGCGAACCGGTCGACGGCGTCCGGGTGTGGTTCGACGACCGCGTCGTCGGCACCACGGACCCGTCGGGAGAGGTCGAGGGCGAAGTTCCGTACGTCGAGAGCCTGCGAATCGCGGTCGCGCTGCCCGGCGGCGGGTCCTGCGAGTTCGTCACCGGGACGGACCGGGGTGAGGGAACCGGACTCGGGACCGAAGCCGAACCGCGGCCCGGCCTGGACGCCGGACCCGCCCGGGCCGGACTCGGTGGTCGCCACCTGCCCACCGCCGCGGGCGTCGCCCCCGCCAGCATCTCGTCGGCCGCCGCACAGCAGGATACCCCGGAGAACGTCACGGGGACCTACGGCGTCGACGACGCGATAGACGTCCGGGTCGAGGGCCGGACGGACCCGGGCGCGACCGTCACGCTCGTGGCCACCATCGACGGCGATCCGGTCCCGGACGCGACGGTGTCGGTCGCCGGGCGCGAGGTCGGAGAGACCGACTCGTCCGGTCGCCACGCGTTCCGCGTCCCCGACGACGGGTCGAGCACCGTCGCGGTCGCCGTCCAGCGGGGCGAACTCCGGACCGAGGAGACCGTCGACGTCCGAGTACTCCAGGCCGTCGTCCGGGGCGGCCAGTTCCCCCTCCCCGGCCAGTCCGCGACGCTCGAAGTGACCATCGGCGACGAGGCGGTCGACGGCGCCGCCGTGACCCTCGCCGGGGAGCGCGTCGGGACGACCGACGCGAGCGGAGAGCTACGGATCGACCTGCCCGCGGACCCCACGGCGTCGGTGACGGTGACCGCCGGCGACCGGACCGCCCGCACGTCGGTCCTTTCGGTGTTCGCTCCCACCGTCGTCGCGACGGGGGTCGTCCTCTCGCTGGTCCTCGGCGGCCCGCTCCTGGCATACTGGATCGGTGGCCGGCGCGGCGTCGCCGTCGTCGTCGGCGTCGCCACCAACGCGCTCACCGCGGCCGCGGGGTACGCCGTCGCCGGCCGCGACGGTGCCATCCTGGCCGCCGTCGCGACGGTGCTGCTCGTCGCGCTCGTCCTCGTCGTTCGCCGGCCGGCGGCGGCGACCGCGGCGGGCGAGTCGGCCGGCAGCGCCTTCGAGGGCTTGCTCGACCGGGTGACCGACGACGTGCTGTGGCTCACGCGCCGCGTCGAGGCCTTCGTGGACCAGACGCGGGCGAGCGTGGCCTCGCTCGTCGACGACCTGCGCGGATACGACCCGGCCGCCGCCGTCGCCGCGCTCCGGGACGTGGTCGTCGCGATTCCGGGGTTCCTGGCCGGCGGGTTGTTCGCCGTCATCGGGTTACCCGGTCGCCTGGTCGCGGGACTTCGCGCCGGAGCGCCGTCCGACGACGCCGACGACGCGACCGACCGGGACGGCGGGGACTCGTCGGCGCGCGGGACCGCCCCGCCCGTCCGGCAACTGTGGCGGAGATTCGCCCGGGCCGTCGCGGCGGACCGCTGGCCCCGGCGGACGCCCGGTGAGGTCTCTCGCCGGGCCATCGACGATGGGTTCCCCCGCGACGCGGTCGTCGAGCTGACGTCGGTGTTCAGGGACGTCGAGTACGGCGGCGAGCGACTCTCGGACGACCGCTACCGTCGCGCGCGAACGGCCTTCGACGCGCTCGGACTCGGCGGTGACGGGGGAACCACCCCCGACGGCGGTGTCGACGACGGCGAGGACGACGCCGACGGCGACGGACCGGGGGTGACCCGCTCGTGAGAACCGCCCTCGCCGCGTTGTTCGGGACGGCGTCGCTGTTCGCCGCCGTCGCGGCCCTGCTGTTCGCTCCCGGCGTCGGATCCACCTCCGGGAGCGCGCTCGTGTTCACCGCCGTCGTCGTCGTGGGAATCGTCGGCTTCGTCGGCGCGCTCGTGAAGATATCCGGGTCCGGGCCCGACGGGGACGGCGTCGTCGCCGCGCCCTGGCGCGACGCCGGGGCGATAGTCGACCGCGCACCGGAACGCACGCCGGCCGACCACGACCTCTCCGGGGAACGCCTCGCCGGCGTCGTCGAGGAGGCCAGCGCGACGGCCCGCGACGACGGCACCGTCGCCGCCGGCGTCGCGGTCGTCCGGCCCCACCTGCGCGAGGTGCTCCTGGACGTGCTCGTCCGGGGTGGCACGGACAGGGTGGCGGCCGAACGACTGCTCGCCAGCGGGGAGTGGACCGACGACGCGACGGCGGCGGCCGCCCTCGACGGGGCGGTCGACCACCCCGGCTGGAGCCCCTTCGAACGCTTCGAGGCGTGGCTGTTCCCCGAACAGGCCGTCCGCCGGGAGGTCGGCCTGGCGATGGGGGCTATCGCCCGGGTGGCCGAGGACGAACTCCCGACGGTGCCGGGCCAGCGCGCACCCCGGACCGTCCCGGTCCGCCGGCCGACGCTCGAAGACCTGCGCCGCGGCGCGGACGGCCACCTCCAGCGCGCGGTCGACCCGCTCGGCGCTATGACGGGATCCGAGGTGGAGGGGACGCGACGGGTCGACGACGCGACGGCCGTCGGGGACGAATCGGACCCGGCGGTCGCCGACGGCGACGAACGGCCGCCGTCGACCGATAGCCGGGAGACGGCCCGTCGGCCAACCGGTGACCTCCCCGTCGGCGGGCGCTCCGGGACGCGGGAGTCAGACACGCGGGAGGAGGAGGGGGTGGCGCGATGACCGCCGACCGGACGCTTCGGTGGCGGGGCGGCGTGGCCGCCAGCGTCGCGCTCGCGATAGCCGGCCTGGGCGGCGGGAACGGCGCGCTCCTCCTCGCGGCCGTCGTGCCGCTGGCGTACGTCGCCTACGGGTCGCTGACCGCGGCCGACCTGCTGGCCGGCCTGTCCGCGACCCGGACGGTCGACCCGACGCCGGCACCGCCGGGTCACCCGGTGACCGTGACGCTGACGGTGACGAACGACTCGGACCGGACGCTCTCCGACGTCCGCGTCGTCGACGGCGTGCCGGCGGGCCTGGCGGTGACGCGGGGGTCGCCACGTCACGGGACGACGCTCGAACCCGGCGCGTCGGTCACCGTCGAGTACGAACTGGTGGCCCGCCGGGGCGAACACGACTTCGACCCGCCGCGCGTCCGCCTCCGCAGTCTCGGCGCCGGCGTGACGGCGACGGCGGACCTCCCGGTCGACGGCGAGGAGACGCTCGTCTGTCGGCTGGACGCCGAGGCGCCGCCGCTCGCAGACGACGCGGGCCGGCAGGGGAGTCGGATCCCGACCGACAGTCCGGGGCGGGGCGTCGAGTTCCACTCGACCCGCGAGTACCGCCACGGCGACGACGCCAGTCGAATCGACTGGCGTCACTACGCCAAGCGCGGGACGCTCGCGACGGTGAACTACCGGGAACACCGCTCGGCGTCCATCGTCGCCGTCGTCGACGCGCGCCCGGTCAGTCGCGTCGTCGCCGGCCCGGGTCGCCCGACGGCGGTCGAACTCGCGGCCTACGCGGCGACCCACGCCGTCGGCGAGTTCATTCGGGCCGGTCACGACGTCGGCGTGGCCGTCGTCGGCCTCGACGGGCCCGGCCCCGCGGGCGTCCACTGGCTCCCCCCGGCCGGCGGCGAGGACCAGCGGTCGCGAGCGCTCGACGCGTTCGAACTCGCCGCCGACGCGGAGACGACCGCCGGGGACGGGGCGGCGCAGTTCACGAGGCTTCTCGAACTCGCGCCGCCGGGGTCACAGCTGGCGCTGTTCTCGCCGCTGCTCGACGACCCGCCGGTCGAGGCCGTCGAGACGTGGCTGGCCCACGGCCACTCCGTCGTGGCGCTCTCGCCGGACGTCGTCACCGGCAACACCGTCAGCGGCCAGTACGAACAGGTTCGCCGGGGGACCCGTCTCGCCCGCTGCCAGGCCGCCGGTGCGCGCGCGCTGGACTGGCGTCGCGGGACGCCGCTCCCCGTCGCACTGGAGTACGCGTTCGCCGCGGACGCGGGACGCGCGGCGCGAAGCCGCGTCGGCCACGGCGCCGGAGGTGACGCGTAGTGCCGCTGTTCGGCCCCCGCCTCGACCGGCCGTCCGCTATCGGCGACGAGGGCCGTCCGCGCGCGACGAGTCTCACGATAGCGACCCTCGTCGTGGTCGCGACCGTCGCGGTCACCGCTCACTTCGCCGGATTCCTGGCGCTCACGACGAGCGTCGCGACGCTGACCGGGCTGTTCACGGCCGGACTCGCGCTCCTGAACCGCGAGCGATTCCTCGCGCTGTTCGTCGGCCAGCTATGCTACGTCATGGGCGGGACCGGTATCGTCGCGCTCCTCGGCGTGATACTCTATCTCTCGCCGGCGTACGGGCTCCTGGTCGCCGGGTTCGTGCTCGCGCTCGTCGGACTGACGGCCGCATGGGCCGACGTCGGCGACGCCGGGAGCACGAAGACGGCGCTGTTCCAGGCGGGCGTCTCCTACGTCTCGCTGTTCCTGTGGGTCGCGGTGGTGGCCATCGGCGGCGGCCTCGCGCTCGTCGCCTGGTCCGTCCTCACCGGATCCGCGACGACCGCCTCGCCGACGGCGTCGCTGCTCGGCTTCCTGTTCGTCCTGAGCGTCTCGGCGCTGTTCGTCTGGCTCGGGACGCGCTGGCTCCCCGTCCGCCAGTTCACGCCGCTGGACCGCCGGGACCGGCTCGAACGCAGGCTCGGTCGATTCCGCCTCGCGACGGCGCTGACCAGCGTCGTCGCGTTCGTCGCCGTCGTCGCCGGCACCGTCGCGTGGCTCCTCGGCGCGTTCGACGCGCTCTACGCGTCGCTCCCGCCCGCGTCCGCGCTGTTCGGCGGCCTCTCCTCGCCGCTCGTCCTCGGACCGGTGTTGCTCGTCGGCGTCGTCGTCCTGGCCGCCGCGTTCGTCGCGCTCGTCCTCCGCCGGATCACCCGGCCGACCGAGCGGCGGGCGAATCGGCTCCTGGCCGCCGTCGTCGCCGGCCTGGCGTTCACCGTCCTGGTCGTCCCGTTCCTGTACGCTATCGTTCCGGTCTCCGGGGGAACGGCCGTCGCGTACGCGCTCGTCCTCGTCGTCCTCGGCCCCGTCTCGCTGTTCGCCGTCGCCGTGACGCTGCTGGTCGCCGCGGAGATAGACGTCCTCCCGGACCGGGCCGGCGGCCCCGCCCTCGCCGCCGCGGGAATGGTCCTCGCCACCGTCGGCGCCGGCATGGCCGGCGTCCCGTCCCCCGTGGTGTTCGCCTGCGCCGCCGCCGGGATGGTCGCCTGGGACGTCTCGACGTTCGGCCTCGGCGTCACGGCCGAACTGGGCCACCTCCCCGAGACGCGGCGCTTCGAACTGTTCCA
>CAZMGU010000121.1:0-6162 GCA_964565905.1 uncultured Halobacteriales archaeon
GCGCCGTGCTGGGCGACATGGAACTCGACGACACGCTCAACAAGCGCCAGGAGATCAACGCGCGCATCCGGAAGGAACTCGACGAACCCACCGACGAGTGGGGCGTCCGCGTCGAGTCCGTCGAGGTCCGCGAGGTCAACCCCTCCAAGGACGTCCAGCAGGCGATGGAGCAACAGACCTCCGCGGAGCGGAAACGCCGCGCCATGATCCTCGAGGCGCAGGGTGAACGCCGCTCCGCCATCGAGACGGCGGAGGGTGACAAGCAGTCCAACATCATCCGCGCCCAGGGTGAGAAGCAGAGCCAGATCCTCGAGGCGCAGGGTGACGCCATCTCCACCGTGCTTCGCGCCAAGTCCGCCGAGTCGATGGGCGAACGCGCCATCATCGACAAGGGGATGGAGACGCTGGAAGGGATCGGTCAGAGCGAGTCGACGACGTTCGTGCTCCCGCAGGAACTCACCTCGCTCGTCGGTCGCTACGGCAAGCACCTCACCGGGTCCGACGTCAAGGAGAACGGCCACGTGCTCGAGGGACTCGACTTCGACGACGAGGCCCGCGAGATGCTCGGCCTCGACGACATCGAGGAGATACTCGGTCAGATCGACCAGGAGGCGGACGTCGACGTCGAGCAGATGGAGAAGGAGGCACAGAAGATCAAACACGGCGAGGACACCGCGGACATCAAGGACTCCAACGAGGTCATCGAGGAGATGGACCAGGAGTTCGAGGCCGCCGGTGGGTCCACGTCGCCCGACGAGAGCGACTGAACGGCCCTGACGCACGCCCGGGTTGAAACGCCGCCCGCGGGCCGCCCGGGCGGTCCCGCGGTCCCCGGGGACGTGCGGAACGACTATCGTAGCCGAAGCCGTTTTATTCATCCTCGTCCTACAGGTCAACGAATGGGTCGGGATGGCGACGTCGACGAGTCGAAGCGGGCCACGCTGCGCCGGTTCGCCGCCCTCGGCGCAGCGAGTCCGCTCGTCCGCTTCTCGGAGAGCGACGGCGACAGCGACGCCCGCGACGCCATCGCCGGCTACCTCTCGACGACGCCCGGCGCGCACTTCTCGAAGATACGCGACGACCTGCAACTGGGGACGGGCGAGACCCAGCACCACCTCCGCGAACTGACGGCCCAGGACGCCGTCGAGAGCCGGAAGGACGGCGACTACCGCCGGTTCTTCCCGGCGGGACAGTTCGACGAGTCCGAGAAGGTCGCCCTCGGCTACCTCCGGCGCGACACGACGCGCGGGATGCTCGTCGCGTTACTCCGCGACCCGACGACGACGGCCGGCGACCTGGCCGACCAGCTGGACGTTTCCCGGCCGACCGTCAGCAAGTACGCGGCGGAACTCGAGACGGCCGGTCTGCTCTCGCGCGAGGACGGCTACAGCGTCGAGTCGCCGGCGACGGTATTGCTCCTCGTCGTCCGCTACGCCGACTCCTTCGACGGGGACGCGGCCGCGCTCGCGGCCGAGGCCAGCGACCTGGTCGCCTACGACCCCTGACCCTAACCGTTCCGCGACCCGTAGTTCTCCCATGACGACCGTCGCCGTCACCGGCGGGAACGGAACCATCGGAAGCCGCCTGCTCGCCCACCTCTCGGACGCTGGCTACGGGACGGTGAACGTCAGTCGCGGGTCGCGGCGAGAGGACACCGCCGACGAGTACATGCGGGCGGACCTGCTCGACGCGGGCGAGGTGTACGGCGCGCTGGCGAAGGCCGATGCGGACGCCGTCGTCCACCTCGGGATGATCCCCACGCCGGAGTCGTCGCCCGGGTTCGTCACCTTCCGGAGCAACGCGACGACGACGTACGGCGTCCTGGAGGCCGCCGAGGCGCTGGGGTTCGAGACGGCCTGTCTGGCGTCGAGTCTCAGCGCGATGGGCGGCGGCTTCGAACCCGAACCCGTCGAACCGCGCTACCTCCCGGTCGACGAGGACCACCCGCTGACGCCGTCGAACCCGTACGGCGTCGGGAAGCAGGTGCTCGAAGTCGTCGCCGACGGGTTCGCCCGGCGCGCGGACGCGCCCCAGATTGCGTCGTTCCGGTTCCCGTGGACCGTCGACGAGGAGACGATGCGCTCGGCGTTCGTCGAACCCGACCGGTCGCTGGAGACGCTACGGGAGAGGGAGGAGTTCCTGTCGGAGCGGAACGCGCTGTTCTCGTACGTGACCGTCGACGACGCCGTGCGTGCGGTGCGACTGGCCATCGAGGCGGACCTGCACGGTCACGAGCGATTCTTCCTCTCCGCCCCGGACACCTCGCTGTCGACGCCGACGACGAACGTCGTCGAGGCGTGTTACCCGTCGGCGTCGGTGCTCGGGGAACTCGACGGGCGACAGGCGCTCGTGGACGCGACGCGGGCGGCGGAGAAACTGGGGTGGGAGGCGGAGCGGTCGTGGCGGGACCTCAGGCGGTGACCTTCCACGTCGTCGCGGAGGAGTAGCCCCACTTCTCGACGTCGACGTCGAACTCCCCGGCCTGGATGGCGGCCATGTTCGTCCCGACTTCCTTGGCCGAGAGGTCGAGTTCGTCGCCGATCAGACGCGACTTGAAGTAGGTCTGCGTGCCGGCGTTCTCGCGGAGGAACTCCAGGATACGGCGCTGTTTGTCCGAGAGGGGCGTGTCGGTCGTCGACGCTGTCGCACTCATGGCTACGGATGGAACCGAGACGACCTTAGGGGGTTTGGTACGGTCGGTTAACGCCGCGCTGTACGGCTATTTTCGGACGTTAGAGGTCCGCAAATCACCGTCTCGGTTGCGTCGGTGGTACGCGCGGGTAACGGTCCCTTTCCGCGCGGTAATCCCGGTGACGGCGTTCGCCGGCCACAACCCGGCCCCTCGCCGGACGAGACGGGCGGGGGCGTCGGTACGTCTCTCTAGCGGCCCCGGAGCGACAGGTCAGCGATACATTCTTTATCAGCGGGCTTCCACGTGCAATTCAGAGGTCTACAGCCTTGGAAATCTCAGAAAAACTCTTGTGTCTGTTCAGTGCGGACGTCTCGGACGACGGTGACCGCTACGTCGTGGAGGTACCGCGGCGTGAGGTCGACACCGGTTCTATCCAGCCCGGGGAGACCTACCGGGTGGCCCTCATCGCGGCGGCGGAGAGCGAGGAGAGCGACGACGGCGGTGGGACGTCGTCGGCCCCCTCCGAACCCCAGCCACCGGTCGAGAGCGGGGAGATACGCTACGTCGAGATAGAGGACATCGGGAAGCAGGGCGACGGCATCGCCCGCGTCGAGCGCGGGTACGTCATCATCGTCCCCGGCGCGGACATCGGGGAACGCGTCAAGGTGGAGATAAGCGAGGTCAAGTCGAACTTCGCCGTCGGCGAGATACTCGACGAGGACTTCTAGGTCGCGCGGCCCGACCGGACTACTCGAACCTGGTGCCGTCGGGCCGTTTCGCTCCCTCCGAGTCGTGGACGACGACCCCCTGGTCCGGGTCCGCAGGGGCGTACTCGTCGCGGACGTCGATTGCCGCCGTCAGTTCGCGGACCGCGCGTTCCCTGAGCGCTTCCGCCAGTTCCTCTGCCTCCGCTCGCGAGATGTCCCTGCCCAGGCCCTCGCACTCGTGAGCGCGGACCATCCCCGCCTCGTCCACGGCCTCGCCCATCGGCTGGCTCGTCCCGCCGAGCGCGACGCTGAACGGGTAGGTTCGGCAGATGAGCGGCCGGTCCTCGTGGACGGTACAGGCCCCACCGTTCCCGTCCGGCCCGCCGTCTTCCTCGTAGAACGTGCAGTCGCCGCAGTCGTCGGTCTGGAGCGCCCACTCTAAGGTCTCTCCCTCCGGACCGTCCTCGCCCTCGCGGACGCCGAACGGCATCGGCCGGGCGACGTCGCGCCAGTCGTACGCCTCGTCGCCGGCGTCCTGCAGTCGGCGGACCTCGTCGGGCTGGACCGTCGCCGTATGCGGTTCGACGTTCGGGTCGTCGCCGTCGGCGTCGCCCCCCTCGACTTCGTTCGCTTTACAGCAGGCGCCACACCGAGTGCACTCGAAACCGATCGACTCGATGGCGTCGGCCAGGTCGGCCACGTCGAGCGACCGGGCGCGTTCGAGTTCCGTCTCGAGGCTCTCCACGGGTCCCGTACCGGCCGGAGACGCAAAAGCGTCGCGTCACGCGCCAAGTCGCACCCGGTCGCCGTCCAGGGTGACCCTCCCCTCCACGGCGAGTTTCGCCAGGTGCGCGCGGACCGTCGCGCGCGCGAGGTCACGGAGATCCGTCAGGTCCCGGTCGTAGGCCGCGTCGACCACGGCGTCGACCGTCCCGGCACCGCCTTCGACCGCGGCCGCGACGCGGCGCTCCCGGTCCAGGCGATGCGCTATCAGTCGTTCGCAGACGGTGCTCGGGTCCTCGACGACGGGCCCGTGGCCGGGGAGGAGTCTGTCGGGAGACAGGGCGCGGACCCGGCGCAGCGAGGTGAGGTACGCGCGGACGTCGCCCTCCGGGGCGGCGACGGCGACGCTCCCCTCGGCGACGGCCAGGTCGCCGGCGAGGAGGTCACCGTCGACGGCGAAGGCGGCGTGTTCCGGGGCGTGGCCGGGCGTCTCGATTACGCGGACGACGCCGTCGCCGGCGGGAATCGCGGTCCCCGCCCGGAACGTCCGGTCGGGCGAGACGCCCGTGGCCGACTCGAATGCGGCCTCGCGTCCGGCGCGGGCCCAGACGGTCGCGTCGCACTCGCGGGCGAAGTGGGCGACCCCGCCGACGTGGTCCGGGTGGTGGTGGGTGACGGTGACGTGGGCCACCGACCTCGCGGTGAGCGCCGCGTCGAGCGAGTCGGTCCGGGCCGCCGGGTCGACGAGGAGCGCGTCGCTCTCGCCGACGAGGTAGGCGTTCGTCCGTCCGCCGGGGACGCGCGTCGACGCGTCGACGGGTATCCTCGTGACGTCCATCGGACGCGTCGCCGGTTCACTCCGAGAGGAAGTAAACCTGTTTGCGGGCGTCGGAGAAACTGTATCGCGAGTCCACGAGGCCACACTCGTCGAGACGGTTCAGCGCGTAGCGGACCGTCCGGTCGGGGAGGAGCGACTCGTCGACGAGTTGCCCCTGCGAGAGGGGTTCGTCGGTCTGGAGAACCTTCGCGACGAGTTTGGCGCTCGGCGGCAGTTCCTTGAGGGTTTCCCGGAACTCCTGGTCGGAGAACGGATCTGTGGTGGTCTCCTCTGTCGTCGTGCTCATACGTCCACCTCCAGGCACTTCGGTGGTAAAAGTTCGCTATATGGACGACCATACAATGAAAATTGTACAGTGTGTATAATGACCCCTTATATTCCCGCGAACGGGGGCGGGCCAACCCTGATACCGCTGGCGCGAGGACGTTCGACGATGGCGTCGATACCCGACTCCTTCCACGACCTGTTCGAGAAGCGGACGTTCGCCCACGTCGCCACGCTGATGGACGACGACACCCCGCAGGTGACCCCAGTCTGGGTCGACTACGACGTGGACGCGGACCGGGTCCTGATCAACACCGTCCGGACCCGACTGAAGGCCCGCAACCTGGAACGGAACCCGAAGGTCGGCGTCAGCATGACCGACCCCGACGACCCCTACCGGTTCCTCTCGGTCCGCGGCGAGGTCGACGCGACGTACGAGGACGGGGCCGTCGACCACATCGACGAACTCGCGCGCCGGTACATGGACGTCGAGGAGTACCCGAACAAGGGCGAGGAGGACGGCCCCCGGGTGATCGTCGAGATACGGCCGGACCACGTGGCGACCTCGTAGCCGTTCCACGCGGAAGCAGTATTGTTTTAGTCCCCGGGTCGCGAATTTCCCACAACGTGAAAGGGCAGGAGTGGTACCAGGCCGACGACATCGCGGAGGAGTACGATTCGAAGCGGTTCTCGCGTGGCGGACGACTCATCGACCGACGCGAGAAGGAGGCCGTACTCGACGCGATCGGACCGGTCGACGACAAGTCCGTGCTCGAAGTCGCCTGCGGGACCGGCAGGTTCACCGTGATGCTCGCGGAACGGGGGGCGGACATCGTCGGCCTCGACATCTCCGGGCCGATGCTCCAGCAGGGCCGCGAGAAGGCCCGGAACGCGGGCGTCGACGACCACGTCGAGTTCATGCTCGGTGACGCCGGCCGCCTCCCGTTCCCGGACGACCACTTCGACGTCGTCATGGCCATGCGCTTTTTCCACCTCGC
>CAZMGU010000122.1:0-6119 GCA_964565905.1 uncultured Halobacteriales archaeon
ATGTCGATCCGGGGGTTGTTCTTGGGCTTGATCGTCTGCTCCTGGGTGGCGTGCAGGAAGTCGTAGAGGAACTCCCGCTGGAGCTTCAGCAGCTCCTCGCCGGAGAAGATGCCGCGGTTGGCGTTACAGAACGCGCCCGAGTAGTCGAAGGCGCGCGGGTCGCTCTCGCCGTAGACGGCTATCTTCGAGTAGTTGACGTCGCCGGTCAGTTCGGTCTCGTCCTGGTTCTTCTTGTCCTTGGGTTCGAACGTCTCGACGCCGCGGCGCTGGTTCTCGTCGGCCACGAACCGGACTATCTCGATGTGGTTGTCGAGCACCTGCTGGAGGTCGTCGTCGTAGTACGCCAGCAGGCGGTCCATGTAGAACTCGCTCGCGGGGTCGAGCGACTGCTCGTTGCGGATGGTGTAGGGGGCGTCGAGTTCCTCGTTGATGTCCTCGATGACCCGGTCGCGTTGCTCCTGGGGCAGGAGTACGATGGGGTCCTGGTTCATCGGGGACCTGACCACGTCGTCGGCCGGGTCCTGGTCGCCGATGACGTCACAGAGGTTCGTCCAGCGGAAGGTGTACATCCGGCCGTCGTCGCGACGGGTGTAGTCCTCGAAGTAACGGCGGACCTGGCGGTCGAAGTCGGACTTGCCCGATCCGACCGGGCCGAGCAGTAGCTTGATCCGCTTCTGCGGGCCCAGTCCGCGCGCACCCGACTTCACCTTGTTGACGAACTCGTGCATCGCCTCGTGGACGACCGGTCCGTAGAAGGTGTTCTCCCCGTCGTTGAGGGGGTCCTCGGAGGCCAGTTCGTACTCGACGACGCCGGCCTCCTCGTCGTACTCGGTGCCGTAGTAGTCGAACATGTCCGCGACGCGCTGGTGGGCGTTGCGGGCGATGCGGGGGTGCTCGTACAGCTGGTCGAGATACCAGTCGAACGGGTGCGTCGACCGCAGGTCGCCTGGTATCGCATCCTGGTACTCCCGGCTCAGTTCTTCGAGTGTCTCTTTGGTACCTGTCATACTATCACGGACGGTTCGCGTCGTGTGCTGGCTGTCGCGCCAGACGCGGTCCGATAACTGCCGGCCGCGCGTCTCGGGAACAGTGCGGGACACACCGTATCGAACGCTCCGCGCGCGCCTGCCGACGTCCGCCTCGTAGCCCGACCGCGGGGCCCACTGCGCTCGATGTGTGCCATGGTGTTTCCTACCATCCGGGAGCGCGGGGACGATGCTCCGGAGTGGTAACGATACGCCGTTCGGAACTGTTTCCGATACTATTTATTGTAGAAGAGGTGCGAAGCTATAACACTTTCCCCGGATCGCACGACGGGAGTCGATCGGTTCACTCGGTGCGGAGTGAAAAGAGCAAGCGGGCGGTAGAACGTGTTAGATCCTGGCACGATCGGCGGCCAGAACCGGTCGTTTCCCCCACCAGGGGCGGGGCGAGAGGCGCGGACGAAACCGTGGACTCTTTCGAGTCCGCGCCAAACCGTCGCCAATGAGCCTCGATTCGCTCGGGGAGGACTGGGTGGTCTGGAGCGACGAGCGCGAGAAGGTCGTCCTCGCGTACCGGCCGGACGTCTTCGACGGCGGCGCGTTTCCGGCCCCCTGCCTCCCGACCATCTACCTGACCCGCGGGCAGCGCCAGCGGCGTCCCGGCGGCGACCGGGTCGGTGCCGACTGGTACGTCACGCTCTACCTGGAACCCGAGGTCGACCGGGATGCGGGGTCGTACCCCGACCGCGAGGCCGCCGAGGCCGCCGCCGTCGAACTCGCCGATGAGTTCGCCCGCGGCGACGTCGACTACCGCGACCTCTACCAGGTGCCGCGCCCGGAGTACCTCGACCGCCTCGACGAGTTTACCGGCCGGTCGGACGGCGGGCCACACGCTTAATTCCCTCCCCGCGCTAGTTTCGCACATGACCACGGTCACGCTGGTCGGCTCCCGGCTCGCCGACGTCGGCCGGGAGTTCGTCTTCCAGGGGGAAGCCAGCGACTGCGAGGGGTGCCCCTACCGGGACCAGTGTCTCGACCTCACCGAGGGGGTCCGCTACCGCATCGTCGACGTGCGCGACGGGGGGCAGACGCTCGACTGCGCCGTCCACGACGTCGGCGTGGAGGCCGTCGACGTCGAACCCGCGCCGGTCTGCGCGAACGTCCCCGCCAGGGGCGCCTATGCCGGGAGCAAGGCCTCGCTCCAGGGACCCTGTCCCCACACCGACTGCCCGAGCCACGAGTACTGCGAACCAGCGGGTGCCGAGTTCGACGAGGAGTACCGCATCGACGAGGTGCTCGGCGACCCGCCCCACGACCACTGCGCGCTGGACCGCGACCTGACGCTGGTCGAGTTCGAACCGGACGAGGACGCCTGACGTGCCCGGACCGGTCGCGGTTCCCCGGGCGACCCTCGACGTGTAGGGACGGTCGACAAGTGGCCGCCTCGCGTAGGTCGGTCACCGGAGACGGACGGCTATTCATGGAAACCCACGACCACATCCCGACCGAGGAGGGAACAGACCGGCGTTCGACCACCACGTACCGGCGCGACCCCGAGGAGTCGCCGGCCGAGGGCGTCGTCAGCGTCGTGGCCGCCGTCACCGGGGCCGATCCGACGCGGATGGAACCGCTCTACGAGGCGATAGACCCGGACGCGCTCGACCGCGTGTTCGACTCGACCGGCGGGGACCCCGGAGAGAGCCCCGGTACGCGCGTGAGATTCCGCTATCGAGGCTGCGTGGTGACCGTCCACGGGGACGGACGGATAGTCGTCTCGCGGATCGATCCCGACTAGGCCCCACCGGGACCGCGGTCGAACAGGGCCGCGAGCAGTTTGCGCTCCGCGGTGTGGATGTGCTCGGAGAACGTGGCCGACGAGATGCCCAGTTCCGTGGCGACCTCGCTCCCGGTTCGCTCGCGGGGCCAGTCGTAGTATCCCGCCGCGTAGGCGGCCTCGATCACCTCGCGTTGCCGGTCGGTAAGGTCGGTCTCCACTAGCTCTCTGAACGCCGGATCGCCGAACACCGGTTCGACCGATTCCTTCTCGCGTTTGCAGGCCAGTTCGGCGTCGTCGTACTCATCGAGGAACGCCGTCACGAGCGCCGACGCGTCGTACTCCGCCGGCACGTCCGCGACGATGCGACCCGTGCCGTCGACGCCCTCGACCGTCCGGGGAAGCGCGCCGAGTTCCGCGAGTTCGTATGCGGGACAGTCACCGGCGACGGTGAACTCGAACAGTCCACCGCGCTCGTACTCGGAGACGAGCGCGGCGTCGAGCGTCCCGTGCTCGGACGCCAGCGAGACGATCCGGTCGGGGTCGGCCCCGGCGACGTCGAAGAACTCCGCGTACCGGTCCCCCGGGCGCGGGAGCATCTTCGCCAGTTTCAGGGTACACGCCAGGTCCGCGGACACGCCGACGAAGGGGTAGGAGTCGCTCTGTACGCGAAACTCGACCTCGACGACGGGTCCCGCATCGCTCCCGCTTGCCACCTCGGACATTTCTGATCGCCCGACGGTTCGCCGTTCCGGGGGAAGTCCCTTTGCCAATCTTGCGGGAACCGTCGGGAAAATACACGAGTTTCTGTCACTCACACAACCCACGTACCGTGAAATCACGACGCGAGCCGACCGTCTGGCGGGGGAGCGAGACGGTCGCACTCGCGGCGTGGATCGGCCGACCGCGAGCGCCCTCCGGGGTTCGGACGGCGGTCAGCCCTCGTCGGCGGAGAGCGTCCCGACGCGCTCCGCCCGGTAGCCGAACACGTCCTCGTAGCCGTGCGAGGAGAGCAAGACGGGGTGGAACGGCTCCTCGGCGACGACGTTCTCGCCGCCCACGGCAGCGAACACCTCCCCCGCGGTCACCTCCTCGAAGTTCGAGACGTACACGTCGTAGGTGTCCGCGGTGCGCTTGGGTATCGGTCCCCTGAGGCGGAACACGGGCAGGTCGGTCTGGCGCGGTTCGCCGTCCGGCGGCAGCGCCCCGACCGCCGTCAGGAACTCCCGCGTCACCCGCACGGCGTTCTCGGCCGCCTGGGCGGTTCCCTGATAGCCGCACTCGACCTCGATGGCCTCGGGCGCGACGGAGAACAGGCGACCCTCGTTGGCACCGGTCGTCTCCACGACGGCGTCGATGGAGAGTCGCGGGCAGACCCGGCGCGCGACCGGCCCCACCTCGTCGACGAGCGCGAACATCCGCTCGTAGGACTGCGTCGAGTGGAGCCCCAGCACGTGACAGCCCCGGATCTCCTCGGCGAGGGTGGCGGCCAGTCGCATCTCGTGGCTCGTCGCGTCCGGGTCGCCCGGGAACGACCTGTTGAGGTCCGTGTCGACGTAGCGCTGCTCGCGCGCCAGCGCCTCCTCGTTCGCGAGGATCAGTTTCACGGGCCGCTGGACCGCCGGTCGCTCGTCGAGCAGGGTGCGGACCGCGTGCTCGCCGCAGGGTTCGTCACCGTGTATCGCGCCGACGACCGCTATCTCCGGGTCGCCGGATCCGAGTTGCTCGACGTACACGCCGAAACCCACGTGCGCGTCCCATTAGAGTGGTACGCTTCCGGATCGGCGGGCGTCAGTGTTCGAGCGACTCGACGTAGTCGAAGTCGGCCTCCGTCGCCGACGGGAACTCCCCGTCGACGGCTATCTCCCACCCGTCCAGCGCGGACGGGTCGTTCAGCGCGTTCGTCAGCGTCGTCCGGACCGCCAGCAGGTCGACGCCGTAGTAGTCGTTCGGGACCCCCTGGAAGTACTGGAGCGCGGTGCGAAACAGCGAGCGCATCCCGTCGTCGTCCTCGAAGTCCTCGTGCTTGTACGCCCCCGCGGCGACCTGGACCATCCCGTGGAGGAACTGCTCTCGGTAGACCCGCGCCCGTAGTTGTACCACTCGTCCTCGAAGCAGTCGTGCGACTCGTGGAACTCCCCCGCGTTGTAGAGGGCGACGCCGTGGACGACGGCCCGGCGCAGGGTCGCGTGCTCCCAGCGGTCGTCGTCGCGCCACCCGGTCGGGTCGCCGGCCGGCGGGTCGACCGTCGGGTCCCGCGTGTGGTCGTCCATGGTCGCCACGACGCTCCCGAGTCGTGTAACGTCGTCGGCCAGCGGGAGATAGTGATACCCTGACAACATTTTTCTCCGTACTGGCCGAATATCGACGCGTGGCCGAAGCACTGACGCCGTCCGAGATATTCGAACGCGCGGTGGAGGAGGGGGAGCGCCGCATCGACCAGTCGCTCCTCGAGCTTGTGTCGACGAGTTTCATCGCGGGGTTCACTATCGTCTTCGGCGTCGTCGCCCTCGGCATCGTCGAGGCGGCGGTCCACCCCGTCGTCCCTGAGCTGGCGACGGTCGCCGGCGCGCTCGCGTTCGCTCCCGGCCTCGTCTTCCTAGTGGTCGGCCGGGCGGAACTGTTCAACGAGAACTTCTTCGACCCCGTCGCGAAGGCCGTCGATGCGGAGGATTCGTGGATGGTTCGACCGCTCCTTCGCCTGTGGTTCGTCACGTTCGTCCTGAACCTCGTCGGCGGCGTCGTGATGGTGTGCGTCCTCTCGTTCGAGGGCGCGCTCCCGGCGGAGACGGGGGAGGCGCTCGTGCGGTACGCCGAGGACGTCGTCGGACGGGGATACACTGCCGTCTTCGCGAGCGCCTTCGCCGGCGGCGCGCTGGTGACGCTCCTCTCGTTCATGCTCGAAGCGGTGAGAAGCGACGGGAGTCGCATCGTCCTGGCCTACGCCGTCGGATTCCTGCTCGCCCTCGGCGCGTTCGACCACGTCGTCGTCACCGCGCTGCACGCCGTCTTCGGCCTCCTCCTCGGGGCCGAGATAGGCCTCTGGTCGCTCCTCCGGACTATCGCCGTCGTCACCGCCGGCAACCTCGTCGGTGGCCTCGGCCTGGTGACGCTCACCCACGTCACGCAGGCGATGGGGGCCGAGGGGTCAGGCGGGGAGAGCGGTGGCGACGGAAGCGGGAGCAAGGGAAGCGGGAGCGAGAAGAGCGAGGATGGGCAGTAACGCCCGGGTAGATTCGCAATTCTTTAGCGAACGGCCCGGCGAATCCAGTACGCGTGCGAGGGTAGCCAAGCCTGGAAACGGCGGCGGACTCAAGATCCGCTCCCGTAGGGGTCCAAGGGTTCAAATCCCTTCCCTCGCA
>CAZMGU010000123.1:0-6073 GCA_964565905.1 uncultured Halobacteriales archaeon
CCTGGTCGCCCGTCGCGACGGCGCGGTAGACGGTGAACAGCGCGATGCCGGACCAGCCCAGGCCGATGAGGATGCGGTTCGCGCCGGTCATGTTCGCGATGGCGAGGTTGGCGTCGTGGCAGGCCGCGGCGAGTTCGGTGCCGCCCTCCTCGATGGCGGCGGCGGACAGTCGCCCGCAGGCCTCCGCGGTCGCACCGCCCGCGCCCGCGTTCCACGCGTACAGCGCGTCGACGGCGTACTCCGGGGCGACGGCGAGCACGGCGAGCACGGCGATGGCGAACGCCCGCGGGACGTCCTTCTCGGCGGTCTCCGCCCCCCAGGCGAGCAGGAACGACGCGCCGAGCACCGCGAGACCGCTCACAGCCACCGTCGTGATAGTCGGCAGGGTCCACCCCAGGAGAACGGCGGAGACCCACGTCATCGTCAACAGGACGGCGATACCGACGAGGACGAGCGGGTGGCGGAGACGAGACACTACCGTACGGAAGTGGACTTCGCTATGAAGGCTTTGCGGAGTCGGAACCCCGACTCCCGGCGCGTCGCCGGCGAACGGTGCCATATGGGGATCGGAGCCGGTCCGGAGCGGTGCGATTTATAGTCCAGGCCGCCCGCGACCCGGTATGCAGGTCTACGGTCTCGTCGGGAACCCGGTCGGCCACTCGCTCTCGCCGCCGATGCACGAGGCGGGCTACGACGCGGTCGGCCTCGACGCCCGGTACGTCACGTTCGAACCGCCGAAAGACGGCGCGGTCGCGGCCGTCGAGGGGGCCGACGCGCTCGGCGTCGCCGGCCTCAACGTCACCATCCCGTTCAAGCGCGACGTCCTCGACGCGGTCGACCCCGACCCGCTGGCCGAACGCATCGGCGCGGTCAACACCGTCACCTTCGGGGACGGGCGGCCGAAAGGGTTCAACACCGACGCGGTGGGCGCGGTCCGGGCGCTCCGCGAACACGACGTCGCCGTCGACGGGACGGCCGTCGTCGTCGGCGCCGGCGGTGCCGGGCGGGCCGTCGCCTTCGGCCTCGCCGACGAGGGGGCGACCGTCCGCGTCGCGAACCGGACCGTCGAGAAGGCCGACTCGCTCGCCGATGAAGTCCCCGAGGCGACCGGTCACGGCCTCGACGAACTGGACAGCCTCCTGGCCGACGCCGACGTGCTCGTCAACTGCACCAGCGTCGGGATGGACGAGGACCGGTCGCCGGTGCCCGCAGACGCGCTCCACGCCGACCTGGCGGTGCTCGACGCCGTCTACTCGCCGATAGAGACGCGCCTCCTTCGGGAGGCCGAGGCCGCCGGTGCGACGACCGTCGACGGCGCGTGGATGCTCCTCTTCCAGGGCGTCGAGGCGTTCGAGCGATGGACTGGCGATACGGCCCCCGTCGAGGCGATGAACGCGGCCCTCCGGAACCGCCTCGACGACGACCGGTAACGCCCCTTTCCGGACGAGTCGTCGAGCGTCGCCGGGACGGGTCCCGCCGAACGGGCCGGACCGGGTCGCGGCGGCCGGCAACCGCCCGAGGGCCCCGCGTCGGGACGCGTCGCCCGGAAACGACGGCACCGCCGCTCCTATCCCGGAAGAGATTAAGTGCCGGCATCCAGTAGGGACTGGCATGGGCCTGATCCAGAAGCTAAAATCCGCGCTCGGTCTCGACGGTGCCGGGTCTCCGGATTCGGGGACAGCGACGCCGCGGGACGTCGACGTGACCATCGAGCGCGAACCGTCCGCGGAGTCGGAGGACGCCGTCAAGGGGACCGAAACGGCGTCGTCCGGGGCGACCGGCGACGAGGAACCGGACGCCGAGACGGCCGTCGGGGCGGACACCGAGTCGAGCGGCACGGAGCCATCGAGCACCGGCGACGCCTCGACGGACGAACTCCCCATCGAGGAAGCCGAGACGGCGGCCGACGCGTCGACGGACGATGCGGGGACCGACGAGGCGGCGAGCGAACCGGCGACCGACGAATCGGCGGACGAGGTCGACTGGGCCGACGTCGAAGAGGAGGGGACGGCCGACGCGGCCGGGGAACCCGACGCCGACGCGGAAACCGAATCCGGCGTGGAAGCCGAATCCGACGACGAAGCCGACGTAGCGTCCGGAGACGAGGACTCCACGTCCGCGGACGCGACCGACGAACCCGCCGCGGGGTCGTCCGACCCCGTCACCGACATCAACGGGATCGGTGCGGCGTACGGCGAGCGCCTCTCGGACGCCGGCGTGGAGACGGTGGCCGACCTCGCCGCCGCCGACGCCGACGAACTCGCGGACGCGACCGACATCTCCGCGAGTCGCATCGAGGGCTGGATCGACGCCGCCGCGGAGTACTGACGGGACCGCAAGGGAATTAGTCGCACCGCTCCTCACTCCCGACAATGCCGACAGTCGCCACCGACCGGGAGGCCTTTCTCGACGCGGCCCACGCCGCGCCCTCGTCCGGTCGCGTCCCGGTCGAGGTCCGCGTGACCGTCGACGACCCGTTCCTCGCCTACCGGCGGGCCCGCGACGGCGACGGGGCCGGCGGCGTCTACCTCGGGACGACGGGCGGACAGTCCGGGTGGGGGTACTTCGCGACGGCACCCGCCCGGTTCGAACAGGTCGGGCCCGACGACGGCCCGGCACTGGCCGCGCTGGGCGAGTTCCTCGACGGCGAGCGACTGGTCCGCGGCGACTGCGACGTCCCCTACCCCTGCGGCGCAATCGGGTGGCTCTCCTACGACGTCGTCCGGGAACTGGAGACGCTCCCCACCTCGGCCGTCGCTGACCGCGCGCTCCCGCGCCTCCAGCTAGCGGCCTACGACCGCGTCGCCGCGTGGGAGGAACCGCGCGGCGACGAGGTGACGCTCCGGGTGACGGCGTGTCCCCGTCTGGACGAGTTCGACGAAGCCGGGGTGGCCTACGCCTTCGGTCGCCAGCACGCGCTCGAACTGGCCCGGACCGCCGTCGAGGGCGACCCGGCCGTGGGCGACCCGCCCGTCGACGCCGACGAGGCCACCTTCGAGAGCGACTGCACGCGCGACGCATACGCCGAGCGCGTCCGCCGCGTCAAGGAGTACGTCCGCGAGGGGGACACGTTCCAGGCCAACGTCTCCCAGCGACTGGTCGCGCCCGCGGCGGTCCACCCCGTCGCGGCGTTCGACGCGCTCCGCTCCGTGAACCCCGCGCCCTACTCCGCGCTCGTGGAGTTCCCCGGCGTCGACCTGGTCAGCGCAAGCCCCGAACTCCTGCTCCAGCGCGACGGGGACGAACTCGTCACCGAACCCATCGCCGGGACGCGCCCGCGCGGGGAGACGACAGAGGCGGACGACGCGCTGGAGGCCGACCTGCTCGACGACGGGAAGGAACGGGCCGAACACGCCATGCTCGTCGACCTGGAGCGCAACGACCTGGGCAAGGTCAGCGAGTTCGGCAGCGTCGAGGTGACCGACTACCGCCGCGTCGACCGCTACTCCGAGGTGATGCACCTCGTCTCCGAGGTACAGGGCCGTTTACGCGTGGACCGTGACCTGACCGACGCCGTCGCCGCCGTCTTCCCCGGCGGCACCATCACCGGCGCGCCGAAACCGCGGACGATGGCGATAATCGACGAACTGGAGTCGACCCGGCGGGGGCCCTACACCGGGTCCGTAGGCATCTTCGGCTTCGACGGCCGCGCCACGCTGAACATCCTCATCCGGACGCTCGTCCGGTACCAGCGGCGCTACTACCTCCGCGTCGGCGCCGGTATCGTCCACGACTCGGTTCCGGAGCGGGAGTACGAGGAGACGCTGGACAAGGGCCGGGCGCTGATCAACGCCGTCGACGCGGCGCTCGGGAAGGAGACCGACCTGACCGTGGAGGGGACGCGATGAGCGGGACTCGGGGAACGAGTTCGAAGGCGTCCAGTTCGGAGTCCGTCGCGCCAACCGTCCTCGTCGTCGACAACTACGACTCCTTCGCCTACAACCTCGTCCAGTACGTCGGCGAGGTGGTCTGCCGCCTCGGCGGGGACGTCGACGACGTAATCGTCCGGCGCAACGACGCCGTCGACGTACAGGGGATCCGCGACCTCGACCCGGACGGCATCGTCGTCTCGCCGGGGCCGGGCACCCCGGAGGAAGCCGGCGTCTCGATGCCGATATTCGACGAACTCACGTACCCGACGCTCGGGGTCTGTCTGGGCCACCAGGCGCTGTGTGCCGCCAACGGGGCGCCGGTCGGTCACGCCGAAGCCGTCGTCCACGGCAAGGCGTCGTCGATGACCCACGACGGCGAGGGGGTGTTCGAGGGGCTCCCCGAACCCCTGGAGGTGGGCCGGTACCACTCGCTCGCGGTGGAGCGCGAGGACCTGCCCGGGGACCTGGAGCTGACGGCACGAACCGCGGACGAGGCGGACGTCGTCATGGGCGTCCGCCACCGCGAGCGCCCCCACGTCGGCGTCCAGTTCCACCCGGAGAGTATCCTGACCGAAGGCGGCAAACGGCTGGTCGAGAACTTCTGTCTGCTATGCAATACCACGTGAACGGCGACCTGGTGCCGGCCGGGGAGGCGACCGTCAGCGTCGAGGACCGGGGGTTCCGGTACGGCGACGCCGCCTTCGAGACGCTGCGGGTGTACGGCGGCGACCCGTTCGAGTGGACGGCGCACCGCGAGCGCCTCCGGCGGACCGCCGAGACGCTCGGGTTCGGGAGGGCGGTCCCCGAGGACCTCCGCGAACGGGTCGCCGAGACGCTGGAGGCGAACGACCTCTCGGACGCCTACGTCCGCCTCTCCGTCACCCGCGGCGTCCAGCCGGGGAAACTCACGCCGTCGGCCGACGTCGACCCGACCGTCGTGATCGTCGCGAGGGAACTCCCCCGCGGCGGCGTCGACGGCGAGCGGGTCTGGGACGACCCCGCGACGGTCCAGACCGTCCGGACCCGGCGGGTTCCCGACGAAGCACTCCCTACCGATGCGAAGACGCACAACTACCTCAACGGCATCCTCGGCCGCCTGGAACTCCGCCGGGCGGCGACCGCCGAACACAGCGCCGACGAGTGTCTCATGCGCGACGTCGAGGGAAACGTCGTCGAGGGCGCGACGAGCAACCTCTTCTTCGTCACGGAGAACGGCCTGCGGACCCCCGCCGACGACCTGGACCTGCTCCCCGGCGTCACCCGGTCGGTCGTGATGGACCTGGCCGAGGCCGAGGAGTTCCCCGTTGAGACGGGCCGCTACTCCGTCGACGCGGTTCGCGACGCCGACGAGGCGTTCCTGACGAACTCGACCTGGGAGATACGACCCGTGGAGAGCGTCGACGGCATCGACGTCGGGTCCGGCCCGATGACGAAACTGCTCCAGCGGCTGTTCGACGAGCGCGTCGAGGAGCGCCATTACTGACCGCCCGCCGGGACGGAGCGGAGTGGCGCGTCGCCGCACGGGACCACTGGATTGAAATCGCCACCCGGACTACCCCCGGGGGAGAATGGAGGCCGACGACCGGATCGTCGACGTCGAGGACGTGCCGGAGGACGGGAACGTCCTCTTCGCGGTCAGCGAGTCCGACCCGGACGGCGACGGGTCGGTTCGCGAGGCCATCCTCTTGCGACTCGACGACGACGTCGTCGCGTACGAGAACTACTGCCAGCACTGGACCGACGTCAGACTCGACTCCGGGTCCGGCGCGGCGCTGCGGAACGGCGAGGTCGTCTGCGAGAAACACGGCGCGTACTTCGAACTCGACACCGGGTACTGCAACTTCGGGCCCTGCGAGGGGGCCGTCCTGGCCGACGTCGAGGTGACCGTCGCCGGCGGGGCGGTGTACCTCACCGACGACCGCTACGCGTTCGAGGGGGTCGGCCCGGCGGACGACGCCGACCGCTCCTCGGGGAGTCGCATCGGCTTCTCCGGGAACTAGAACGGCGGGGCCGGGGACTCGCGTCTCGGTATCGGTGAACGATACGACGGGTCGCGAGGACGGACGTCGCGACCACGTCGGCTCAGTTGATCCGGTAGGCCGGTTCCTCGACGGCCTCGCTCTTGCACTCCGGACAGCGACTCGGTCGGTTGACCAGGTCGTCGAAGTCGTCGAACCCGCACTCCTCGCAGGTCGGCGGGG
>CAZMGU010000124.1:0-6010 GCA_964565905.1 uncultured Halobacteriales archaeon
TCGAAGTCGTCGACGAGCTGGTCCAGTCGCTCGACGCTGAAGTCCCGGGCCTTGCTCGGGTCCTTCGTGAAGAAGTACCGGAGGACCTCGGGTTCGAGCAACTGGAGCACGTCGTGGGCGAGGACGACGTGGCCCTCCGAGGAGGAGAACGGCTCGCCCTCCAGCGTGAACCACTCGTACACCATCGGGACGGGCGGTTCGGTGCCGAAGACGTTCTCGGCCACGTCGACGCCGGAGGGCCAGGACCCCTCGGCGTGGTCCTTCCCGAACGGCTCGAAGTCGACGCCGAGGACGTCCCAGCCGGCGGGCCACTCGAAGCGCCAGGGGAGTTTCCCCTCGCGGAGGGTGGCGGTCCCCTCGTGCCCGCAGCCGTCGATGGTCCGGTCGCCGGCCTCCATGTCCGTACAGCGGTAGTCGACGGTGCCTCCCTCGAGGTCCACGCCGGTCACCGTCTCCGTTATCTTCCCGCACTCGCCGCAGATGGGGTTGAACGGGACGTACTCCTCGTCCACCTTGTCCTGGTACTCCCCGAGCACCTCGCGGGCCGTCTCCTGGTGTTCGAGGACGTGGCGGGTCAGTTCCTCGAACTCGCCGGACTCGTACAGGTCGGTCGTCGAGACGACGTCGAGGTCGACGCCGAGCAGCTCGGCCGACTCCGCGATCAGTCGCGAGAAGTGGTCGCCGTAGGAGTCACAGCAGCCGAAGGGGTCGGGAACGTCGGTGTAGGGGCGTCCGAGGTTCTTCCCGAGCGCCCCGGCGTTCACGTCGCCCAGGTCCACGACGTTGCCGTCGAGGTCTGCCAGTTTCCGGGGGAGTTTCCGCAGCGGGTCGCGGTCGTCGGTGGTGAACACCTGCCGGACCTCGTGGCCGCGCTCGCGTAGGACCTCGGCGACGACGTACCCCCGCATGATCTCGTTGACGTTGCCGAGGTGGGGGACGCCCGACGGCGAGATGCCGCCCTTGATCACGATGGGCTCGGTCGGGTCGCGGTTCAGGATCCGGTCCGCGACCTCGTCCGCCCAGAACACGTGGCGGGCGTCGGCGTCGTCCCCCTCGCTGCTCCCGCCGACGGCGTAGGGGTCGAACGGGGCGTCGACGTCGCCGCTCATGCGTCGTCCCAGTCCGCGGGGGTGGCGCTCGCGCCGGTCGGGACGACGTCCGTCCCCTCGTGGGCCCCGGTGGCGATGGCGCGGGCGACCGCGTCGGGGTCGGAGCCGTCCAGGACGACCGTCCGCAGTCCCGCGCGTTCGATCACCTTCGCGGCCAGGAGGTCGACGGGGGCGTTGCTGCCGGCGTTCATCTCGAGGTCGGCGACGAGGTCGACGAGTTCGCTCGCGGTGAGTTCGTCGTACTGCTCGGCCGTCTCGTCGACGTTCGGGTCCGCGCTGAACACGCCGGGGACGCTCGTCGCGTAGACGAGGAGGTCGGCGTTGACGTACTCCGCGAAGGCGGCGCTGACCGCGTCCGTGGTCTGTGCGGCGACGGTGCCGCCGAGGACGGGGATGTCGCCCCTGCGTAGCGCCTCCCGGCCGTCGTTGTACGTCTCCGAGGGCGTCGGCGCGGCGCGCTCGTCGAGCGCCGCGATGAGCAAGCGGCCGTTGAGGCGGGTCACGGCGATACCTATCTCGTCGAGCTCTATCTCGTTCGCGCCCAGGTCGCGCGCGGCGTGGATGTACTCGCGGGCGGTCGGGCCGCCGCCGACGACGACGCCGAGTTCGTGGCCGGCGTCGTCGAGCCGTTCGAGGGCGTCGGCGTACTCGGCGACCCGGTCGGGTTCGAGCTCCGGCGCGAGGACGCTCCCGCCGACGGAGACGACTACTTTCATTGGGTCGGCGTAGCCCCGAGTCGGTCTTAAGGGTTGTCAAGCCCGAACGATCCCTGTCAGCCGGTCGCAGTCGCCGGTCGCGCGGGAAACCTGGGCCGTTTCGACGCCCCTTCCGGTCTGACGTCCGTCGGACGCCGTCCACAACTTCCGGCAAGGGATGCTTATTTTCCGGTGACGAGACGCTTCAGTCTGGAATAGTTTCGCATATATACTCAGTGGAATTATATGCCGGAAAACGGGACGAGATAGGTTTGTAAAACGTCTAAAGGTCTCTCGAAGCGTCGAAAAAGGTCATCAAACCTGGCTTTCAGGCTGAAAGGAGCCAAAGCGACACGAAGCTTCCTTTCTTTATATACTCCTACCGTGGTAAGGGGACGTTGAGGTGAATAAGATGAGCGCAACTGCGCAGCCCTCCAACGAACAGCTCAGTAAGGAAGACCGACTGAAGTCCTTCCTCCAGGACAAGGCGGCCGACGGCGAGATGTACTTCAAGAGCAAGTTCATCGCCGACGAGGTCGGTCTGTCGCCCAAAGAGATCGGTGCACTGATGGTGAAACTCAAGGATTCCGCGTCCGAACTCCACGTCGAGAAGTGGTCCTACACGAGCGCGACCACCTGGCGCATCGAAGCGGCGTAACTCCCCTCCAGATCGTTCGTCGACCCCGTTACGGTTCCCCTTCGTTCCCCACTTTCTCTCGCACGACCACTTCCCGAGCCGTCGGTTTCGGGCGCGTGACCACCACTGTCAGGGGTTTTAAGCACGCGCGGACCCCACCTAGCGGTAATGGACGGGGCTGACTCGCCGGCGGCCGCGCCGTCGGTCGAGCAACTGAGACCGGTTTTCCACGTCTATCGAGTCCGTCGCGACGGCGACCGTCTGCTGTACGTCGGTGATCCGCGGGTCACGCCGGAGTCCGTCGAGCGCCGACTGTGGGACCTGTTCCACGAGAGCGGCTTCGAGGTGACGCTCGAACGGGAGTACGACGCCGACGCGGACGTGCGCGTCCCCACGCACGGGTGGATACTGGTCGCCCGCCCGCGCTCGCCCGGCATCGACGGTATCCCGTGGACGAACATCCTCCTGGCCCTCCTCACCATGGGGTCGACGCTGCTCGTCGGCGGCGTCCAGTGGTACGACATCGACCCGACGGCGAACCCGCTGGCCTTACTCCGGGCCTGGCCGTTCGTGGCCGCCATCCTCGGCGTCCTCGCGGTCCACGAACTCGGCCACTACGTCGCCAGTCGCTACCACGGCGTCGAGGCGAGCCTCCCCTACTTCATCCCGTTCCCGACGCTCATCGGGACGATGGGGGCGGTGATACGCATGAAGGGACGCATCCCGGACCGGAAGGCGCTGTTCGACATCGGTGCCTCCGGACCGCTGGCGGGCCTGGTCGCGACTATCGTGGTCTCTGCCATCGGATTACAGCTCGACCCCATCGCGGTCCAGCAGTCGCCGCCGGACGCCGGCACGACGCTCATCGAGTTCCAGTTCCCGCTCCTGCTCAAGGGCATCGCCGCGGCGACGGGGACGACGGCGAAACTCCAGTCGGGCGCGTACCACCCCGTCGTGTTCGGCGGCTGGGTCGGGATGTTCATCACCTTCCTGAACCTCCTGCCCGTCGGCCAGCTGGACGGCGGGCACATCGTCCGCTCGCTGTTCGGCGACCGCCAGGAGACCATCGCCGCGGCCGTCCCGGGCGCGCTGTTCGGCCTCGCCGGCTACCTCTACTTCGTCCGGGACGTGAGCAACGCGGTCGGCATCTGGGTGATGTGGGGCCTGCTCGCCATCGGCCTCGCGTACGCCGGCCCGGCCACCCCCATCCGGGACACGCCGCTGGACGACAAGCGCGTCGCGCTCGGTCTCCTCACCTTCGTGCTCGGCGTCCTCTGTTTCACGCCGGTGCCGTTCCGCATCGTCACCTAGTGCGTCCAGCCCCGGTCCGGAAGCGGTTCCCCGTCGAGCGTGACCCCGTCTCCCGCCTCCCTCGCGGTTCCGATCCGAGTCAGCCGGCAGGGAGTCGCCTCCCGCGCGGCGTCGACCCGTTCTTCGGGCATCGTACACACCAGTTCGAAGTCCTCGCCGAAGAACGCGCCGAGTTCGCGGCGGTCCTCGTCGTCCTCGGCCACGGCGTCGACGCTCCCGTCGACTGGGAGCGGCGACCCGACCGCGAACCCGCAGTCCGAGGACTCCGCTAGCTGGTGGAGCGAGCGGGCGAGTCCGTCGCTGGAGTCCATCATCGCCGTGGCGTACGGGCGAAGCTCTGTGCCCGCGAGCACGCGCGGGATGAACCGGTAGAGTTCGTTCGCCCGGTCCGCCTCCCCCCGCTCGAACAGGCGGAAGGCCGCGGCGCTCCGGCCGAGCGTGCCGGTCACGCAGACGGCGTCGCCGGGGTTCGCGCCCGAGCGCAGGACCGGGTCGTCGGTTCGCCCGAGCGCCGTCGTCGCGATAGTTATCTCGGCGGTGCTGTCCAGGTCGCCCCCGACGTATTCGGCGTCGACCCGCTCGCAGACGTCGGCGGCGCCGTCGACGAACGCGAGCAGGTCCCCCTCGTCGAAGGTCGGCGCGCCGTAGGCGGCGACGGCGGCCGTCGCGTCCGCGCCCATCGAGGCGACGTCGGAGAGCGACGCGCCGACCGCTCGCCACCCCGCCGTGTAGCGGGTCGTCCCGTCGGGGAAGTCGGTCGACGCGTGGAGCATGTCCGTCGTGAGCACCTGCCCGTCGACCACGGCGCAGTCGTCGCCGGCCGTCGGAAGCCTGTCCGCGAGCGCGGCGAGGGCCGCCCGTTCGTCCATGGCGTGGCCTCGTTCGCCCACGACAAAAACGGTCCCCTGTCCACCGGTGGGTTGAAACAGCCGACGCCAGTCCTAGACAGCATGGAGAGCGACCGTCTGCCGACTCTCGTCGGGTTCGCCGGTGCGCTCGTCGTCCTCGCCGCGCTCGTCTGGGTCGTCGGCGTCGACGACATCGTCAGTGCACTCACGCAGGCGAGCGTCCCCGTCGTCGCCCTCGTTCTCGTCGTCGCCGCCCTCTGGCTCACGTCGTGGGGCCTCGCACTCAAGACGGTTCTCGGTGCCCTGGGGTCGCCGGTGTCGGTCAGGACCGCCGTCCTGGTGTACTCGGCCGCCGTCTTCTCGAACAACGTCACGCCGTTCGGCCAGGCGGGCGGGGAGCCGCTGAGCGCGCTGCTCATCTCCGAGGCCGCCGACAGCGAGTACGAGACGGGGCTGGCCGCCATCGCCAGCGTCGACACGCTCCACTTCGTCCCCTCCGTCGGCTTCGCGCTGGCGGGGTTCACCTTCGTCATCGCCGGCGCGGTCCGGCTCGGCCGGAACCTGCTGTTCGCCGCGGGCGCCGTGGCGACGCTGGCCGTCGCCATCCCCGTCGGGTCGTATCTCGGCTGGCGCTACCGGTACGAACTCGAGGCGACGGTCGTCCGCCTCGTGACGCCGATCGTCCGGACGGTGTGGCGCGTCGTCCCCGGCCGGTCCGCACCCACGCCTGCCGCCATCGAGGGGCGCATCGAGCGATTCTTCGTCGCGATAGACCGCGTCGCCGGCGACCGCTCCACGCTCCTCGAGGCGCTCGGGTTCTCGGCGCTCGGGTGGCTCGCCCTCTCGACCTCGCTGTGGCTCTCGCTGTACTCGCTCGGCCACGCGGTCCCCTTCGCCGCGGTCATCCTCGTCGTCCCCGTCGGTTCCATCGCCAGCGCCACACCCCTTCCGGGCGGATCCGGTGCCATCGAGGCGGTCATCGCGACGCTGCTCGTCCCGCTCACGCCCGTCTCCCCCGCCATAGCCACCTCCGCCGTCCTCATCCACCGCGGCGCGACCTACTGGCTCCCGACGCTCGTCGGCGGCGGCGTCGCCAGCGCCATCGGCGCCGACCGGAGCGAGATACGCGACCGGTAACGATGCCCTTAAATGACGCCGAGGGCAACCAGATTGCAATGACGACGCTCTACGACGTCCCCGCGGAGGACCTCATCGAGGCCGCCGCGGTCGAACTCGACGACGAGGACGAGATCGAAGCGCCGGACTGGGCCGAATTCGCCAAGACCGGTGCCGACCGCGAACTCCCGCCCGAGCAGGAGGACTTCTGGCAGCGCCGCGCCGCCAGCCTCCTCCGCAAGGTCGCCGTCGACGGTCCCGTCGGCGTCAACAGCCTCCGCACCGAGTACGGCG
>CAZMGU010000125.1:0-5988 GCA_964565905.1 uncultured Halobacteriales archaeon
CGGACGGCGTAGTCCTGAGAAGGCTGGGAGCTTCATCAACCCGGCGCAGGCTGTACTTCTGCGTTGCACATCACTCCTTAAAAGCGCTTTCAAACGGCGGACGGCGTGACAGGCCGGCGCACGCACGATCGGAGGTGGGGTCCAGTCGAGGGGTAACCAGTCGCCGCCGTCGGAAGGTCCCGGACCGTCACGCCCATGCTCCTCCGCCCGCGAGTGCCGCCATGAACGACCTCGTCCGCGAACTCCGCGAGGAGGCCCGGCGCACCCGCGAGCGACGGGTGCTCGTCCTCGCCGGCGACGCCGGACGAACGAGAGCGCTCGCCGGCGACGCCCTGGACGCCGCCGACGTCCCGCTGTCCGAGACGACCGTCGTCGGCCCGGACGCCTTCCTCGACTGCGAACACGTCGAACCGGTCCACGCCGGGACCCTGCTGGGTCGGACGCGGACGGCGGTGGTCCTCGACACTCACGGCTCGTTTCGGCCGAACGCGCTCGGCGCGTCGGTCGGTGCGGTCGACGGCGGCGGCCTCCTCCTGTTGCTCGCGCCGCCGCTCGACGAGTGGCCCGACCGCCGGGACGGGTTCGACGAGTCCCTCGCTGTGCCGCCGTTCGACGTCGACGACGTCACCGGGAACTTCCGGGTGCGGGTCGTCGAGACACTGCGCGCCCACCCCGGCATCGCCATCTTCGACGCGGACGCCGGAACCGTGGAGAAGAACGGGCTGACCGACCCGGCGCCGCGACTCTCGCCCACCTCGCCGGACCCGCCCGACGACCACGCCTTCCCCGCGGCGGCCTACGAGGCCTGCCTTACCGCCGACCAGGTCGACGCCGTCCGCGCCTTCGAGCGGCTACGGGACGAGGGGCAGGCCCTCGTCGTCGAGGCCGACCGGGGCCGCGGGAAGTCCAGCGCCGCGGGACTCGCCGCCGCCAGCCTCGCGCTCGACGGCCGGGACGTGCTCGTGACCGCACCCCAGTACGGGAGCGCACGCGAGGTGTTCGACCGCGCCGTCGAACTGCTGGAGCGACGTGGGGCGCTCGAAGCCGTCGACCACGACGACGCGCCACAGCACCTGCGGACCGGGGCCGGCGAGATACGGTTCGAGAAGCCGACCGCGGCGGCCGAACTCCCCGGCAACCCGGACGCCGTCGTCGTCGACGAGGCGGCGGCGCTCCCGGTCCGCGTCCTCGAACGGTTCCTCGCCGCTCCGGCCGTCGCGTTCGCGACGACGGTCCACGGGTACGAGGGGGCCGGGCGAAGCTTCTCCGTCCGCTTTCGCGACCGACTGGGCGAGAGTGACCGCGAGGTGACCGACGCGACGATGACCGAACCGATCCGCTACGCGGCCGGCGACCCGGTCGAGTCGTGGGCCTTCCGGACGCTCGTGCTCGACGCGCGGCCGGCGGTCGACCCGCTCGTCGCGGACGCGACGCCCGATTCGGCCGTCTACCGACGACTCGCGCCCGACGAGTTGCTCGCGGACGAACACCTGCTCCGGGAGGCGTTCGGCCTGCTCGTCCTCGCCCACTACCGCACCGAACCCGACGACCTGGCGCGCCTGCTCGACGCGCCGAACGTGACGGCTCGGGCGCTCACCCACGAGGGACACGTCGTCTCCGTGACCCTTCTCGCGCGCGAGGGCGGCCTGCCCGCCGACCTGCGCGCGGAGATGTACGACGGCGTCCGGGTCCGGGGGAACATGATCCCCGACGTGCTGACGACGCAGTTGCGCGACGAGGCGGCCGGCGTCCCGGTCGGCCAGCGGGTCCTCCGCATCGCGACGCACCCGGCGGTCCGGTCGACGGGCCTGGGTTCGAAGCTACTCGCGGAGATTCGGGCGGAGTCCGAAGAGTCGGTCGACTGGCTCGGCGTCGGCTACGGCGCGACCCCCGAACTCGTCGGTTTCTGGGCCGACAACGGCTACGAGACGGTGCACCTCTCGACGACCCGGAACGACGCCAGCGGCGAACACTCCGCGATAATGCTCGATCCCCGTTCGGAGGCGGGCGAGGAACTGGTCGACCGCCACGGGGAGTGGTTCCTCAACCGAGTCGGGAGCGCCCTCTCGGACCCGCTGCGCGGCGTCGACCCCGACGTCGTCCGGGCGGTGCTCCGCGCCGCGGGCCCCAGGCCGGCGCTCTCGCTCTCCGAGTGGGAGTGGCGACTGATCCGCGGCGTCCCGACGGGGGCGACGACGTTCGACACGGACCCCGCCCCGTTCCGGCGACTGGCGCTCCGGCACCTGGTCGACCCGGCCGACCCCGACGCGCTCTCAGCCGAGGAAGAACGCGTGCTCGTCCGCAAGATCCTCCAGGGGGGCGAGTGGGAGGCGGTCGCCGCGGAGTACGAGTTCGTCTCGACGGCCGAGTGCATGCGCTCGCTGGCCCGAACCATCGAAAGGTTGACGGGTCTCTACGCCGACGATCGGACGATGGAGGGACTTGACTGATGGTCGAACTCGTCGTCGCGCTCGTCGCGTTCGCCCTGCTCCTGGCCGGCGTCGTCGGGAGTCTCACGCCGCAGGTACCCGGCGCGCCGTTCTCGCTCGCCGGTGTCCTCGTCTACTGGTGGGGCAGCGGCTTCTCGGAACCGGGCGTCCTGCTCCTCGCGGCGCTGGTGCTCGTCGGCGTCGCGACGTGGGCGGTGGACTGGCTCGGCGGCGTCGTCGGCGCGAAGGTCGGCGGCGCGTCGACGAAGACCGCGATAGTGGCGGGCCTCGTCGGCCTGGTGCTGTTCGTCGCGACTGGACTCGGCCCTATCGGCATGCTGCTCGGCGTCGCCGGCACCGTGTTCGCGCTGGAGTTCTACCGGCAGCAGGACGCGCGGGCGGGCGCGAAGGCGGCCGCCGTGACGACGGCCGCGATGCTCGGGTCGACGGTCGTCCAGACGCTGTTGACGGCGTCCGTCCTCCTCGCGATGGTCGTCGTCGCGGTGGCGTGACCGCCGGACGCGTAACGGGATCGGGGGACGAGAGATCCGGAGATAGCTATGGAGTGTGAAGAAGCGGGTTGCGACGACACCGCCGCCGTCGAGTTGCACGTCCCGTGGGAAGAGAACCGTCGTGTCTGTCCCGCACACGCCCGGACGTGGGCCCGGAAGGACGGCGTCGTGGCCGCGCCGATGGACGGGCACGAGGAGGAGTGGCCGTAGCCGTTACAGCTGTTTGGCCATCATCACTTCGTCGATGTACTCGCCGTTCAGCCTGTAGTGGTCCTCGCGGACGGCCTCAGTCTCCCAGCCGTGGGCCTCGAGAAAGGAGATTGCCTCCTCGTTCGTGGAGGGGACGGAGTTGTATATCTTCTCGTACCCCTGTTTCCCGGCCCACTCCAGGCCGCGTTCGAGCAGGTGGCTCCCGATGCCGTGGCCGCGGTAGCGTTCGAGGACGCCCAGAGTCAGCTCCGCCGTGTGGGAGAGCTTGTCTATCTCCGGGTGTTTGAGGTGGACCCAGCCGACCACCTCGCCCTCGACGCAGGCGACGAAGAAGATGCGCGACTCCAGTTCGTTGTGGCGCAACAGGACGCCCTCGCTGTCGACGACGTCGGCCACCGTCTCGGCGTCGACGTACGTCTTCGCACCGATGGCCTCCCGGATGGCGCCGACCAGCCCGGTCAGGTCCTCCTGCCTGGCCTGGCGGATGACGAACTCGACGCCCTCGTCGGAGAACTCCTCCTCGGCGCTCTCGTCGTACGCTATCCGTAACTCGCCGTCCACCTCCTGCAGGACGCCGTCGCGTTTCAATATCGCCACGTGGTGGCCGAACGGGCGCGGTTCCATCCGCAACGCCGACCGCATCGCCTCCGGGTCGACCGACCCCTGGCGCTCCACGTGCTCGTATATCTCCTTCCGGTCCCCGTGGTCGAACTGCAGTGGCTCGGCAATCTCCATGACATCCGTTATCACGCCAGTATACTTAATCCTTTATCATGTATATTCAGCTCCGGCGTGGGCTAGCGGTGGCCTGACAGTCTTCCAGCCGTCCGACGCCCACCCGATACGTCCGAACGAGCAACGTCCGTGCGTAAGCGTACGCGACTGGAAGCGAGACCAGTCCGGTGAAGATGAACAGCAACGCCACGAGAAGAACGATCAGGCCGACACCGAAGATGAGCGTTGCGAGTCCGACGAAAAGGAGCCACACGCCGACGACCACGAGGGACAGCGAAAACAGCACAAGAACGACACCCGTAAAGACAGATACCGTGGTTTCGAGCGGTGTAACACGAAGCAGACCTGCGTTGCACCGGAGGATTTCGCTCGGGGATCTATCCTCGAAAACCGCGATCGGAGCGACGAAAAACGACGCCAGAGCGCCGAGGGTGAAACCGACGACGGGGAAGACGGCCATGAGCAAATCCAGTCGTTCGAACTGCGGGTCGAACACGCGAAAGACCACGCCGAAGGGGTCCGGATAGCTCACGACCAGCGGTAGCATGACGGCGACGAAAGCGACGACCCAGGTGAAGACCCCGGAAACGTTGCTAGTCATCGCCGCAATTCCCCCACGAAGCGAGAGTTCGTCAGCGTCGATGACGTACACGTAGAGCAAGTCGAAGACGGCGAACAGCACGATGACGGGAAGCACGTAGCTACCGATGACAAAACCCTCCGCCAGACCAAATTTAGCGCCGATTCTGCCGACGAACTCGGTTCCGATCGCCGAGAGAGCGAACAGAACCAGCAGCGAGGAAACGAAGAAGAACACGAATACAATCGCAGCCTGGACGAGCCGTCTCAGGTCGTCGGTTACGTCCTCGAAGCCGCCCCAGAGATGTACGTATGCGGCTGCAAGGCCGTCCATAACGTGGTACAAACTGGTTACATTATTAGTCCTACCGGCCCGTCAGCGGTCAGATGGGACGCGCTCGGGGACGCCGGTTAGTATCCGGGCGACGTCGGCCGCGCCGTGGGTGTCGACCAGTAGCTGTGCCGCGGTCCGGAGTTCGTAGTTGGCGTCCAGTTCGACGCCGTAACAGCGCACGTACATCTCTAGCCAGACGTTCAACGTCTCCTCTAGCCGGTCGTACGTCTCCGGGGGGAGGTACACCGACCGGCCGCCGGTGCGCACCTCGACGAACAGCGAGACGGTCGGGCCCAGTCCCTCGCGAACGACGTCGAGGGCCGCCGCCTCGTCCGGCGGGTCCGCCGGCGGGTCGAACGACTCCCCCGCCTCGCGCGCCGCTTCCGCCAGGCCGTCGATTCGCGCCTCGACCGCTCGGTCGGTTTCCATGGTCATGGCGTACGATTCCGAACTCCTCACCCCTGATCGAACTCGACGCCCTTGCCGCCGTCGGGGTGCTCCCAGTGGGTGTCGGCGACGACGGCGCAGGTACCACACTCGACGCAGGGCTGGGTGTCGAGGCTCACGAGGTGCTCCTCGGTACCGTTCGTCTTCACGTGCTCGTCGCGGTAACAGCCGCCGCCGAACTCCTTCGCGCTGACGGGGCAGGCGGTGACGGCCGTTCCCGACGCCTCGAAGGAGTCGTCGCGCAACTCGATGTGCGGGTCGCCCACGTCGTAGGTGAGTTCACCGATGCGGTCGTCGAGTTCCGGCGGCCGGACAGCGTTGTGCGCCTCGACGCGCTCGCCGAGTTCCTCGGCGATGACCGTCGGGACGGTGACGTACGGCGTCCGGGTGTCCGGCATCAGCGCCATCAGTCGCGGCGAGGCGAACAGGCGTTCGAGGACGTCGGGCCCGAGGAGGTTGACGCCGGCGCGGCCGATGGCCGAGTCGGTGAGCCTGTCGGTCAGCCCCGCGACCGGTCCGACCTCGCCGAGTCGCCCGAGCGTGCGGTAGCTCCGCGGGCGAAGCTTCCCCATGACGCCCTCGTCGCGCAGTTTCTCCTCGTACAGTTTCCCGGCGGCTCCGGGGTCGTTGCGCTCCTTCGCGTCGACGAACGCCTCGGCGGCGAGCGCGCCCGCGGTGACGGCGTGGTTCATCCCCTTGATGATCGGTCCCTGGGCCTGCATCTGGCCGGCGGCGTCGCCCA
>CAZMGU010000126.1:0-5799 GCA_964565905.1 uncultured Halobacteriales archaeon
CAGGCGCTCCCCGACGCCGACAGCGTCGAGGACGTGGCGGGGGTTCCGGGCCGCATCGTCGACGTGAAGGGGCGGGCCACCATCCCCGCCGAACCCGAGTTCGGCGTCAGCGCCCACGTCGCGAGCGTCCTGCTCGCGGCCCGCGACGCGGGCAGCGACGCGCTCGCCGCGCTCAACGTCCGCTACGACGAGGACGTGGTCGAGCGACTCGAGTCGGCGGGCCACGCGACCGTCGAGTTCGACGGCGAGGCCGAGGACCTGGAGGACGCCGTCGCCGACGCGCTGGCCGACGACCCCGACGCCGACGTGCTCTACCAGACCGGCGGCTTCGGCGTCGAACCCATCGTCTACGTCCTCGGGGCGGACGCGGTGGCCGCCGCGGAGTCGGTCCGGGACCTCCTGTGAGCGACGCGACCCGGTCGTTCTACGGTCGCTGGGCGCACCTCTACGACCGGCTCGCGACGCTCCCCGGCGTCGGGTCGTGGCGGGCGAGCGCCGTCGCGGAGCTCGGACTCGCGCCCGGCGACCGCGCCGTCGAGATGGGCTGTGGCACCGGCGCGAACCTCCCCTACCTCCGGGAGCGCGTGGGCCCCGACGGACGCGTCGTCGGCCTCGACGTCACCCGGAGAATGCTCGAACGCGCACGCGGGCGCGGCGACGCGGACCTGGTGCAGGCCGACGCGTCGCGACCCCCGATAGGGACGCCCGTCGACGGCCTCCTCGGGACGTTCGTCGTCGCGATGTTCGCCGACCCCGCCGCCGTCGTCGACGAGTGGTGCGACCTGGTCCGTCCCGGCGGCCGGGTCGCCTTGCTCCACTTCACGCGGAGCAAACGCGCCTGGGCCCGGCCGGTGAACGCCGCCTACCGCGCGTTCGTCTGGCTCTCCGCGACCGACAAACCGGGGCTCCGCGACGTCAGCGAGGGCCACGACCGCCGGGTGGCGGCGGGGCAGGAGGCACTGGCCGAGCGAACGACCCACTACCGGGAGCGGACGCTGGCCGGCGGCTACCTGCGGCTGGCGAGCGGGCGAGTAGAGTAGCGGACCGACGAACCGGTTTCACCGCTCTCGGACCACTGCGCCGTCGGTCCAACCGAGTTTTAACCGTCGCTAACCCTTATGCGGAACAGTGTGTAACGTCGTTCCATGAGCGATTCGTCGGCGGGGGACACCGCCTTCTGTCGGAACTGTGGCGAAGAGATAGCGGCCGCGGCGGAGATATGTCCGGAGTGTGGCGTGGGCCTGCAGCCCGCGTCGTCGACCGGTTCGGCTCTCGACGACGTTCTCGACGGTGGCAATCCGTTCGTCGCGGCCGCGCTGTCGGCGTTCGTCCCCGGCCTCGGCCAGATATACAATCGCGAACTGGAACGAGGCATCGCGTTCATCGTCGCGAGCGTCCTCGCGGGACTCTCCGTTGCTATCCTGGTGGGAATCGTCCTCTACCCGATAGTCTGGATCTACGCCATCTACGACGCCTACACGCGGGCCGAGCGGATCGAGGAGTAGGTTACGGGCGGTCAGGACACGTACCGCCTGGCGTGCTCCTGGCAGAACTCGGGCTCCCGTAACTGCGCCTCGACGACCCCGGGCTGGCGGTGCGGGTTCGACAGCCGGCACGACCCGTCGTCGCAAAAGTCCTCGCCCGTCGCGAGATAGTGGTACGCCTGCAGGACGTACCCCTTCAGCGCGTCCGTCGTCCGCGGGTCGTCCTCGACGAGGAACTCGCCCTCGACTTCGTTCTCCAGCACCTCCCGCGGCGGCGAGTCGCCGGAGAGGAGCGCGTGTTTCTGCTTCTCCTTGTAATACTGCTCCGGTTTTGCAGGTGCCTCGTATAGCCCGGGCACCGAGACGAGCGCCGGCTGGCCGAGGACGTTCACCCGCTTGTGCCAGCGACCGTCGTGGTCGCCCCAGGTGCCGACGACGCGGTCGAGCAGCGGGACGTGGAGGTTGTCGAGCGACCGCTCGTCGTCGGGAATCCGCCGGCTGAGGGCGTCCTGGACCTGCTGACCGTCGTAGATGACGCCCCCTGCCCGTTCGGGGTGTTCGATGGCCCGCTCCTCGTACCGGACGATGCCCAGCATCGAGTTGCCGGTGTCGCGCTCGTGCGGGGAGAGGACGCGCGCCCCCGCGAACTCCGTCGCGAGTTCCTCGTCGGCGTACAGCGAGAGGAACCGGTCGCCCACCGCAACCGTCGCGTCGACGCGGGCGTCGAGCCAGTCCGCGACGGCGTCGACGTCGGCGACGGTCGTCGGCGCGCGGTAGAGCGTGACCGAATCGACCATATTCGTCCGTCGTACCTCCGCCTGATACCGGTTGTGGTCCCGGCTAGCGCTCGATCTGCCCGTTGCGCCGTGTGTGTCCAGCACTCATACCACGATTGTATTTATACAATATGTCCCAGTAACGTACATTCACGATCACATATGTCCGACAGATTCGAAGTCGACCGGGAGTTCCTCTTCCTCGGCCGGACGTTCGAGGAGTACCTGGACCTGTTCGAACTGGAGCGGTCCGACCTGACGGCGGGACCGATACTCGACTGCCCGGGCGGCCCGTCGTCGTTCACCGCCGTCGCCTCCGCGCTGGGAACCCCGGTGACGGCCGTCGACCCGATGTACGACCGCTCGCTGGCGGAACTGGAGGCCGAGTGTACCGAGTCCATCGAGCGCAACATGGCACAGGTCAGGGAGAAGCGGGACCTGTTCGACTTCGACTACTACGGCGGCGTCGACGTTCGCGGGCGCTTCCTCCGGGCCGCCGCCGAGCGGTTCCTCGCCGACGTCGCTCGCAACCCGGACCGGTACGTCCCGGCGAGTCTGCCGGACCTGCCCTTCGCGGACGACGCGTTCGCGCTGACGCTCTCGGGGAACCTCCTCTTCCTGTACGACGACCGACTCGACGAGTCCTTCCACGTCGCGGCGGCCAGGGAACTCGTCCGCGTCACCGAGGGCGAACTGCGCGTCTATCCCCTGGCCTCGCTCAACCTGGAGCGGTCCGACCTCGTCGAACCGGTCGTCGACGCGCTCCGGCGGGACGGCCACGACGTCACCCTCGAACCGGTGGCCTACGACCTCAGACCGAGCGCGGGGGAGATGCTCGTCGTTTCCCCGGCCTAATCGAACCTTACCGCAAGCGGGCGAGGCGGTCGGTCAGGCGGGTGTACGGGCGTCCTCGACGAGCCGCTGGACGTCGACCGTCTCCCCGCCCTCGCTGGCGCGGTATGCCGCCTCCGTGATGGCGACGACGTCGAGGCCCGTCTCCGGCGGGACAGGGCTGGGCCGCTCGCCGCCGACGGCGTCCACGAACGCGCCGAGTTTCCGCCGCTCCAGTTCCGCGTACCCGCACTCCGGGACGTCCTCGCGGGTCGCCTCGCCACCCTTTCGCCGGACGGTGACGCCGTCTGTGTCGTACTCGACGCTCCCCTCCGTCCCCCAGACGTACAGTCCCTCGCGCGTGCCGGGACTCGTCTGGCCGTCGCCGGTGACGAAGACGCTCGCCGGCACCGACCGCCCGTCGCGTTCGAGCGACAGCGACAGGGAACTGTGCACGTCGACGTTCTCGTCCGTCCCCTCGACGATGGCCCCGACCGCCCGGGGTTTCGTGCCGGTCGTCCACAGCAGCGCGTCCAGCAGGTGCGACCCCGAGTCGTACAGTTGCCCGCCGCCCGAGAGCGCCGGGTCGGTGCGCCAGGTGCCCGACACGGGCCGGATCCAGTCCTGTTCGAGGAAGCAGTTGGCACCGACCACCTCGCCGATGGCACCGGACTGTATCGTCTCCCGCATCGCGCGGAATCGCGGGTCGAAGTGGCGCTGGTAGCCGACCTGGACCGTCGCGTCGCTGTCTGCGGCCGCCTCGGTGAGTCTGACGGCGTCGTCGAGGCGGGTCACCATCGGCTTCTCCAGGTGGACCGAGAGCCCCGCGTCGAGCGCGTCCATCGCCTGCTCGAAGTGGAGGGCGTGGGGCGTGACGACGTTGACGGCGTCGAGTTCGTCGGCGTGGTCGGCGAGCAGGCCCTCGTACGACCGGTGGCCCGTCGCGCCGTAGTCCGCGGCGAACGACCGACGGGCCTCCTCGACCGGGTCCGCGCCGGCGAGGATTTTCGTGCCCGGGAGGTCGGTGAACGCGTCCAGTTGCGTGCGACCGAGACCACCCAGGCCGAACTGTGCGATGTTGGTCATACGTCTTCCAGGGCTTACAGCTACTAAGTTACAGAGTCGTTTCCTCGCGAGCCGGAAATCGCGGAGTCGGGTATCCGTGCGAGCGAGTCGCGAGCGGGCCCTCCCAAACGTGAGCTTTCGAGACGATGCGGGGAGACGAACGACGCCGACGCGGATCCGTCGTCGGTCATCCGGCGATGCCGGCGACGAGCACGCCGCCGGGGTCAGTCGTCCGCGATGACGCGGTCCGGGTCGTCGACGATGAGGCGGTCGATGGCGTCGACCATCGCCTGGACCGAGGCGCGGGTGATGTCCGAGTCGCTGGCGGTGACGGCGACGGTGCGGTCGCCCCGCGACATCTCCACCTCGACGGTGACGACGGCGTCGGTGCCGCCGGTGATGGCGTCGACGTGGTACGACTCGAGGTGGGTGTCCGCGGCGTGGCCGAGCGCGGACTGGACGGCGTTGAGCGCGGCGTCGACCGGTCCCGAACCGACCTCCGCCTCCTTCTGCTCCTCGCCGTCGACCGACAGGCGGACGCTCGCGGTCGGAGTGCCGCCGCCGGCGACGGTGGTCAGGTCCATCAGTTCGACGCGGCGCTCGTGTTCGGCCCCCTGCACCTCCTCGGCGATGGTGATCAGGTCCGCGTCAGTGACGCGCCGGCCGCGGTCCCCGATGGCCTTGACGCGCTCGACTATCTCGCCGAGTTCCTCGTCGGTGACGTCGAAGTTGCGTTCCTCCAGCGCGGCCTCGACGCCGGCGCGACCGGCGTGTTTGCCGAGCGCGAGGCGGCGTTCGCGGCCCACCTTCTCCGGCGGGTAGGGCTCGTACATCGCCTCGTCCTTCAGCGTCCCGTCGGTGTGGATGCCCGACTCGTGGGTGAAGGCGTTGGCACCGACGACGGCCTTGTTCGGCGGGAGCGGGATGCCGGTCGTGTTGGCGACCAGTTCGCCCAGGTCGTAGGCCTGCGTCAGTTCCATCGTCTCCACGCCGTAGCCGTGGTCGAGGGCGATGGCCACCTCCTCCAGGGCGACGTTGCCGGCGCGCTCGCCGATGCCGTTGATCGTCCCGTGGACCATGTCCGCGCCCGCGGCGACGGCCGCCAGCGCGTTCGTGACTGCCAGTCCCAGGTCGTCGTGCGTGTGCGCGCTCGTCGGACCGAGTTCCGAGAGGCGCGAGACGGCCGCGACGGCCTCGTCCGGCGTCGCGTGCCCGACGGTGTCCGCCCAGCAGATGCGGTCGGCCCCCGCGTCGAGCGCGGCACCGAGCAACTCTTCGAGGTAGTCCAGGTCCGCCCTGGACCCGTCCTCACCGATGACCTCGACCCACAGGTCGTGGTCCTTCGCGTACTCGACGAGTTCGACCGTCGCCTGAACGTTGTCCTCGCGCGACGTCCCGACCTTGTCCTCGACGTGCCGGTCGCTGGCAGGGACGACGATGTCCACGCCGTCGACGCCGCAGTCCAGCGCGAGGTCGACGTCGTTCTGGATGCCGCGACAGAAACTCGTCACCGTGGCGTCGAGGTCCAGGTCCGCGACGCGGGAGATGGTCTTGCGCTCGCCCGGCCCGGTGCAGGCGCTCCCGGCCTCTATCACGTCGACGGCCGCGTCGTCGAGTTTGCGGGCGATGTGGGCCTTCTCGTC
>CAZMGU010000127.1:0-5735 GCA_964565905.1 uncultured Halobacteriales archaeon
GAGACGGCGTACTTCGCGAAGAGCTACTAGCGTACCGCGCGAACGGAGTGAACGAAGCCGTTTTTCCGCGTCTCGATCAGTCGCCCGCTTCGGCGACTATCGGCGTCTCGTCTTCGATTACGTCGACGCCGGCGAAGACGACGCGCGCGCCGCCCGCGTCCCCCTCGGTCATGGTCACCCTCCAGCCGTGCGCCTGGGCGATGGCGTCGACGATGGCGAGGCCGAGTCCCGTCCCGTCCCCCCGGGTCGTGTACTCGTACTCGAACACCCGCTCGCGCTCGTCGGGGGGCACGCCCGGGCCGTCGTCCTCGACGAAGAACCCGTCGGGGTGGCGGCCGAGTCGGATGGTGCCCTCCGGGGGTGCGCCGGACCCGGACCGGCCGTCCGCCGCGCCGTGTTCCACGGCGTTCCGGATCAGGTTCTCGAAGACGTTCCGGAGGCGGGTCGGGTCGGCGTAGACCGTCACCTCGGCCCGCGGGTCGATCTCCATCGTCGCGCGTGGGGTCTCTGTCGAGGTCCAGGCGTCCCGGAAGACGCGCGTCAGGTCGACGCGCTCGGGTTCGTCGATGGTCCGGCCCTCCCGGGCGAGCGTCAGCACGTCGTCGATGATCTGGGCCATCCGGTCGTGAGCCTCTACCGTCCGTGCCAGGTGGTCGGTGTCGCCCGTCTCGATGGCCAGTTCCGCGTAGCCGTCGGCGACGCTCAGTGGGTTCCGCAGGTCGTGGGAGAGCGTGCTCGCGAACCGCTCTAGCTGGGTGGACTGCCGTTCGAGGTCGCGGATCTGTCGCCTGGTCTCGGTGACGTCGCGGACGACGAGTCCGTAGCCGTACGTCCCGGTGACCGTCGTCAGGGGCGACACCGTCACGGCGAACTCGCGAGACTCGTCGCCGTAGCGGGTGAACTCCGGGACGAACGCGCCGTGGTCGTCGACGATGCCCGGAAGGAGGTCGTCGAGGCGGTCGCCGCCGGCGTCCGCGAGCACCGGGAAGTCCGGACAGCGGCCTCGTTCACGTCGATCACGCGCCGCTCCTCGTCGAGGACGATCAGCGGGTCCCGGAGGTCCTCGAACACGCGCTTGCGCGCGAGCGAGAGGGTGTCGAACAGCTGGTAGCGAAACACCGCGAGCGCGACGAACGCGAGCGACCACGTCGAGGCGACGTTGTTGGCTCCGTCGATTGGGCCGGGGAGGACCCCGGCCTGCCAGGCACCGACGATGGCGAAGACGGGCAGGAAGCCGACGATCAGTAGCAGCGTCTGCTTTCGCTTCGTCCCCGTCCCGGAGACGTAGTGGTGGCCGAGCAGTGACATCGCCCCGACGTACGGGAGGAACTGCAGGACGCCGACGACACCGTTGGCGGGCCCCGGCACCCCCTCGACGTAGGGAAACGGCGTCGCGACCAGCACGTAGTCGCTGTAGATGAGTCCGTGGAACGAGTTCGTCGCCTGGAGGAGCGCCGTGACGCCGACGACGACGGCGAACGCGGCGAGGCGGGGGCGCGTTATCCACCCGTCCCGGTCGGTGTAGACGACGGCGAAGAGGAACCACAGCGGGACGATGACGACGACGACGGCCGAGTGGAGGTCGTAGAAGACGACGGAGAGGGCCCGGCCCGACGCGACGAGTTCGCCGACGACGAGCGCCCCGACGACGGGGTAACACGCCAGCATCGCGGTGAACACGCGACCCGCGTCGTCGAGGTCCCTGGACCACATCCACGTGACGACGGCGAGCGCTGTCCCGCTTGACAGCAGGACCGCCATCACGTAGAGGGATTCGTACATGCTACGACGTTTCGAATTTCGCCCCTTATAACTAGCCCGACGGTGCTCGGCGTTCGTATCACGCGGATCGCAGGTGATCGGGCAGGAGCAGTGGTAGCGGCGTCGGGTCGGCGTCGGGGATGGGGAGCGTGTGACTTTTCTGGCCCCCCGGGAGAGAGTGTTCCGTCACGTCCCATAAATCACCGTCAGACTCTGGTCGGACGACCGGCGGACGGTGGGTGGATCCGGCAACGACGACCGGAGCGTTGCCGGGGCTACCGCCCGGACCGGCCCTTGATCACGTATAAGGGGATATAATACGTTGAATGAATTTAACCTGTATGTATAATATAGTCAATTCGTGGCCGATAGTCGGACTACTGGCGAGGAAGTTTCGATTCATTTTTAACCTCATTACACACATGTCCAGTTATGGCAGACGGTGTCAATCCGTTCGAGAGCTTTCAAGAACAGGTCGACGACGCCGCAGAGTTCCTGGACGTCGACGAGGGGATGCTGGAGCGACTGAAGAATCCCGAGCGCATCCTGGAGACGAACCTCTCCGTCGAGATGGACGACGGCTCCATCGAAGTGTTCCGCGCGTACCGCTCGCAGTTCAACGGCGACCGGGGGCCGTACAAGGGCGGCATCCGGTACCACCCGCAGGTGTCCCGCGACGAGGTGAAGGCCCTCTCCGGGTGGATGGTGTACAAGTGCGCGACGGTCGGCATCCCGCTGGGCGGCGGCAAGGGTGGCATCGTCATCGACCCCGACGACTACACCGAGGCCGAACTCGAGCGCATCACCCGGTCGTTCGCCAAGGAACTGACGCCGCTCATCGGCGTCGACCGGGACGTCCCCGCGCCCGACGTCAACACCGGGCAGCGCGAGATGAACTGGATCAAGGACACCTACGAGACCATCGAGAACACCACCGAACCCGGCGTCATCACCGGCAAGGACCTCGCCTCCGGCGGGAGCGAGGGTCGCGTGGAGGCGACCGGCCGCTCGACGGTTATCGCCGCCCGCGAGGCGTTCGACTACCTCGACAAGGACATCCACCAGGCCACCGTCGCCGTCCAGGGCTACGGGAACGCCGGCTGGATATCGGCGAAACTGGTCGAGGAGATGGGCGCGACGGTCGTCGCCGTCTCGGACTCCAGCGGCGGTATCTACAACGAGGACGGCTTCGACGCCGTCGCCGCCAAGGACCACAAGCGCGAGACCGGGAGCGTCGTCGGGTTCTCCGGGGCCGACGAGGAGGTCACCAACGACGAACTCCTCCAGCTGGACGTCGACCTGCTGATCCCGGCGGCCCTGGAGAACGCCATCGACGAGGAGATAGCCCGCGGCGTCCAGGCGGACGTCATCTCCGAGGCGGCGAACGGCCCGATAACGCCGAAGGGCGACGACGTGCTCGCCGACGACGACGTCATCGTCGTCCCCGACATCCTCGCCAACGCCGGCGGCGTCACCGTCTCGTACTTCGAGTGGGTCCAGAACCGCCAGCGCTTCTCGTGGACCGAGGAACGCGTCAACGAGGAACTGGAGGACATCGTCGTCGAACAGTTCGACAGGCTGGTCGAGGCCTACGAGGAACACGACCTGCCCACCTTCCGCGTCGCGGCCTACGTCGTCGCCGTCCAGCGCGTCCTGCAGTCGGCCGAGGAGGGCGGCGTCTGGCCCTGACCGGCCGCCGTCGACTCGCTCCGTTCTTCTCGATCTAACTGCCGCTCGACGATTCCGCGACGATCTCGAACTAATGGCTAGAAATTCTGGACGTGTGGCTACCGAACCTTGATGTAGTTGTAACTCCTGTAGTTCGATAGGGGCTGAGACACTGGTGCTGGCGTTCGGGGCTGACGCGCCGATCCGGCGCGATTTTCCGTGATAAATATATATGCCCTTATTTGGGTTTTAACAACCCTGATACCTTCAGGAGTACGTTCTTTATCGAGGAGTTCGCCGTGCCAGTAGATGACTGGACCAGCCCCTACTGGTGCGGACGCGGGCGGCGCAGGGCTCGCGGACCCCACCGACGAACGGTCGAACTGCGGCGTCGGGGTCGTGATGGACCTCGACGGCGGGTCGGAGCACTGGGTCGTCGAGGACGGACTCGACCTCCTCGAGAACCTCGAACACCGCGGCACCACCGGCGCGGAGGAGAACACCGGCGACGGCGCCGGGATCATGCTCCAGATTCCCCACGACTTCTTCGCGGACGAGGTGGACGCCGACCTGGGCGCGCCCGGCGAGTACGCCGTCGGGACGCTGTTCCTGCCACGGGACCCCGACGCCGCGTCGGAACTGATGGACCTCGTCGAGTCCTCGCTGGCGAGCGAGGGTCTCGACGTCGTCGCGTGGCGGGACGTCCCGACGGACAACGCGGACCTCGGGGAGACGGCGCTCGACTCCGAACCGGACGTGACGCAGGTGTTCGTCCGGTCGGCCGAGGGCCTGACCGGCGACGCCTTCGACCGACGGCTCTACGTCGGCCGTCGCGTCCTCGAAAACGCGATCGAGGACGAGGAGCCGCCGGGACACGAACGGTTCTACGTCCCCTCGCTGGACCGGAAGACCGTCGTCTACAAGGGCCTGCTCACGGCCGAGCAGCTACCGACCTACTTCCCCGACCTGCGGGACGAGCGCGTCGACTCGACGTTCGCGATGGTCCACGCCCGCTTCTCGACGAACACGCTCGGCGCGTGGCACCTCGCCCACCCCTACCGGAACGTCATCCACAACGGCGAGTTCAACACCATCCAGGGCAACATCAACTGGATGCGCGCCCGCGAGACGGACATCGCGAGCGAGGCCTTTGGCGACGAAATCGAGAAGATCAAGCCGATCATCGACGACCCGGAGCAGTCCGACACGGCCAGCGTCGACAACGCGCTCGAACTGCTCCTCCAGGGCGGTCGCGACCTGCCCCACGCCCTCCGGATGCTCGTCCCCGAGGCGTGGCGTGGCGAACTGAACGACGTCCAGGGCGACCGGCGCGACTTCTACGACTACCACGCCTCGCTCGTCGAACCGTGGGACGGTCCCGCGCTCGTCGCCGCCACGGACGGCGACCGCGTCGGTGCGGTGCTCGACCGCAACGGCCTGCGCCCGTGCCGGTACGACGTGCTGGAGGACAACACCCTGGTGATGGCCTCCGAGGCCGGCGCGCTCGACGACAGCCCCGAGGACATCGCCGAGCGCGGCCGACTCCAGCCCGGTCAGTGCTTCCTGGCCGACCCGGAGGAGGGCCGCGTCGTCCCCGACGAGGAGGTGTTCGCCGACATCACCGACGAGAAGTACGGCGAGTGGGTCGACGCGGAGCAGGTCCACGTCGACGAGGTGGCCGACCGCGACGACCCGCTCCCGCGCGACCCGGTCGACCGCCTGCGCAGCCACCAGGCCGCCTACGGCTACACGTACGACGAGGTCGACCACCTCATCGAGCCGATGGCCCAGCAGGGGAAGGATCCGGTGGGTTCGATGGGCGACGACACGCCGCTGTCGGTGCTCTCGCAGTTCAATCGCCCACTCTTTACCTACTTCAAACAGCTGTTCGCCCAGGTGACGAACCCGCCGCTCGACAACATCCGCGAGGAACTGGTCACCTCGCTGGAGTCCCGACTCGGCTACCAGCGGAACATCCTCGACGAGTCCCAGGCCCACGCCCGGCAACTCGTCCTCGACACGCCGATTCTCACCGACGCTGAGACGGCGGCGATCAGGGATCTGGACGAGAACGGCATGTCGACCGCGGTGATCGATATCACCTACGACGAGGGGACGACCGACCTGCGCGAGGCCGTCGAGGACGTCAGGGCCGCCGCCGACGAGGCGGCGACCGAACACGACGTGATCGTCCTCTCGGACCGCGACGCCGGCCCGGACCGGGTACCCATCCCGAGCCTCCTGGCGGTCGGCGGCGTCCACCACCACCTCGTCCGCAACGGCCTGCGCAACCACGTCGGCCTCGT
>CAZMGU010000128.1:0-5733 GCA_964565905.1 uncultured Halobacteriales archaeon
CGGACTCCTCGGTGTGGATGTACTCGGCGTCGGCGTGGGCCTCCTCGACGCGTTCAAGCGTTTCCCCGACCGGTTCGCCGGGCGGGACGGCGACGGTCAGGCAGTGGTCACCGCCGGCGTCCGCGGCGGCCAGTTCGTCGATGCGCTCGCCGAGTTCGTACTGTGGCGTGGGCATGGTGGAGGGAGCGGCGCGACGGCGGCCGCTTCGGCCCGGCGTAGGGTCGCGCCCGCCCTGAGCGACTCGCTTGCGAGGACAGGGGCATCACTCGTCGCTCCGCAGAGCGGCGTAGACGGCGTCGGCCCGCGCCGGCCCCACGCCGTCGACGGCCAGCAGGTCCTCCCGCGAGGCGTCGAGCAGGGCCGCGACGGTGGGGAAGACCTCGTAGAGCGATTCGGCGGTTCCGGGACCGATCCCCTCGATACAGCCGTACATCCGCTTGGCGACGGGTTCGTTCCGGACCGGGACCGCGCCGGGCGAGAGCGCGCGCACCGCGGGCGACTCGACGTGTTTCCGCGCCAGGCGGACCGCCAGGTCGACCAGTCGCTCGCCGTCGCCGCAGGGAATCACCGGGACGCCCGAGCGGGCGGTGATGGACGCGAGGGACCCGCGGACGGACGACCCGTTCAGCCCGGGCCGCTGTGCCTCCAGTTCGGCCAGGTCCGCCTCCACGAGGACGTAGGCGCGGTCGTACGCCTCGGCCATCGCGGCGACCTGCCCCTCCAGGTCGGTCCCCGTCCGGCCCAGCACCGACCCGAGGTAGTCGCCGGCGGTCTTGCGCTCGAAGCCGACGTCGCCGACGACGACGTCGCCCGCGTCGAGGCGGCGGACCGTCACCGCGTCGACGTCCGGGTGGGCGCGGAGGCCCGCGACCACGTGTTCCGGTTCCCGGTCGTCGACGACGACTGCGACGGACATCGCGCCGGTACGTTGGGCCTTCGGCCGGAAGTATCGCCGGACGACGTGCCGGATGCGGTCCGACTGATCGTCGATTCCGGCCGAGTACCGACGACTCGCCTCCCGGAAACCCGTGGAAACGACGCCCTCTATTGCGCCCGGTGACTCCGGGTAATCGAGGGACGACGTGCCGGTCGCGGAAACCACCACGGCACCGGACTCCCCGTCCACAATGACACAGACGCAGTTCATCCACCCGAAACCCAACAGAACTGACTTCGACGTCGGACTCGTCTTCGAGGACCAGCGCAGCGGCGACCTGCGGAAGGTCGTCTACGCGGACGAATCGATCGTCCTCGTCCGCGACGAGTCGGGTCACACGACGCTGATACCGCGCGCCACCTTCGTCTCCGAACTCGACGCCCGCTACCGGCGGCGACCGGAGGCGACCCCGAATATCGACGGCGGCCCGTTCGACCGCGTCCTCGACCTGCTGGCCGAGTACGAGGGACGGGAGGGGCGCAAGGCCAGTCACAAGGCCGACGCGCTCCGCGAGGCGCTGGACCTGATCGACGGGGACGAGTCGGACGACGCGCCCGTCTCGCCCGACGTCGACTACGAGGACGTCGACGGCATCGGTCCGGAGACGGCGGCGAAACTCCGCTCGCAGGGGTTCATCACCGAGGCGGACGTCCGCGTCGCCTCGGACGAGGCGTTGCTCGCCGTCGCCGGCGTCGGCCCCGCGAACCTGGAGGCCATCCGCTCGTTCGTCGACTGACGGCTCCGCCGCCGAGGCACCGCCGCTTCTCGTCGAAACGGTCGGTAACCGGCGATTAGGACCGATCCGTCCGCGTCCGGTTCGCCGTTTCGCCGCTCGTCGAGGACGGTTCCGTCGGTCGCGAGCGGCGACGGCGGGCGGCGACGACCTCCCCCGGCCACGCCGCTCCGGGTAACTGCCGGTTACGGATTCCGCCGCTTTCGTACGCCCTGGTTAGGGATCTTTCGTTCCCGTTGCGCGCCGCCTGCTCTCCCCTCTCTCCGCGTTCGCCACTCAGCAGTCCCGAAACTGTATACCAGGCTAAAGAATTAGGAAGACCCCTTAACCCCGTTACGGGTATACAGGGATATATGGGATCAGAGAGCGTCTCCGTCCGTTCGAACCACACGAACCCGGTCCTCGTGGCCCTGTCGTCCTACCGTCGACGACTGGTGCTCGCGACGCTGGCCGAGGAGGGGTCCGCCGTTTCCGTTCCGGAACTCGCGACGCACGTCGCCGCCGGCGTTCGCGACGCGTCCTTCGTCGGCGTCGACGGGGACGAGCGCCAGCACGAGCGCGTCGGCCTCGTCCACCGCGAACTGCCGAAACTCGAAGCGGCCGACCTGGTCGAGTGGGACCGGGACGCCGGCGTCGTCTCGGCGTCCGACTATCCGGCGCTGGCGGAGTCGGGGCTGTCGAGAGTCGTCGAGTCGCCCGGCGACGACTGGGACGCCGTGCTGGAGTCGCTGGCCCACGACCGCCGGCGGGTGGTCCTCTCCGTCCTCGTCGACCACGGGAGCGCCATCGGCCGTCGCAACCTCGCCCGCCGCACGGCCGCCCGGGAGCAGTCGGTCCCCGCGGACTCCGTCTCGCCTGACGACGTCGACGACGTGGCCGCGTCGCTGCACCACGTCCACCTGCCGAAACTCCGCGAGGCCGACCTCCTCGTGGACGACGACCAGGACACGATCAGGTACGCCGGCCACCCGTCGCTGGACGAGGACTCGTTCGTCGTGGATTCGTCGGACGTGGTGCCGCCGATGGCACCCGTCACGCAGTAACGCAGCGGTATTTCCCGCCAGAATCGCGTTCGTTGGCAGTCGATTTCTCTCCGCTCTCGTCGACGACGAGTAGAACTGAAACCGTCTGCCCGGCGCGATCAGGGTTCGTACGGCTCGTTCCTGACCGTCGCCGCGATGTCGCTGACGTCCGACTGCGTGACCCCCTGCCCCATCCGATCGAACAGCGCCGCGACCTCCCGTCGCTGGAGTTTGACGGCGTCGGCCTCCCGGACGGCGTCGACGGTCCGGCCCCGGAGCTCCCGGATGGTGCCGAGCGCGAGCACGTACGGCAGGCCGAAGGCCTCGAGCAGTCCGGACTCGTCCTCGGGGAGCGTGGTCAGGTACCGACGGGCCCCGTCCGCGTGGCCGGCGGCGTGGTCGACGACCCGTTCGACGACGTGGGCGACGGCCGTCGACGACTCCGGGTCGGCGACGTCCTCGTGGTCGAGGCCCTCCTCGGCCAGCCACTCGCCCGGCAGGTAGACGTTGTTCTCCTCCTCCCAGTCGGCGCGGACGTCCTTCGCGATGTTGACGAGCTGGAGGAGGAGCGCGAACGAGCGGGCGTCCTCCAGGTCGGGCGTCGCTTCGATGTCCGGCCCGTGGTAGTTCCGGAGTTCGGTTATCATCACGCCGACGGTGCCGGCGACGTACCAGCAGTACTCCTCGAGTTCCTCGACGGTCGACAGCCGGAGGCCGCCGTCGTCGGCGTGTCGGCGCAGGACGTCGGCCATGCCGGTGGCCATCTCGCTGGCGACGTCCAGCATCGACTCCCCGACGGCCGGGTCGAACGACCGCAACACGCGGAGCGTGCGGTCGACCTGGTAGACGACGTCCCAGTCGTCGCCGTCGGCGTCCGGCCGCGTCTCCTCGATGGCCGCGAGGAAGTCGTCGACGGACTCGTCGGCGTCCGGGTCGAGCGCGGCGTCGAACGACTCCAGCAGTTCGGCGCGTCGCCGGGGGTCGATGGCGACGTCGTCCTCGATAGTGTCAGCTGTCCGGCAGAGCAGATATCCCGTGGCGACCCACGACGCCAGGGGTTCTTCGAGGAGGTCGATGCTCAGGGCGAAGGTCCGGGAGACTCGCGGTACGGCCTCGAACACCCACTCCCGGTCGGCCGCGAGGGTCTCCTCGCGCGACTGACGGCTCATCGTAACAACAGAACGGCTCTGCCTACAAAAAAGGGGTGCCAATGGATTTCCCCGTTCCCGGGGCGATCTGACGGGCAGGTGGCAGGTTCCGCCGGTGAATCGCCGGTTCTCCCGACCAGTCGCGCCGGCCTGGGCAACCGAACAGTGATGTGGCCGGCAGACGCAGTCCCGGCAACGGCGAACCTCCGATGACGAGCCGATACAACCACGCACAGGTCCGGGAGTACTGGCAGTACGTCTGGGAACGCGAGGGCGTCTACGAGTGCGACGTGGACGATGCGACCGACCCCACCTACGTCCTCGGGATGTTTCCCTACACGTCGGGCGCGCTCCACATGGGCCACGTCCGCAACTACGCCATCACCGACGCCGTCGCCCGGTACCGGCGGATGCGGGGCGACGACGTCCTCCACCCGATGGGGTGGGACGCCTTCGGCCTCCCGGCGGAGAACGCGGCCTACGAGCGCGACACCGACCCGGAGTCCTGGACCCGCCGCTGCATCGAGCGGATGCGCGACGAACTGGAGACGATGGGCTTCGGCTACGACTGGTCCCGGGAGATAACCACCTGCGACCCCGACTACTACCGCTGGAACCAGTGGCTGTTCCGACTGCTGTACGAGGAGGGACTGGTCGAGTACGAGGGCGCGGCGGTCAACTGGTGTCCCGACTGCGAGACGGTGCTGGCGGACGCGCAGGTCGAGACGCCGGACGCGGCCGACCCGCACGCGGGCGCTGAAACCTCTCACGCGGCCGCCGAGGGCCGGTGCTGGCGCTGCGAGACCCCCGTCGAGCGCCGGGAACTGGACCAGTGGTTCTTCACGATAACCGACTACGCCGAGGAACTCCACGGGAGCCTCGACGACCTGGACGGGTGGCCCGAGGGCGTCCGGGACAGCCAGCGCGACTGGATCGGCCGCCAGGAGGGGGCCAACGTCGCCTTCGACCTGCCCGGCTACGGCGACGTCGAGGTGTTCACCACCCGACCCGACACCGTCTTCGGCGCGACGTTCCTCGCCGTCTCGCCGGGCCACGAACTCGCGGACGAGCTAGCGAGCGACGACGCGGCCGTCGCAACCTACGTCGACCGGGTGCGGAACGGGCCGGACGACCCCGACGGATCCGGGGCCGAGGGCGGACCCGACGCCACGTCGGGCGTCGAGACGGACGCGACGGCGGTCCACCCGCTCACCGGCGCGCAACTCCCCGTCTACGTCGCCGACTACGTCCTCGACGACGTCGGGACGGGCGCGGTCATGGGCGTGCCGGCGCACAACGAGCGTGACCACGCGTTCGCGACGGCGCACGACCTGCCCGTCGAGCAGGCCGTCGAACCGGCCGACGGCAGCGAGACGAACCTCCCGGACGAACCCTACGTCGAGGAGGGCATGCTCACGAACAGCGGCGAGTACGACGGCCTCGCGAGCGCGGCGGCGAGCGAGCGCCTGCTCGACCACGAAGCGCTCGAACCGGCAACGACCTACCGCCTGCGGGACTGGCTCATCTCCCGGCAGCGCTACTGGGGGACGCCGATTCCGGTGGTCCACTGCGAGGAGTGCGGTCCCGTCCTCGTCCCCGAGGAGGAACTGCCCGTCGAACTGCCGGAGTTCGTCCGGACGACGGGCAACCCGCTGGCCGCCAACGAGTCGTTCGTCGAGACGACCTGTCCCGACTGCGGCGGCCCCGCCCGGCGCGAGACGGACACGATGGACACCTTCGTCGACTCGTCGTGGTACTACCTCAGGTACCTCAGTCCCCACCTCGACTCCGCGCCGTTCGACCAGGAGACGGCCGACGAGTGGCTCCCGGTCGACGTGTACGTCGGCGGCGAGGAACACGCCGTCCTCCACCTGCTGTACATCCGCTTCTTCG
>CAZMGU010000129.1:0-5708 GCA_964565905.1 uncultured Halobacteriales archaeon
CGGACTTGCGTCCGGTCACCTGCCCGGCTGGTGGGGGGACTTTCCTCATCGCCCTGGCGCGCCGGGTGGCGCGGTCCGGGCGACGGAGGCCGGGCTCCCTCTGCCGATGGATCCTTGCCGATACGGGAGAATAAGGCGTTCGGTCCGCGGGACGCCGCTTCAGTCGCTCCGCGACCCGCCGTACCGCTCGCGGAGGTAGTCGACTATCTCGTCGCTCCCGAGGTGGTGCTTCCCGTGCTGGTGGTCGACGAGGAAGGGGATCTGGTCCTCTCCGGAGATATTCTCCATCTCGGCCTGGACCTGCTCGTTCAGGACGTCGCCGCCCTCGTCGCCGGGCCGGCGCGGGTTGTGGACGACGTAGGAGAGGCCCAGGTCGGTCATCGTCTCGCGCACCTTTTTCGAGTACGGACAGCCCTCGGCCTGGTAGAGTTCGAGCATCGCAGCGGGAAGTTCGGCCGAGCGGTCCTTTGGTTTGATTGCCAGATAACTTCCGCCTACTCCGGCTCGTACGGATTCGTCGCCGTGTCGAGGCGATAGACGTCGTCTATCCGGTCGAAGTCGTCGTCGAACGCGTAAAGATATCCCAGTCCTTCCGACTGCATGTGAGCGACGATACAGGCGTCCACGAACGAGAGGGGTTCGTGCGCTCTGAAGTGAGCTTTCGCCGTAGCGAGTCCGTCGTCGGTGAGGGAATCGACGTGAAACCACGCGTTCTCTTCGAGTCGATCGAGCATGTCGACTGCTGCATCGTGACCGGCGTGCGTGGTCAGGCCGTTTAGCGTCTCCGCGAGAACGTAATCGAGAACCACTGCCTCGGGTAGTGATCCGTCGTTCACCCCGTGGAGTATCCGGAGCGCCTCCTCGTGAATCTCGTCCCTGGAGTAGGCCGCACCGAAGAGGACGGTGGTGTCGAGGAGGGCACGCGGCATCTATTCGACGCCCCACGCGTCGTGTTCGCTCGTCACGTCCGTCGGCTGATCGCCCTCGTAGCCAGTGAAGTCGTCGAACGTGCCGGTTCGCTGGGAGACGACTTCGACCCGCACGCTCCCGTCCGGTTCCATCGTCCACCGGAGGTGGTCACCGTCGTCGATGTCGAGTTCGCGGCGAATGCGGGCCGGGATGTTCGCCTGATTCCCCGACACCTTGCTCTCGGCGTCGACTCGGTCGCTGCTCATAGACGACGTTCGGTCGCCTTGCCATAAAAATAGTGTGGCGTACACTACTCCGACCTTTCCTTCTCAGTCGTCACCACTCGATCCGCCGAACCCGACCGCCTCGGCGTCGTCCAGCGCCCGCTCCGCGGCGGCGTCGATGTCGAACTCGCGGACTATCTCCCCGTCGCGGACGAGCGGTTCGAGCAGCGCCTCGCCCCCGTCGGGCCCCTCGCGGTCCGCCAGGCCGACGTGGTGGCCGCCGTCGGGGGTGCGGTACACCGCCTTCTTCCCGGTCAGTTTCCCCCGCTTGGCCGCCGGTTCGCCGTCGACCTCGACGATGTCGAGCGCGAAGTCGAGCGGGTCGGCGTTGCTGACGTAACTGCCGACGCCGAAGCCGTCGACGACGTCGCGGAGGTGCCGGAGTTCGGCCGGGCCGAGGCCGCCGCTGGCGAAGACGCCGATATCGTCGTGGCCCTCGGCGTCTAGCGACCAGCGCACCTCGCGGAGGATGTGGCGGAAGTCGCCGCGGCGGGACCCCGTCGTGTCGATGCGGACGCTGTCGAGGTCGTCGAGAGCGGCCGCGGCGCGCAGCGACTCGTCCACCTCGTCGGAGTAGGTGTCACACAGCGCGACCCGCGGGACGTCCGCGTCGACGGCCTCGTCGAAGGCGACCCACGCGGCCTCCTGGTTCCCGCGGCCGAAGCAGATGAGCAGGGCGTGCGGCATCGTCCCGGTGGCCTCGCGGTCCAGTATCTCGCCGGCGGCGACGTTGGAGAAGGAGTCGAGGCCGCCGACGAGCGCCGAGCGCTCCACGACCGCGCCGAGCGACGGGTGGACGTGTCGCGACCCGAAACTCGCGACGGGCGTCTCCGGCGCGGCCAGGCGGGCCCGGAGCGCGTTCGTCGCCATCCCGGTGGGGTGCGAGAGGAAGCCCAGTAGCGCGGTCTCAAGCCGACAGAACTCGAGGTAGTTCCCCTCGATCCGAAGGACGGGGCCGCCGTCGAACAGTCGCCCCTCGCGGAGCGCGTCGACGTCCACGTCGTACCCCGCGAGCAGGTGGGCGGCGTCCGCCACGCCGGCGAACGCGTGCCACTCGCCGGTCGGGAACTGGTCGGCGGTCACCTCGGCGACGACGTGCGGGTCCTTCCCCGCGTGCTCCAGGGCCTCGACCGTGCGGTCGAAGTAGGCGTCCGTCGCCCCGCCTTCGGCGATGGTCTCGGGCGAGACGACGTCGAACTCGTGGTCCATACCCGCACGTCACCGCCCGGCGAGAAAAAGCCTGCACTCACGCGGCTACCGGGCGACCCCCGCTCCAAACGCCGCCGTCGCTCCCGAGCGACCGCTATCCCGACCCGTGGACCGCCGACAGGTCGCCGCGGGTCGGCGCGTTGGTGACGGTCACCCGGTCGCCGTCCCGGACCACCCGGAAGGCGTCGCCGTAAGGGTCGGACTCGGGGAGGACGTAGACGTCCTCGCTCGGGTGCGAACTCGCCCGCCCTTCGAGTATCGACCGGTAGGCGTCGGCGAACTGCCGGGCGTCGCGCTCGGTGTCCCAGGCCGTCTCCCAGACGTAGCCGTAGCCGCCGGAGCCGTTCCGGTAGGGGACGAGCGAGTCGCCGGCCCACCCGGCGGACGGTTCGCTGGTGTACTCGTAGCGCTCGTCCCGCGGGACGCCCGCCTCCCCGTGGACCGTGAACGTGGCGTAGATGGACGCCTCGCCGACGGTGTCGGCGACCGGGTCGTGGTCGAAGCGCGACCACTCGGCGTTCGACCGGTCCGGGACGGTGACGTTCACCGGCTTCTCGTGGGGGTAGAGGTCCGGGTGGATCACCTGCTCGGTGCTGTTCGGGGGGTTCTCGTACAGTCCGTCGACGGCGTCCCAGCCCCCGTCGTCGCGCACCTGGGCGACGAACGACGGCCCCGTCGCGTACGGCTGGTAGATGACCATGAAGACGCCGCCCGGCGTGCCGCCGCCACCGCCCGACCCCTGACTCCCCGGCTGTTCGAGGCACTGCCACCCGCTCCGGCACCGCTGCTCGTAGATGGCCTGGACGTAGTTCGCCTCGCCCTCCGTGACGGACTGCCTCGCTAGCTGGCGGTCCTGGGTCGGCGGACTCCCCTCGAGGTTCGCGTGCTGGTCCTGGAGCGCGTGGACGAGTTCGTGGGCCAGCGTTCCGCGGTCGATGGTCGGCGTGGGCGAGTCGCTGACGACGACGATGCTGTCGTTGGCGGGCGAGTAGAACCCCTGGACGGAGCTGTTGTACGTCGTGCCGAAGGCGCTGCTCACCTGCCGGTCCTCCCCGACCAGCAGGAGCCCCTCCCACACCTGTTCGTTCCAGGGGTCCCCGTCGACCGCCGGGCCGGCCGACCGGTTGCGGTACTCCGCCCGGTCGATCACTTCGAGCGAGACGTTCTCCTCGAACTCCAGTCCCCGTATCCGTTCGACGCGGGCCATCGTCCGCCCCAGGACGGCCTCGCGCTCGCTCGCGTTCAGCCCGTCGTCGGTCGTCACGGAGAGCGACTCGTCGTACCAGTAGCCGTTCTCCCACCCAAGCCGGTCGGACTCGGGGTCCTCCCCGAACGGGTGGTCGACCGTCCCCTGCAGGCCGGCACAGCCGGCGAGGGCGGCGAGGAGGACCACTCCGGCCGCGAGCAGCGCCCTACGCATCGGCCCCGTGGACGCCCGATAGCTGGTCGCGCTCGGGCGCGTTGACGATAGTCACCGCCTTCCCCTCCTGTCGAACGGCGAAGGCGTCCGCGAACGGCCCGTCGCCGATCACCCACTCGTTCGTTCCGACGCGCTCGCCGCCCCAGTGGCCTATCACCACCTCCCAGGTGGTGGCGAACTCGCGGGCCTGGCCCGCGTCCGTCCAGCGGGTCCGCCAGACGTAGCCCGACTCGCTCCCGTTCCGGTAGACGAACATCTTGCCGCCGGTCCACCCGGCCGCGGCGGCGGGGTCGTACTCGAACGGGTCGTCCTGGTCCAGCGCTCCGGTCGGCCCGGCGTTCAGGACGTCCCGGGGGGCGACGACGCTCGACCGGTTGTAGCTATCGGTCAGCGTGTACGCCAGCGACGCGGCGATGGCCGACTGGCCGGGCCGGGCGTAGTCGACCCGTCCCGGCGGCTCGACGCGCTCCCACTCGGCGGACGACCGGTCCCGTAGCGTCACGTTCGCCGGTTCCCACTCGTCGTAGAGACTGGGGTCGATGACCTCCGTCGAGCCGTCGGGCACCTCGTCGTAGGCGTCGTTGACGGCGGCCCACCCGCCGTCCTGGTAGAGCGACCGGACGAAACCGGGTCCGTCGCTGTACGGGAAGTACATCATGAACTGGATGCCGAAGTGGCCGGCGGGGCCGCTGCGTTCAGCGCCGGTCCCGTCCTCGGGAGCGGCGTCGTCTCCGGCACCGGCGTCGGTTCCGGTGTCCGCGCCGGCGTCACCGGCCGGGCCGAGACAGTCCCACTGGTCCCCGCAGCGCTCCAGGTATCGCCCCTGGGTGAGCGAGGCGTCCCCCTCGATCAGGCCGTTGCGGCCCTGGTACGCGTCGCGGGTCCGCACCTGTCCCTGCGAGAGGTTGAACTGCTGGTCCTGGAGCGCGTGGACGAGTTCGTGGGCCAGCGTCCCCTCGCCGTCCAGCCGGGGCGTCTCGCTCTCGGAGACGAGGACGATGGCGTCCCGCGTCGGGCTGTAGAACCCGAGCACGCTCTGGCCCCGGGCCGACTCCTGGGTCTCGATGGAACTGTTCTCCTCGCCGACGAGGAACAGCGCCTCGAACTTCGCGTTGTCGAAGCGGGCGAGCGCGGCACTGCGGTTCCCGCCGGACCGGTTGCGGTACGCCGACCGACTGGTCACCTCGACCGGGACGCGGGAGTCGAACTCCATCTGACGGACCACCTCGACGCGGGCCATCGACCGCGCGACGACGGCGTCGAGTTCGCTCTCGTTCAGCCCGTCGTCAGCGGTGACGTCGAGCGACTCGTTGTGCCAGTAGCCGGCTTCCCAGCCGAGGCGGTCGTCCGGCGGGTCGTCCGGCGCACTGGCGTTCGCCGGCGTGGATCCGTCAGTCGCGTTCGACTCGGACGGCGTGGTCGTGTTCCCGTCGGTGGTCGGTCGCGCGTCGCCCCCGTCGGGCGAGGACGCCGTCGAGACGGACGCTCCGGGGGCCTGACAGCCGGCGAGGACGAGCAGCAGGGCGAGAGAGACGGCGCGAAGCATTCAGCGAACGTGGGGGCGCCGGCCCCAAAAAGGGCGCGCAGTCGCGTCACAACGCTGTTGGTTCCCCGCGCCGAAGCGCCGATATGGCACAGTTCGACCCCGAACGGACCGCGGTCGTCGTCGTCGACATGCAGAACGGCTTCTGTCACCCGGACGGGAGCCTCCACGCGCCCGGGAGCGAGGACGCCATCGACCCCTGCGCGACCCTCGTCGACCGGGCCCGCGACGCCGGGGCCGGCGTCGTCTTCACCCGCGACGTCCACCCGCCCGAGCAGTTCGAGGATTCGCACTACTACGACGAGTTCGAGCGCTGGGGCGAGCACGTCGTCGAGGGCTCCTG
>CAZMGU010000130.1:0-5616 GCA_964565905.1 uncultured Halobacteriales archaeon
CTCGCCGCGGGCGCGGATGGTCCCGTCGACGGTGGCGTTCTCGTGGAGTTCGACGCGTTCCGCGACGACGTCGCCCCATATCTTGACGCCGGGGCCGATGCGGACGGTTCCGTTGCGGGTGGTCACGTCGCCCTTGACGTCGGTGCCGCGGCCGACGGTGACGTCCTCTTTCGCGCGGAGGCTGCCGAAGAGTGTGTCGTCGCGGCCCATCTCGATGGATTCGGCGCGGACGTTGCCGTGGAGGCGGCAGTCGTCGCCGATGGTCGCCGGCGCGGAGACGCGCCAGACGTCGTCGCTGACGTGCGAACCGCGGGGGATCAGGACGGGGTCGGCGTCGACGTCGTCGCCGGTGACGGTCGCGAGCACGTCCTCGGCGGCCTCCTCCTCGCCGATGCGCAGGAGATGGGAGAGGTAGACGAACAGGAAGACGATGGTCGGCATCGGGTTGCGGATGACGATCCACCCGTTGGCCTCGAAGCCGTCCTCGATGTCGACGTCGTCGCCGATGTCGAGGTCGCCCGCGACCTTCAGTTCGCCGTCGATGTGGACGCGCTCGCCGAGGTAGGCGTCCTCGCCGACGAGGACGTTGTCGCCGACGTCACACCACATGTCGAGGCGGCAGTCGCCCTCGGCCTCGATGTGGCCGTCGAAGCGCACCCGCTCGTCGGCGATGACCGAGTGGCCGCGCACGCCGAACTCGACGGTGCTCTGGCCGCCGACGATGACGTTACCCTCCGTCACGAGGTCGTGCTCCTCGACGGTAGTGCCGTCCGGAATCGCCAGACGGTCGAGGGGATCTGAACTGATTGGCACGCTCTCCTAACGCGGTTCCGTCGTCTTAAACCCCAGTGACGGCGACGACGTGCGTCTGACGCGCGTCGGACGCTGCCGCCGAAGAAGACGGGTCGGACGACTCGCGGGGCGACCGGTGACCCGCCGGGCGACCCCCGATCCCCGGCCACCGATCCCTGGCCTCCGATCTTCAGATATTTACCCGCACTCGTCCAAGCACGGGACATGACCGTTCTTTCCTTCGACGAGCAGGGCGTCGACGTCGTCTACGAGGGGACCGAGTTCCGCCTGGAGAAGGCGCTCATCGAGGACGCCGTCGAGAAGTCGTACCCGGACGTCACCGACCACGAGGTGTTGCAGATGGTCGAACCCGAACCGAACCTCTCCGGCGAACCGCGCCGCATCGCCGAGATAGTGGACTGACCGCCGTCGACTATTTCCCACGTGTGAGATAGGGCGAATCAGAACCCGAGACCGGAATCCCCCGGGAGAACTGTGCAGTCGGCCGGTAATCGGCGGGCGAGGGGACGCCGGAACCCCGATCGGCGGCAAGCATTTACATACCGAGAACCCAGTTTCGGGTGATGACTGCACCACGTGTCGCCGGGGCCGGCGTGACGTCGTTCGGGGAGCACCCCGAGCGGACGGGCCGCGACCTGTTCGCGGAGGCCGGCCTGGCCGCCCTCGACGACGCCGGCGTCCCGGCCGGCGACGTCGACGCACTGTACTTCGGGAACTTCATGGGCGAACTCGCGGAGCACCAGGGCCATCAGGGGCCGCTGATGGCCGAGGCCGTCGGCGTCGACGCGCCCGCAACGCGCTTCGAGGCGGCCTGCGCCTCGGCGGGCGCGGGCGTCCGGCAGGCCGTGCTGAACCTCCGGAGCGGCGAGATGGACGTCGTCCTCGTCGGGGGTGCCGAGCGGATGACCAACATCGGCACCGCCGCCGCAACCGACGCCCTCTCCATCGCCGCGGACGACCTCTACGAGGTCCGCGCCGGGATGACGTTCCCGGGAGCCTACGGACTCATGGCCCGCTCGTACTTCGCGGAGTACGGCGGGGGCCGCGAGGACCTGGCCCACGTCGCCGTCAAGAACCACGAGCACGCCCTCGTCAACGACCACGCCCAGATCAGGTCGGAGATAACCGTCGACGACGTGCTGGAGTCCCCGATGGTGGCCGACCCGCTGAGTCTCTACGACGCCTGTCCGATCACCGACGGGGCCGCCGCCGCGGTGCTGGTGAGCGAGGACTACGCCGCCGAACACGACGTCGACGCGCCGGTCACCGTCACCGGCACCGGTCAGGGCGGGGACAACCTCGCGCTCCAGGACCGCCCCCACTTTAACCAGACGCCCTCGGCCGACGAGGCGGCCGAGGAGGCGTACGCCGACGCCGGCGTCGGCCCGGCCGACGTCGACGTCGTTGAGGTCCACGACTGCTTCACCATCGCCGAGGTGCTCGCCATCGAGTCGCTCGGCCTGTTCGAACGCGGCGAGGGCATCGCCGCCGCGCGCGAGGGGACCACCACTCGCCACGGCGAGTTACCGGTCAACCTCTCGGGCGGCCTGAAGGCCAAGGGCCACCCCGTCGGGGCCACGGGCGTCGCGCAACTGGCGACGCTCTCCTGGCTCCTCGACGGGTCCCACCCGCGGGCCGACGCCGTCCCCGACGCGAACGTCGCCGTCGCGCACAACGCCGGTGGCACCGCCGCGAGCACGACCGTTCACGTGCTAGAGGGAGAACCATGAGCGCCCGGGACGGCGGCTACGACGACTGGCTCGACGCCGTCGCCGAGGGGGCGGGGTACTCTCTGGTCTGCGATAACGGCCACGGCTGGCTCCCGCCGCGTCGGGTCTGTCCCGACTGCGGGTCCCGAAACCTCTCCGAAGAACCGCTGTCCGACGCCGGCGAGATAGCGACCCACACGACGGTGTACGTCGCGACGCCACAGTTCGAGGACGATGCGCCGTACGTCACGGCCGTCGCCGACTTCGGTCCCGTCTCCATCACTGGACTCGTCCGTGGGGCCGACCCGGACGAAGTCGAGATGGGCGACGTAGTGGGAATCGACGTCGGTGAACGCGAGACGACGGGTGACCGGGCAGTCGTCTTCCGGTCGCGGTAGCTCGCTCGCCGGTCGAGCGGCGGCCGTGTGAGCGCCGTCGGTTACGACGCCGTATCGCCGTCGCAGTCCAGTTCCCCGCTCTCCTCTACTTCGACGGTCCGCGTGACGTTCGACACTGCGACGTCGGCGTAGTGTACGCGAACCTTGACGGCTATCTCTTCACCGGCCGTCACCGCCCCGTCGTTCCGCCCGACGTCGAACAGGCGGATCCGCTCCGACTCGCCGCGCCGGAGCGTGACGTTCCGCTCGTGGCGTTCGACGCCGTCGGCGAGCGTGACTGCGGTCCGGAACGTCGCCTCCTCCCGCCCGTCGTCGTCGATCGGTCGTTCCACGACGAGGGACCCGGTGAGGCCGTAGTTGCCCGGCGGCGGCCCCACGGACACGCACGTCTGGACGCCCTCGCCGTCCGTCTCGTTCGCCCAGTCGTCGTCGTTGACGGCGACGCGCGGTTCGAACCCGGTGACCGTCGCGTTAGCGGGACCGGGTTCGTCGTCGAGTTCCGATGTGACGAGTCCGGCCGTGAGGATTCCACCGAACAGGACGAGCGCGGCGACGACGCCGAGGGCCAGCAACCGGCGCATGGCGCGATTTTCGTCGCTCACCGGCAAATACTTTGGCTTCCCGGTACGGGTTCGACGATTCGGGCGGACCGGCCGGCGGTCAGTCCTCGACGACCCCGTCGGCCCGCCGCTCGACGTCGACGCCGCGGACCACGTCGACGAACTGGTCGGGGTGTTCGACGTGGGGGAGGAGTTTCGTCCGGTCGAACACGACCAGTCGGGCGTCCGCCTCGTCCGCGAGTTCGCGGCCGTCCTCCAGCGGCGAAATGTCGGCGTCGCGGCCCCAGACGAGCGTCACCGGGACGTCGAGTTCCCCGAGCGTCACGCCGAGGTCCTCGTCGGGGTCGAGGAAGCCGGTGACGAAGGAGGCCGGCGCGAACCGGGCACCCTGCTGGTGGCCGGTGGTCCACTCGTAGTCGAGCACCGCGGGCGACAGGTTGTCCAGGTCGTGGTAGCCGTGGTCGCGGTGGAAGTGCTTCAGCGAGTACTTGCTGACGAGCGCGTTGTAGATACCCTGGCCGAGCAACGGCGACCGCAGCAGCGCCCGTCGCCAGCCCCGCCGGCTGCCCATCGTGCTGTCCGTCGGCGAGACGAGGACGAGGCGGTTGACGGGGACGCGCTGTGCGGCGAGCGCGGCGTAAGACCCGGTCAGCGACGACGCGACGACGACGGGGTCCTCGCTCCGGTCCGCGAGGAAGTCGCTCACGAAGTTCGCCAGCAGCGTCGCCGAGTAGAGGAGCGGCGGCCGGTCGGAGTGGCCGAACCCGGGCAGGTCGGGCGCGACGACGTGGTACTCCTCGGCCAGCGCCTCGAAGACGGCGTGGAACTCGTGGTTCGACGCCGCGGCGTTGATCCCGTGGAGGAGCACGAGGTCCCGATCCGCCGGGTCGCCGGCCTCGACGTAACTCACGTCGAACCCCCGCCAGCGGTAGGAGCCTTCCTCGCCCGGGAGGAACTGCTCGAACGAGTCGCCGCGGTGGCGGAGGAGTCGGTTCGCCAGCGCGGTCAGCCCGACGGTCCCGGCGGCGACGCCGAGGGCGTTCCGGAGTTTCATACCGTTCTGTCGGGCCCTGAAGGACTTATGCGTGGTGGGACGGGCGCGAACGCCCGCCCGGGGTCACCGTTCGCTCTCGTCCCGACCCTCCAGGCACTCCCGGAGCGGTTCGACGACGTCGCCGACGACCGAGTACGGGTCGGTCTCCCCCGCCACAACCCGGTCCACTGCCTCGTCGACGCCGCCCCTCGCGGCGAGTTCGTCGGCGACCAGTTCGTTCGCGTCCTCCCGGAGCAGTCGTCGGATGGTCGCACGGTGGCGCGACCGCAGTCGCTCCTCCCGCAGTCCCGAGTCGTCGAGGTAGTCGAGGTGGTCCTGAACGGCGGCCACGAACGCGTCGACACCTTCGCCGGTGTTCGCCACCGTCTCGACGACGGGCGGCGTCCACCCGGACTCCGCTTCCTCTTCGTCGCGATAGTGCAGCATCTCGCGAAGTTGCTGGACGGTGCGGTCCGCGCCGTCGAGGTCGGCCTTGTTGACGACGAACAGGTCCGCTATCTCCAGGATGCCGGCCTTGAGCATCTGGACGTCGTCGCCGCTCCCCGGTGGGACCAGGACGGCGACGGTGTCGGCGGTCCGGACGACGTCTATCTCGGACTGGCCCGCGCCGACGGTCTCGACGAGTATTCGGTCCTTCCCGAAGGCGTCGAGCGCGGTGACCGCGTCGTTCGTCGCCGTCGAGAGGCCGCCCAGCGACCCCCGCGTGGACATCGAGCGGAAGAACACGTCCATGTCGCCGGCGTTCGACGCCATCCGGATGCGGTCGCCGAGCACCGCCCCGCCGCTGTACGGGGAGGACGGGTCCACGGCGACGACGCCGACGGTCTCCCCGCGCTCGCGGTACGCCGCGGCGACCCGGTCGACCAGCGTCGACTTGCCCGCGCCGGGCGACCCCGTTACACCGATCACGTCCGCGTCGCCGGTGTGCCGGTGGAGTTCGGAGACGATGTCGCGGTAGCCCGGCGACCGCTCCTCGACCATCGTTATCACCCGCGCCAGCGCCCGGTGGTCGCCGGCCAGCAGGTCCGCGACCAGGTCACTCATGCGGGTTACTCCCGTTCCGGGGCGTGCTCGCGCACGTA
>CAZMGU010000131.1:0-5560 GCA_964565905.1 uncultured Halobacteriales archaeon
CGCCGGACTGGAACGGGTCGTGGCGGACGTCGCCGAGCAGCGCGCCGGCGTGGGCACCCGTCGCGTCCTTGAACGGCGCGGTCTGCTGGTTCGCGGTGTTGATCAGCAGGTTCGGGATCATCGCGTCGTTGCCGCGGGAGCCGTAGCGGAACGCGAGGTAGATGACACCGGCGGCGAGGATGCCCAGCAGGATCTGCTGGACGATGATCAGCGCGTAGCCGATGACGATGGCGATGATGATCCACATCAGGAAGGTCCGCATCTGGTTGCGCTTGCGGGCCTCCTCCTTGTGGGCGTCGACGATCTGTTCGCCCTTGCCCGCGGGGACGGTGCGGACCTTCGGCTCGTTGCCGTCGTCGGGGTTGTGGTAGACGAGAACGTCCTGCAGTTCCTCTTTCGGCAACAGCTGACTCATCGCCTTCGCCAGCATCGACTTGCCCGTCCCGGGCGAGCCGATCATCATCACGTGCCGGCGTTGCTTGGCGGCCTTCTTGATGACGTCACGGGCGTGGTCCTGCCCGATGACCTGGTCGACGAGGCGGTCGGGAACCTCGATGTCGGCGGTCGACTCCACCTGGAGCCCACCGAGGACGCCGGACTCCTCGTCCTCGTCGACGGTGGCCTCACCTTCGAGGGTGACCTCGCTGCCCAGGTCGGGCCGGTCCTCCTCCTCGTCGGTGTCGTCGTCCGCCGCCGGCCGGTCGTCGGTCGGGTCGGCCGGCGTGTGGACGCTCCCGCCGGACTCCTCGTCCGGGGCCTCGTCGGTCACCTCCCGCTCGGGGTCGGGAGTGTCGTCGGTGTCTCGATTGTCACTCATAGAACGGTTGCTAACATCGGATCGGAAGGACTGTCCACTGATATACTTTCTCCCCGTGGACCCGTCCGAAAGGCGTTTGTAACCGCCGTACTCCGGCAGTACGCCACGGCGTCCGTCCGGTCGTCTCCGACCGGGAACGACCCGACGAACCGACCGGGGACGACCCGACGGATCGGGGGCCTCTCGCCCCGCCGGACCGACGCCCCCGCGTGAACTACTCGGCGGCTTTATGCCCGGTGCCCACACAGGGGCGCGTATGCGCGGCTTCTACATCGGTCGCTTCCAGCCGTACCACAACGGCCACCACACGATGGTGGAGACCATCGCCGAGGAGGTGGACGAACTCGTCCTCGGCATCGGTAGCGCCGGCGACTCCCACTCGGCCCACGACCCCTTCACCGCGGGCGAGCGCATCATGATGATAACGAAGGCAGTCCGCGAGTACGAGCGCCACCACGACCTGGTGACCTACGTCGTCCCCATCGAGGACCTGAACCGCAACTCCGTCTGGGTGAGCCACGTCGAGAGCATGTCGCCGAGTTTCGACGTCGCCTACTCGAACAACCCCCTGGTCATCCGCCTGTTCGAGGAGGCGGGCATCGAGGTGCGCCAGTCGCGGATGTTTGACCGCCAGCGCCTGGAGGGCAGCGACATCCGCGAGCGGATGGTCAACGGGGACGACTGGCGCGCGGACGTCCCCGACGTCGTCGTCGACACCATCGAGGAGATAAACGGCGTCCAGCGCATCCGGACCGTGGCGAAGAACGACGTCGTCGAGCGCTGGGAGGCCCGGAACGGCGAGGACGGCGGAAACGCCGGGGACGGCGGAAACGCCGGCGACGGCGAGACGCCGAACGCCGGCGACGAGTGAGATGATCACGCTCAGTTCCGACTTCGGCTCCCCCTATCCGGCCGCGATGAAGGGACGGATACTGCGCGAGAGCGACGCCCGACTCGTCGACGTCGCCCACGACTTCCCCCGGCAGGACGTGCGGGCCGCCGCCTTCTGGCTGCGCGAGGTGCTCCCCCACTTCCCGCCGGCCGTCCACCTGGTCGTCGTCGACCCCGGCGTGGGCACGGACCGGGCCGCCGTCGTCGTCCGGGCCGGCGACCACGCGCTCGTCGGTCCCGACAACGGCGTCCTGATTCCGGTCGCCCGTGCGCTCGCGAGCGAAGCGGAGCCGTCCGAGGGGGAATCGTCCGGCGGGGAACCGTTCGAGGTGTTCGAAATCGAGGTGTCGGACCCCGGGAGCTCCACCTTCCACGGCCGCGACGTGTTCGCGCCGGCCGCCGCAACCGTCCACGAGGCCGGCGTCGACCAGTTCCACGGGGACGACGCGTTCGCGCCCACGGACGTCTTCGGTGACCTCACCTTCCCGACGCCGACGGTGAGCGACACTGGCGCCAGCGGCGAGGTGCTCGTCGTCGACGGCTTCGGCAACGCGATAACGAACGTCCCCGGCGACACCGTCGCCGACCGCTTCGGCGACCAGGTCCGGATAAACGGCGAACCAGCACCCGTGCGCCGCACCTACGCGCTCGTCGACCCGGGTCAGCCGCTGGTCACGGTCGGCAGCCACGGCAACGTCGAACTCGCGGTCAACCGGGGGCGGGGCGACGAGGCGTTCGCCGTCGAGGCCGGCACGCGCGTCGAACTGGAGTACTGACGTCGTCCCCGCTACCGCCGGTCGACAGAGGCGACGCCGAACGTCTCGACTTCGTCCGGTTGCTCGTCGACCAGCGCCGCGGCCCGCGAAGGGGACCGGAACGCCGCGCTCCCGGCGTACGGCATCGCGTGGGCCGCGTCCACCGCGGTTCCGGCCCGCGCGTCGTCCGCCAGGGCGAGGCCGTTCCCGAGGAACCGGTCGCGCTCCAGTCCGTAGAACAGGGCCGCCTCGTCGGTCCCCTTCGCGACGACGCTCGCGGCGGCCGGTGACCGCGGGTTCCCGGAGCGGTCGACGACGGAGGGGGCCGCCGACGGGTCGGCCAGTCCCCGGCCGCTCACCCACAGGTCGAACCGGGCGTCCGGGTCGACCTCGCCCCGTCGCTCGGCGGACCGCAGGCGGAGCACGGCGGCCAGCGAGTCGGGGTGCTTGAGTCCGTGGAGCGACGGCGGGTTCGACGTCTCGACGGGGACGACGGCCCGCCGACGCTCGCCGGGAACGAGCGCCGTCGACTCGCCGGTCGCACCGAGGGCGAATCGCTCGACGGGAGCGTCCCCCGCGAGGAGCGCCGCGGCCTCGAACTCGGCGACGTACGCGTTCGGGTCGCAGGGCATCGCGAGCGCACCGCGGAGCGTCGTCTCCGGCCCATCTGGACGCGTCGCCAGTTCGAGTTCCAGCGTCCCGTCGCGCAGCCACCGGTCGCGGCGGAGTCCACGGACGGCGGCGACGTCCTCCTCGGTACTGCTTCCGCTGCCATCGCCTCCGTTGGTTGCACCTCCGCCGGCCCCGCTCCCGTACGGGTACTCCCCGTCGGCGTAGCCGTCCAGGTCGCGGAGGAACTCCCAGCCGTCGGGTCCCCGTGCGGACAGGCGGTGGGCCTCGAAGGGGAGGTCCGCGCCCCAGAGCCACAGGTCGAACCGGTCGGCGGGGTCGAACCCGGGCCGGGTCGCCAGCGTCGAGAGCCAGGCGTAGACGTACCGGTCGCGGGCGACGGTCGCCGTCTCCACCCGGTCCTCGAAGGCGGCGTCCGGTTCGTTCGGGACGTACGGGTCGAACCCGCGCTCGGTCGGCACGTACTCGGTCCTGCTGTACCAGCCGAGGCCGTCCGCGCCGGCGTCGAGCGACGTCCGGAGGTTCGACCCGATGGCCTCCTTGCTCGGCGTGTGACCGGGGTTGATCGTGTGTGCCTGGCCGAGGTAGAAGACGGGGTTCCCGCCGAGCGCCTCGCCAGCGTTCGCGATCAGACTCCGGACGGCGGCGTCGGCGGCGTCCGGCCCGACGTCCTTCTCGTACCACCCGCGGTAGAAGTCGAGGAAGGCGAACGCCGGGGGGTCGCCCCGCTCCGCGACGTCGTCGACCAGCGTGGCGAACACCTCCGGCGACTTCGAGTCGACGACGTAGGGGAAGTGGACGAAGATTCCCACGGGCCGGTCGGTGACGTCCCGGACGGCGCGGCGCTGCTCGTCGAAGATAGCTGGCCCGTGGTCGGTCATGTTCTGTACCGCCTCGCCGTTCCACGCGCCGCCCTCGACCCACTGGCCCATCACCGGTGCCTCCTCCCAGAGGACGACGCGGCCGCCGTCGCTCAGTTCGTCGTACACGCGACACACTCGCCGGAGTCGGTCGAGGTGCGCCCGGCGGGCGTCGTCGTCCGCCATGAACGCCGCCGCCGTCGTCTCCGTCAGGAGTCCGAGGCGTATCCACACGTCGAGGTCGGCGCCGGTCGCCTCGCGCACGGCCCGGCGGAACTGTCCCTCGACGGCGTCGAACGCGGCCGACCTGACCGGGAACACGACCGCGAGGTCGTGCCGGCGCGCGAAGGCGAACTCGCTCTTTCTGATCCGGCCGTCGCGCCAGTTCCGCTCGTGGACCCAGAGGAAGTCCTCGCGCTCGCCCGTCCCCGCTTCGGCGGCCGGTGCGGTGAGTTCGTCGCTGTCCGCCATCGAACCGTCGACGAGCGCGACGGTCCCGAGGCCGGCGGCCGAGTGCAGGTACTGCCGACGCGTCGGACGACGCGCTTTTCCGTCCCCGTCGGCCGGTGGGCGGCGTCCTCTCATGGAACGACCCCGCTGGACTGGCGAGTGCGACGAAACCGCCGGGATGGTGACACGGTGCCGTCACGTTCGTCCAGCGACCGCTTGATAGTTTGGCCGCCGGGACCGGTACGCTTTTGGTTTTAGGGAAACCTAAAACGAACTGCCGGTCGACACCGACGCGTCGCCGCCACCCGCGACGGTGGCCCGAAGACCGTGACGTCGTTCACACTCGAGTACTCGCGGCGGTACCGTGGGCATCACCGCACCCGCCGCGCGTCTGTCCCTTTCGACGACGCTCAGGAGTCGACGCCGACGAGCGGCATCTCCGCTTCGACGAGGTCGCGCTCGAAGTAGAGCAACTCGACGACCACGACCGCCAGCGCCAGCAACGCGACGGCGTAGAACGTCCCGCGCTCGGACCGGAACAGGTGGGTCAACAGCAGGACGAGAAAGCCCGTCGTCCCGACGACTCCGGCCGCCGGAATCAACCCGGAGACGTCGTCGCGGTCGCGCTGCGTGAACGCGAGGTAGCTCACCGTTCCGAAGACGACGATGAACGAGAGGGAGGCGAACGAGGTGATCGCGTCGAGGCTGCCGTAGGCGGTGAACGCCGCGGTGACGCCGCCGAGAATCAGAAGCGTCCGCCGCGGGACGCCGTCCGCGTCGGGGTCCCCGACCCGGTCCGGGAGCAGGTCGCTACGCAGGAGGTTCTTCGCGAAGTACCCCGACGAGAACAGCGTCGCGTTGATGGCGCTCCCGGTCGAGAACAGCGCCGACGCGGAGACGACGAGCGATCCGACCGCGGCGAGGCCGAGGGGGGCGAGCACGTTCCCGGCCGCCTTCGCCAGTGCGGTGTGCGGCTGGCGCTGGAGCGCCTGTGGCGCGAGGCTCACCGTCGCGAGTCCGACCAGGACGTAGACGACGACTGCGACGGGGATGGAGACGTAGACGGCCGTTCGGATGGTGGCGACCGGGTCCTCGATGCGCTCCTGGTCGTAGAACAGCAGTTGCCAGCCCTGGAAGGCGACGAAGGAGACCGCGGC
>CAZMGU010000132.1:0-5479 GCA_964565905.1 uncultured Halobacteriales archaeon
CGGCCAAGCGCCAGGGGTTCGTCTACGACTACTTCGGCTGGGAGTACCCCGAGGTGCTGCACTGGGGCCACGTCCAGATAGACGCCTACGACGTGAAGATGAGCACCTCCGCCATCAAGGAGAAGATAGAGGCGGGCGAGTTGACCGGGTGGGACGACCCGCGCGCGCCCACCATCGCCAGCCTCCGGCGGCGCGGCATCCGGGGCGAGGCAATCGTCGAGGCGATGGTCGGCCTCGGCACCTCCACGTCCAACGTCGACCTGGCGATGTCCGCCATCTACGCGAAGAACCGCGAACTGATCGACGACGGCGCTGACCGGGCGTTCCTGGTCCGCGACTCGGGACCGGACGACGAGGGCGGCGAGGTCGGTCCGGCCGTCGAGAAGCAGGTCGTCGGCGGCCCCGACGCCGGCCACCCGCCGCTCCACCCCGACCACGAGGAGCGCGGGAACCGCGAAATCCCGGTCGCCGGCAGCGTCGTTGTCGAGGACGGCGACCTCCCGGCCCACGGCGACCGGGTCTGGCTGAAGGGGTACGGGTGCGTCCGCCACACCCGCGACGCGCTGGAATACACCGGCGACGACGTCGACGCGGTCCGCGAGGAGGGCGTCGACGTGATCCACTGGGCGCCGGCCGATGGCCCCCGACTCCGACTCCGGACGATGGACGGGGACGTCGAGGGCGTCGCCGAACCCGGCGTGCTCGACTACGACGAAGGGTCGATGCTCCAGTTCGAGCGCGTCGGGTTCGTGCGGCTGGACAGCGTGCCGCCACGCGGCACGGACCGGTCGAGCGGCGGTGAGCCGCGAGACGACCTAGACTCCGAACCGGCGGTCGCGTACTACGCACATCCCTGACTCCCGAACCATGTCGACCTCACCCGAACCACCGGCCGTCACCGTCCACCGCGACGTCCCGTTCCACGAGACGCCCGAGCGGACGCTCTCGCTCGACCTGTTCGAACCGGCGGAGTCCGGCCCGCGACCGACCCTGCTGTTCGTCCACGGCGGCGCGTTCGTCGAGGGCGACAAGGACCAGCTAGAGGAGTACGCCCGCGAGTTCGCCGAGCGGGGGTACGTGACGGCGACGTGCCAGTACCGCCTGGCCGACGAGGCCACGTTCCCGGCGGCGCTCGTGGACGTGAAGGCCGCCATCGAGTGGCTGCGAACGGACGGCGAGGGGTACGGCGTCGATTCGCGGCGGATCGGGGCCGTCGGCTGGTCGGCGGGGGCGAACCTCGCGGCGCTCGCGGCGGTCACCGCGAACGAACCCGGCTTCGAACCCGAGGTGTACCCCGGCGCGTCCTCGGAACTCGGGGCCGTCGTCGGCTACGCCGGCGTCTACGACTTCGAGCGCATGGACGACGACTCCGCGCCACACGTCCCCTACCTCGGCGGGACCCGCGGGGAGCGACCGACCGCCTACGACCTGGCGTCGCCGGTCGGACACGCGGACTTCCGGACGCCGCCGACGCTCCTGGCTCACGGGACGGACGACGACGTGCTACCGATAGCACAGTCGGAGGCCTTTTTCGCGGACCTCGACGCGGTGACGGACGCGCGGTTCGAACCGCTCGACGGGGCCGGCCACGAGTTCCCCCTCGACGCCTTCGACGAGACGGCGGAACTGACCGCGGAGTTCCTGGGGACGCACCTGTGAGCGGTCCTCCGGCGCTCGCACACCTGTAGGCCGTCGTCCGGCGGTCGAGGCGACCCGCCGGTCAAAAACTTAAGTACGTGCCACGCGGGTTCCTAGCCAACGATGGCGATAGATCCTGAGTTCGAGGAGAACTACGAGGAGGTGGACCGCCACGAGGGCCACCGCGTCTGGACCCCCGACGGCGAGGACCCCACCGAGGAGAAACAGGGCATCCACGGCACCCACGTCGCCGTCGACTTCGACGTCTGTCTGGCCGACGGGGCCTGCCTGGAGGACTGCCCCGTCGACGTGTTCGAGTGGGTCGACACGCCCGGCCACCCCGAGAGCGAGATAAAGGCCGACCCGACCCACGAGGACCAGTGCATCGACTGCATGCTCTGCGTCGACGTCTGTCCGGTCGACGCCATCGACGTGGACCCGGGCCGCGCCGGTCGCATCTAGTCCGTCTCGGTTCTCGCCGGTTCCGTTCGCTCCCAGCGACGGATCTGTTCCTCGAAAAACAGCACAAAAGACTATTACCGTCCCGATTGTCACGTCTCGCAGAGGCATTTGATACCGATGCGCACAGTCGTACTGACGAAAGGCGTCCCGGACTTCCGGGAGGGGCAGGTGTCGTTCGACGAAGACGGCCACCTCGAACGGGGGAAGACGCCGACGGTGATGAATCCGAACGACAAACACGCGCTCCGCGCTGCGCTGCAGACGAAAGTGCGCAACGGGGGCGCGGTGTCGCTGATGAGTATGGGGCCGCCCGGCTACAGGGACGTCCTCCGGGAGGGGATGGAGGACGTGTACGCGGACGACCTCTACCTCCTCTCGGACCGGGAGATGGGGGCCGCGGACACGTGGGCGACGGCGATGACGGTCGCCACGGGCATCGAGAAACTCGACGAGGAACCGGACCTCGTCTTCGCGGGCTTCAAGACGGCCGACGGGGAGACGGGTCACACCGGGCCACAGACTAGCTGGTGTCTGGATATGCCGCTCCTCACGCACGTCGTCGCGCTCGACGTGGACGAGGAGGAGGGCACCGTTAGGGCCAAGCGCCTGGTGGAGGGCGACGTCGAGGAGATAGAGACCGTCGAGGCGGAGACGCCCGCCTTCGTCGTCACCGACCCCGAGTTCGAACCGACGTACCGCCGGGCCTCACACCGCCTCACCTGGAAGGACCTCCGGGCGGACGCCCGGGAGCGGGCCGAGGCGTTCGACGAGGACGAGGACGTCACCGTCTGGGACCACGAGGCCCTCAACCTCGACCCGGACTACATCGGCCTCGACGGGTCGCCGACCATCGTGGCCGGCGTCGACCCCATCCCGAGACCGCCCTCCGAGCGCGAGGCCACCGACGTCGACCCCAGCGATGACGAGGCGATGGGACGGGTCGTGGACGAACTCGCGCCGTACGCGGCGGGTGACTGACGATGCCGGAGATAGATCCGACGGAACACGAGATAGCCGAACTCGGCCCGAAGATCAAGGACGTCGACGACGAGGACGAGCTCCGGGAGATGCTGGAACTGGAGGAGGGCGGTGAGGACCGCGCTCCAGTGAAGACGCTCCTCGAGGACCGCCTGGAGAAGGTCACCGCCGAGGACGGGGACGTGGACCCGGCCGACGTCGACCTCTCCGAGTTGACGGTCGCCAACGTGGCGAACCTGGTCCGCGACGTCGACGACGTCGACGCGCTCCGCGAGATGCTGGAGCGCGAGAAGGAGGGCCAGGACCGCAAGACCGCGAAGGGACAGATCGAGGATCGCATCGAGGCTATCGAGGGCAGCGACGATGAGGATGGCGAGGCGGGCGAGGTGGAGTACGTCCCGCCGGAGGAGAAGTACCCCGACCTCGACCACCCGACCAACGACAAGCGGTGGGTCGAGGGCGTCTCCGGCGAGACGTACCGCGACACGTGGGTGTACTGCGAGACCCAACAGGGGGAACTCCTCGACGTCTCGAAGGAGATGCTCGGCAAGGCCCGGCGGATGATGGACCAGTACAACGGCCGGGGCGTTGACGACGTCACGGAGGACGAGACGCCCACCCAGGACTACGGCGGCGACGAGGACGGCGACCCCGAGGAGGTGGTCGCGGTGGTCCTCGGCGACGACGTGGCGGACCTGGCCGAGGAGGCCATCGCCTACGGGGCGGACCGGGCCGTCTACCTGGAAGACGAGCGCCTCGAACGCTTCCGACACGAACCGTACACCGAGGCGTTCTGTCACCTCTGCCGCGACTCGGAGTACGACTGGCGCGACTACCACGAACCCCGGTACACGCTCTTCCCGGCGACGAACAACGGCCGGGACCTCTCCGCACTCGTCCAGGGGGAACTCGACTCCGGCCTCGCGTCGGACTGCTCGGGGCTGTACATCGAGAACGCGATGATATCGAACCCGGCCAAGACCGGCGTAGCCGGCGACAGCAGGGAGTTCGAGCGCATCCTGCACATGAAGCGCCCGGACTTCTCCGGGTTCGAGTACTCGACTATCCTCTGCATCGACAAGCCCCACCGGGACTTCCACCCGCAGGGGGCGTCGGTCATCCCCGGAAGCTTCGAGATACCGGACGCGGATCCGGAGCGCGACGGGGAGGTCGTCGAACACGAGATGGAACTGGACGACGACTGGTTCCAGGTCGCGGTGACCGACCACGACGAACTCGACGAGGGCGTCGACCTGACCGGCAACGACGTGCTCGTGGCGCTCGGCCGGGGTATCGGCGACGACCCGACACGCGGCATCGAACTGGGACTCGACCTCGTGGACGCCTTCGAGGACGCCGACCTCGGCCTGTCACGGGGCGTCATCACCTCGTCGTACAGTTTCGACGGCCACGTCGAGGAGTACGTCGGCGAGGACAGGCAGATAGGCGAATCCGGCCAGGTGGTCGAACCCGACGTCTATATCGCGGCCGGCATCTCTGGGGCCATCCAGCACAAGGTGGGGATGGACGAGTCGGAGACCATCGTCTCGATCAACACGGACCCGGACGCGGACATCCGGGAGTTCTCGGACTACTACGTCGAGGGCGACCTGTTCGAGGTGCTTCCCCGGTTGACCGAGGCGGTCGAGTCGGGCGAACTGGGCGCGACACTGGAGGCCAGCGATGACTGAGACAGACGACCACGAACACTACGAGGCCGTCGTCGTCGGGTGCGGACCCGGCGGCGCGGCGGCGGCAGCGGCACTGGCGAACGAGGGCGTCGAGACCCTGGTCCTGGAGCGGGGCGTCGACGCCGGGGCGAAGAACGTCTCCGGCGGACTGATCTACGCCGAGGAGTCCTCGCCGTACACCATCGACGACCTGTTCCCCGACTTCCGCGAGGAGGCGACGGAGCGGCCCGTCACGGAGAACTTCATCCACAACGTCGCCGGCGACCGGGTGGCGTCGTTCGACATCTCCTCGCTCCACCACCGCGACACCGAGTGGGCCGACGCCGTCCTCAGGCGGAAGATGGACTCCTGGCTGGCCGAGCGCGTCCACGAGATGACCCGCGAGACGGGCGGTGGCCTCCTGACGGAGGTGCGCGTCGACGGCCTCCTGCGCGAGAACGGCGAGATAGTCGGCGTCACGACGGCGGAACTCGACCCGATAAAGGCCGACCTGGTCGTCGCCGCCGACGGCGTCAACTCCGAACTCGCCCGCGACGCCGGCCTGATGGACTGGGAGGACCCGGACGAGTGGTTCCAGGGCGTCAAGGCCGTCGTCGATATGGAACCCGAGGTCATCGACGAGCGCTTCGGCATCGAGGAGGGGACGGGTCACGCCCACCTGTTCTCGGGCGACCTGTTCGACGGCGTCCGCGGCGGCGGGTTCCTCTACA
>CAZMGU010000133.1:0-5474 GCA_964565905.1 uncultured Halobacteriales archaeon
TGTGGAGGACCGGGTTGATCGCGTCGATGATCGAGTGCGTGACGTTGACGAACTCGAGTTCGGTCCGCTCGCCGATCTGCATCGTCTCGCCGGCGGACATCTTCTGCAGGTCGTTCTGGACGCCGAACTTCTCCTCGCCCTTGATCTGCTGTTTGACGAGTTCGATGGTGAACGGCGTCGCCACGACCGGTGCGTCGTAACGGTGTGCCAGTTTCGAGATGGCGCCGATGTGGTCGAGGTGGCCGTGGGTCGGCACGATGGCCTTCACGTCGCCCTCGAGTTCGGACATGACCCGGTCGTCCGGGATGGCGCCCATGTCGATGAGGTCGAGCGAGTGCATCCGCTCGGTCTCGACGTTGTCGTGTATCAGTACCTTCGAGAGGTTGAGGCCCATGTCGAAGATGACGACGTCGTCGCCCGCCCGCACCGCCGTCATCTGTCGGCCAACCGCTTCGTACCCGCCGATTGTCGCAATTTCGACTTCCATGGTTGTTGGTCCGAGGGAAGCCGTCCGTCTGCGGGGGGTGTCCGACGCCACGACAGTGGTCTGGTAGCTGCACGGGGCGTGCGCGATGCACAAGCCGCGTGCGACCACGTGCCCCCGAGGCCTGCCGCATCGGCCGTAGCCCCGGGGTCGTTCGCTTGGCCGGGGATCGCGTGATCCCCGTGACGGAAGCGTCCGTCGTCCGCCGGCCGTCTCCCGCATACCACGGACGGCCGTGCGCTCGGTTGAGTGGGGCTACGTGGCCGGTAGGTAAAAACGCTGGTGGTTCGGCAGGACGCGCGGTTCGGCCGGAAATCGGTTCCTGGCCGGTTCGAACCGTGAATGCGGAGAGGAGAATGGCGGGGGAAAACCGGGCTCAGTTTCCGTCGCCTGCGAGTCGGTCACCGAGCGGGTCGTCGTCGCTGTCGGACTGGAAGAAGGTCACGCCCTCGTCGGCGAGGGTCTCGTCGTCGTCCAGTTCGTCGTCCTCGTCCACTCCGTCGTCCTCGAACCCGTCGGTCCCGTCGTCGTCCTCGAACCCGTCGGCCTCGTCGTCGAACGCCCCGTCGTCCCCGAGCGGTGCTTCTCCGCCGTCGTCGGCCGCGTCGTCGGCGAACGACGGTTCGGTTCCGCCGCCGACGGGGTCGTCCGCGCCGCCTCCCGTCGCGGGACCGGAACCGTCCGCGGCGTCGTCCCACGTCCTGTCGCCGTCGACTATTTCGGCGGCGCGCCCGTCGCGGGGCCCATCGGCCTCGATGCCCTCGCCAGACGACGCGTTGCGGACGTCGTCCCAGGTCCGCCCCTCGTCGGCGGAGGCCTCGACGGGGTCGTCCTCCCAGTCTTCGAACGCCGCGCCCTCGTCCGCCGGTTCGCTCCCCGCCGGCGCGTCCGCCGCCGTCTCGTCGGGCCGTTCGAACTCCTCGGGGTCCGGCGGGGTCCACTCCTCCGTCCCCGTGGCGTCCGCCGACCCGGTTCCGTCGTTCGCCGCGCCGTCGTCGTCGACCGCTTCGGCGGCGTCAACCGGTTCGGCGTCGTCGGCCGGCGGCGTCCCGTCGTCGGGATGCGTCCCGGTCACGTACTCCGACTCCGTCCAGTCGTCCCGAGGCGTCCCGGGTTCGCCGGTCCCGCCGCCGGCGTCGGCGGTCGCCGCCTGGTCGGCGTCGGCCGCCGGGACCGCGTTCTCGGGCGTCGCGCCAGTCCCCGGGGCCGCCGGTGCGGGTTCGTCCGTCGCCGGTGCGGGTTCGTCAGTTGCCGGCGGTCCGGACTCGTCGCCGGCGGTTCCGTCGTCCGGTGTCCCCGGGCGCTGGCCGTCCGGGTCGAACTCCGTCGGTCCGTCCGCCGCCTCGTCGGTCGCTTCGCCGTCCGATTCCGCGTCCGTCGCGTCGGCGTCCGCCGACCCGGTCGCCCCGACGGCCGCCGTCCCGCGCGACGCGAGGCCGACCGCCGCCGCGTCGGCGACGAACTTGTGACCCAGGCCGAACAGTCCGGCGAAGGTGATCAGTCCGCCGAGGACCACGAGTACCAGTCCGATCACGGCACGCGCCGATTCGATGGACGGATCGGCGGGGGCGACGCCGCCGGTGACGGCGAAGTACGCGCCGCCGCCGACGAAGACGCCCGCAGCGAAGGTGACGACGAGGAGATAGCCCAGGAATCTGGCTCCGTACTTGAAGACGCCGGAGAGCCCAACAGCTGCCATGTCTGTGACAATCACCAACTTCGGACAAAAGCGTTCCGCCCGGTGATCAGTTACCGGCCGTCCACGGTCGTCCCCGGTGATTCGCCGGCGACGAACGCCCCGAGGCCGTCCGGCCCGAACACCTGCGCGGGCACGTCCAGCGCGAGCAGCGCCCGTATCTTGCCCGCCATCCCGCCGGTCACGTCCGTCGCGTCGCTCCCGCCGAGCACGTCGGCCACGTCGTCGAACGAATCGATCCGGTCGACGACCGCCCCGTCCCCGTCGAGCACGCCGGGGACCGTCGAGCAGACGCCGACGCGGTCCGCACCGACCGCCGGGGCGAGTTCGACGACGAGTTCGTCGCCGGAGAGCACGGTGACGCCCTCGCCCTCGTGGACGACGCCGTCGCCGTGGAGGACCGGGACGAACCCCTCGCCGAGCATCCGTTCGACCTGCGTCGTCGGGAGCGCCAGTTCCCCGTCCCCGTCCCGCGAGGCGACGGAGAGGGGGTGGACCGGCAGCGCGGGCACGCCCTCGTCGACGAGCGCGTCGACGACGACGCGGTTCAACTCCGCCATCGCCCAGTGGACGTCCAGCGCGGCGTCGGCGTGGCTCGTCCCGTCGGTCGTCGTCACGCCGTGCCTGGCCGCGTGGTGGTGGCCGAAACTGCCGCCGCCGTGGACGACGACGAGCGATCCGGGCCACGCCGCGAGTTCCCGGACGACGGCGGTCAGGGCGTCCCGGTCGACCGTCTCCGGTTCGTCCTTCTCGGTCACGACGCTCCCCCCGAGTTTGACGACCAGCGTCTCCCCCCGGTCGGGCGATCCGTCGTCGCGCTGTCCGGTCATTCGACCCTGACCCCTTCGGTGTCCAGGTCCGCGCGGAAGGCGTCCTCGCACCCGGGCGTGTAGTCCAGCGCCGTCAGCGCGCCCTCCGTGTCGTCGAGGGCGACGATGCACCCGCCGCCGCCCGCGCCCGTCAGTTTCGCGCCGCAGGCGTCCGCGTCCCGCGCGGCCCAGACCATGCCGTCCAGCGACCGCGAGGAGACGCCGAGCGCGGAGAGTAGCCCGTGGTTGAAGTCCATCAGCTTCCCCAGTTCGTCGAGGTCGCCGTCGCACAGTACGGACTCGCCGGTTCGGACGAGGTCACCGATGGCGTGGACCGTGTCGGCCGCGAAGTCGTACTCCTCGCGACGCCGTCGGACGCCGGCGACGAGTTCGCCGGTGTCGCCGGCACCGCCGTCGTAGCCGACGACGAAGGGGAGGTTCCCCACGCCGTCTATCGTCCGGCAGTCGTCGCCCTCGACGCGGACGGCCCCGCCCATCGCGGAGCAAAAGGTGTCCGCCCGCGACGCCTCCCCCTCCTGGACGGCGTGTTCGACCCGGTAGGCCCGGTCGGCTATCTCGCGCGCGTCGAGTTCGACGCCCAGTTCCCGCGTCGCCGCCTCGATGGCCGCAACCGCGACGGCGGCGGAGGAACCCAGACCCGCACCCAGCGGGATTGAGCTCTCGACGATCACGTCGAAGCCGACGTCGTCGACGCCGGCGGCGTCCCGGGCCTGGTCGATGGCCTCGTTGATGTACCCCACGCCCGCCTCGACGAGCGACTCGGAGACGTCGACGTCCGGCTGGCCTGCGCCGCCGTCGTACTCCACGGTGAACCCGTCGAGCGTCAGGTCCTGCGCGTCGACCCGCACGCCCTCGTCGCGTTCCTCGACGGTGACCCGCGCCCGCCGCTCGATGGCGCAGGGGACCGCCGGCTCGCCGTAGACGACCGCGTGCTCCCCGAACAAATACACCTTCCCGGGAGCGCTCGCTGTAACCATGCTCGCCGTTCTGACCCGCTCCCAATTAGGTATACTGGTCGGCGTAGCGTCGGCCACTCGCCCCGGTTACGTCCCCGCAGGCTCCGGGAATTGCCGGGTGTACTCAGAGCCACCGCGACGGGTCCAGGTCCCAGCCCCGCCGGTCGCGGAGCCAGACACCGGCGACGCCGCCGACGACGCTGAGTCCGACCGTGTACAGCAGGAAGAAGAGGGCGACGAGCGCGAGGAAGAGGTCGTACGCCGGCGACGACGGCGGAAGACCGAACCCGAGCCACCCGGCTATCGCGAGCGCCGGGACGAACAGGGTCGCCAGCGGAATCGCCGCGAGGACGCCGGCGACGGTCCCCAGTTTCAGCCCCGAGCGGTACCCGTCCGCCCCGTTCGCCGCGACGACGCCCCCGGCGAGCGGCGAGAACGGCAGGAAGGAGAGTCCGAGCGTCACCATCGCACCGATTCCCGCGCTGTACCCCGGTCCCTCCCGGTCCATCTCAGAGTTCGAACTCGGTGTCGTACTTCACGTAGTTGCCGAGCCACCCGCCCGCCGCGCTCAGGCCGACGACGTAGACGAGGCCGAACGCGAGGACGATCAGGAGGAAGAGGAGGCCGAGCGCGCCGAGCGCCAGCCCGTCGCCGGCGCCGACGCTGAACAGCCCGAACAGGACCATCACGAAGAAGCCGACGACCACCGTCGGCACGAGCGCTATCAGCCCCGCGATCAGTCCCACCTTCGTCCCGTCCGAGCGGTCGCCGCCCTCGAGATAGCCGGCTACCCCACCGCCGAGCAGCGGTCCGAACGGGAGGACGGCCCCCGCGACGGTTCCGACGACCGCACCGATCAGCGCGTTGATTAGCGTGTCACCTTCGGCCATGGGCCGCGATTTACCGTCGAGGGTGTTAGCTGTTCGGGTCGCTTCGGAGCGAATCGAAGTGACGCGGCTCGTCTCTAGCCGGGTCCAGCCACGCCGCGACGGGGGTCGTGGCCGCGGCTACTCGGAGACGTACTGTAAACGTTTGTACAAAAGGCGTGCGGCGACTAGAGGTCGCTCTCGAAGTCGTCGAGGCTGTAGACGGTGTCGGAGCCGCGGCGGTCGAGCGTCTCGTTGGCCAGCAGCCAGTAGACGACGGAGAGCGCCTTTCGCCCCTTGTTGTTCGTCGGGACGACGAGGTCGACGTTCGACGTCGTGTTGTTGGAGTCGCACATCGCGATGACCGGGATGCCGACCGTGATGGCCTCCTTGACGGCCTGGGAGTCACCGATGGGGTCGGTGACGACCACGACGTCCGGTTCGATGTAGCCGTCGTAGTCGGGGTTGGTCAGCGTGCCCGGGATGAAGCGACCGGTGCGGGCGCGGGCGCCCACGGACTCGGCGAACTTCTCGGCCGGGAACCGACCGTACTGGCGCGACGACGCGACCAGTATCTGTTCCGGCTGGTAGTTCGCCAGGAAGTCCGCGGCCGTGCGGATGCGCTGGTCGGTCATCGAGACG
>CAZMGU010000134.1:0-5460 GCA_964565905.1 uncultured Halobacteriales archaeon
GCTCGGAGTCCTCCTGGTCGGTCTGGTAGTCGTTGCGACCGCCGTAGGTCGACTCCATGACGAGCGTCTCGACGCGGGGGAAGTCGTTCACCGCGCCGTTGAACAGGCGCGTGTCGTCGTACTGGACGTCGCCGGAGAAGGCCACGTTGTACAGGCCGTCGCCGATGTGGAAGTGGGAGACGGCGGAGCCGAGGATGTGCCCGGCGTTGTGCAGGGTGAGTTTGACGTCCGGCGCGATGTCGGTGACGTCGCCGTACTCGATGGGGACGCAGTGTTTGATCGCCTCGCGGACCATCTCGGACTCGTAGGGCGGCGCGCGGCCCTCCTTCGCCGCGACGTCGAGGTAGTCCAGGGTGAGCAGGCCCATCAGGTCACGCGTCGGTTCCGTGCAGTAGATGGGACCGTCGTAGCCGTACTTGAACAGCAGCGGGATCAGCGCGGAGTGGTCCAGGTGGGCGTGGGTCAGGACGACGGCGTCGATGGAACTGGCACCGGAGCCCAGGGCTTCGGGAACCTGGAGGTACGGTGTCTCGCCCTCGGCGCCGGGCTTGTCGCCGCAGTCGACCATGATCCGCGTGTCCGGCGTCGAGAGGATGAAGGAGGCGCGGCCGACCTCGCGGCAACAGCCGAGGGTCGTGATGCGGACCCACTCGTCGTCGGACATCGGTTCGCGGTGGATCTGTCGCCCGACGCGTTCGAGGATGTCGCGTCGGTCGTCGCGCTCCTGCTTGAGGAAGTTGCGGACGTTCTGGACCGTCGAGGATTCGATGGGCGGGGTCCGAACGACCTCTGGCGTCCAGCCACCCTTCTGGGTTATCTCCCGGAGCGTCGCGCCGTGACGGCCGATGACCATGCCGGGCTTCTCGGCCTCGATGACCACCTCGCCGGTGTCGGCGTGGAAGTCCAGGTCGGTGACGCCGGCCTCCTCAGGGATGACGTCCATGATGGCCTCGCGGGCCTGCTCCGGTCGGGTGAGCACCTCGGGGTCGGGGCGGACCGTGATCCGCTTGCGGAGTTTGCTGGCGAGCCGTCGGATCAGGTCGCCGTCGCTGGCGAACCGCTTCGGATCCCGGGTGTAGATGACGAGTTCGGGTCCCTCGTATTTCACGTCGGAGATGGAGATGTCGTTCGGAACCTCGTCGGTGATCGTTTCTCGCACCGTCTCGAGTTGCTTGTCTACCGTACTCATAACTTAGAACGGGTCGCGGTCGCTGCGCCGGTCGGTTTCGGGGACCGACCTGCGCCAGGACGAGCGCTGACTAGGAACATCATTCGGAGTGGATCGCCTGTCGGTGGCGTCGCTCCGGACGCGCGAACGTCCGGAAAATCGGCCTCTGGTTGAGCGTATTCCCCCGTCGATATAAAAGCCTTCGCAATACCGACCTCGGACCGAGATATCGCGGCGCGCCGGTGGACAGTTGGTGGTCGCGGTACGAGCGCCCGTATGCGAATCACGCGAGCCACCGTCGACGAACAACGCGAGTGGATCCGCGGGCGAGTACCGGCGATAACCGGGTTGACCAACGACGTGCGCGCGAGTCTGGCCGGGCAGTTCGACGCCGACGTCGACGGCGTCACCGAGGACCAGGTCGCGGGCGCGCTCGACGACGCGTTCGCGGACGGCGACCGCGCGGTGAACGTCGCCGCCCTGGTCGCACTCCTCCGCGAACTGGACGTCGAGGGCGACTACCCGGGCTTCGTCGTCGACGAACTACTGGGTCGCGAACTCGCGGCGATGATCGCCGGCGAGCAACCGCTCCGACTGCTCGCGGAGGCCACCTTCCACTACGCGGACGTCCGGACGCACGGCGCTCCCGACGCGCCGGCGGGGGTCGACGACCTCGACGCGGCACTCGCCGCCGGCGTCCAGACGCGTCTCCCCGGGTGGCCCTGGCGGGCGGAGCCAAGTCCGTTCGGCCCGGACGCAGAAACCGGGTGACGCGACGGCCACAGGCTTTTCACACCCGCCTCCGTGGACGGCGACATGGATACGATCGGGGTCATCTGCGAACCCGACCATCCGGTGTTCGGTCGGGTGGCCGAACGACTCGCCGCCCGCGGGTTCGGCGTGGAGTTCCTCTCGCCCCGCGAGCGGGTGGACCCCGGCGGGCTGGACGGCCTCGCGGCCCTCGCCAACGCGGTCGTCTCCCGCCGCTCGTTCGCGGCCCTCCGGCGCGCCGACCGCGCCGGCGTCGAGACGTGGAACGGCTTCCTGCCGACGACGGCGCTGTCCTGCCGACTCGTCGGCCTCCACGCGCTCGAACGGCTCGGACTCCGCGTTCCGGCGACGGACCGGTCCCCGATCGACGGGAACGGGGTCCAGAAGCCGCGCTTCCGGTGGGACGCCCGCGACACCGAAGGTGAGGGGTTCTTCGAGGAACGAGTCCGGAGCGAACCGGTCACCTACCGCTACTACGCCGTCGACGACGGCGTCGAGACGCACGTCCAGGCGCTGACGGTCCGGTCCGAACTGACCGACGACGGCTCCATCCTCGGGGAGGCCGACGTCGACGTCGAACTCGCGACGCGCGTCCGCGAGTTGCTCGACCGGTTCGACGCCCGCGTCGTCGCCGTCGACTTCGTCCGCACCGGCGGCGAGTTCTACGCCGTCGACGTCGACCCGACACCCCAGTTCCACGGGGCCGGCATGGAGCGGCGGGTCGCGGACTCCATCGCCTCGCTGACCACCATCGGCGCGTAGCCCCGACCGCAGAAGAGCGCCCGGCGCGCCAGGGGGGAGCGCGGATGGGTGGGGGTCACCTGGCGACCGACCGGGCACGCCGGGTTGGCCCCGTCATCCGTCTTGAAGGTTCGGCCGATGAGTCGTATTTGTTTTCGTCAGAGTCGCCAGAATAATTGTCCACAACAGTTCGAAAGCCCCGAGGCGGTCGACCGTCCGGGCCTCGCTGCGCGCGCTCACTGACGTTCGCGTGCTTGCGTCGTCCGGGACGGGTCGACCGCCTCGCCCCTTTCATTCCGCCCGAGTCTATCTCGATCAGCAGCCGAAACCGGTGGACGGTCGCCAGTCTCCGTTCAGCTCCTGACGTCAATCAGTCACCGAACACGACAGCGAGGCGAACGTCGGGAGTTCGATTCCGGAGGTTCAAATCGGGTGACGATCAATGGTCGCCCAATGAGTGACGGCGCGGCCGAGAGCGAGGGGGGCTGGCGGGAGTACTTCGCGTTCGACGAGCCGTACGCCAACCAGGCCGACGCCGTCGAGCGGGCCATCGAGACCGGCAAGTCGCGGGGGTACCTCGCGATGGAGGGGCCCTGCGGGACGGGCAAGACGATGGCCGCGCTGACGGCCGCCACCTCGCTCGTCCGGGACACCGACCTGTACGAGCGCGTCGTCGTCGTCACGCCGGTCAAACAGCAGCTCCAGCAGTTCGTCGAGGACCTGCGGGCGATGAACGCCGGGCTGGACGAACCGATGGACGGCGTCGCCCTCGTCGGCAAACCGGACCTCTGCCCGTACGGCCGCGAGGGACTCTTTCCCGACGATTCGAGCGTCCACGACCGGTGCGAGGACCTGCGCGAGAACACGGCCCGCCTGGTGGAGGGGGAGAGCAACGCGACGGAGTCCGCCGCCGCCAGCGCCGCCATCGAGGCCGAGATAGACGACGACCAGTGGTGGGACCCCGAAATCGCGAGCGACCTTGCGAAGGCCGCCCGCCCGGAGGCGGCGGACCAGCAGACGTTCGGCGACGACAGCCTCGCGACGGCCAGCGCCACGTCGCCCTACCGACGGTCGCAGCCGAGCGCGCCCGAGGACCTGACCGAGAGCGACGACCCGCCGCTGTACTGCCCGTTCGAGGCCGACTGGTACGCCCGCAACAAGGGATCGCCCGTCGACTTCGACGAAGGCCGCCAGCGCGTCGTGACGATAGACGACTACCTCCCCGCGGCCGTCGAGCGCGGCACCTGCCCGCACCGCGTGATGAACGTCATGCTCGAGGAGGCCGACGTCGTCGTCGGCAACTACAACCACCTGTTCGACCCGAAGACGCGCCCGCTGCTCGCGCCGATACTCGACGAGGAGACGTTCGTCGTCGTCGACGAGGCCCACCGCATCGAGGAGCGCGTCCGCGACCTGCTCTCCGACAGGGTGGGCAAGCAGACCCTCGTGCGCGCGCGAAACGACTGCAACCACCTGATCCAGCGCGCCCAGCAGACCGCCGACCACAAGCAGCAGGTCGAAGAGGTGCTGTCCGCGCGCGACGTCCCCCTCGACGCCGTGAAGGACGCCCGGGCGTTCTACGACGACGTCATCGACTGGCTCGACGAGCAAGTTCGGACGCACCTCGACGGGGAGTTCGAGGGATGGCGCGCCGACCCCGGCGTCCTCCCCGAGGGCGACCGCGAGATACCGCTCCGCGACCCCGACACGGTCGAACAGGACGACCTGACCGAGTGGGCCGAAGAGGCCGGCTACGAGGGGAGCCTGTGGCGCACGCTCTCGAAGGTCGGTGCCGCCGTCGAGGACGTCCTGGACGAACTCGGGGAGACCCGTCAGCCGGTCTGTGCGGCGGTCGGTGCCATCATGGGGAACTGGTGGGAGCGCGACCACGCCTCGTTTCTGCGCGAGATAGAACTCGACCACTCGCCCGCGGACGAACGGCACGTTGACGCCGACTACGAGACGGCGTACACGCCCGGCTTCCTGCTGTACAACTGCATGCCCGCCCGCGCCCTGCGGGACGTGTTCGACGAACTCGGCGGCGGCGTCCTCATGAGCGCGACGCTGGAACCGCTCGACGTGTTCACCCACGTCTCCGGACTCACCTTCCTCGAGGAGGGCGGGAAGGACCGCGACCCCAGACCGGTCCGCGAGAAGACGTACGGCCTGTCGTTCCCGGAGGAGAACCGGGCCTCCTGGCTGGTTGACTGCGGCCCGTTCACCGCCCGTCGGCGCGGCGACCCCGAGGACACGCGCCCGCTCGGGGAGGGGTGGAACCGGACCCGCGACGAGTACGCCCACGCGCTCCGTGCGCTCGCGCGCTCGCCCGGGAACGTCATGATAGCGATGCCGAACTACCGCGAGGCGAAGTGGGCGGGCGCGTACCTTGACGACGCCGTCACCAAACCCGTGCTCGTCGACGAGTCCTCCAGCAACGAAGAGACGAACCGCCGCAAGCAGCAGTTCTTCCGCGGCGGCGACAAGGTGCTCGTCACGAGCACGCGCGGGACGCTCACCGAGGGCGTCGACTACGACGGGGCGAAACTCTCGACCTGTGCCGTCGTCGGCGTCCCGCTCGTGAACATCGGGTCGCCCCGCGTCCGCTCGGTCCAGCGCGCCTACGGCGACGTCTTCGGCGAGGAGAACGCCTTCGAGTACGCGCTGACGGTGCCGGCGGTCCGCCGCGCTCGCCAGGCCATCGGCCGGGTGATCCGCGGCGTCGACGAGGTGGGCGTCCGCGCGTTCGTCGGCCGGCGGTACTGCCCCGGCGCGCGCCACTC
>CAZMGU010000135.1:0-5443 GCA_964565905.1 uncultured Halobacteriales archaeon
CCCTTGCGCTCCATCAGCCGGTGGGCGGCGTTGGCCCCCATCGTGACGATGTCCTCGTACACGTCGGGGAACGACGACGCGTGCAGGCCGAGCCCCTTCGTGTACTTGCCGGGGTCCTCGTCCTGTGCCGGGGCGAACGTCTCGGCGAGGTCGAGTTTCAGTTTGCCCGTCCGTATTTCGATGGCGTCGATGCCGACTGCTGTCATTGACTCCAACTCACGGTCGCGCTATAAGGTACTGTCGACTATTTCTTCGACGGTAGTCGAACAGCGGTGGCGACTGACGGCGAACATTGATGCGAGCGGACGAGAGAGGGGGATGACGTGACGCTGTTCCGTCCCCCCACGGCCACGGACGTCCTCTTCCTGGCGAGCGTCGCGACGCTCGCGAACTCGCTCGTCACCGATCGGTCCGGGTCGCCGAAGGTCGCACGGGCCGTCGCGACCGTCGGCTGGGTCGCGTTCGCGGGGTTCTGGACGCTCGAAGCGGGAGCGTACCTCCGGGATAGCCGTGCGTTCCTCGCCGTCGTCGGCCTGGCGACGGCCGCTCTCTCCGCCTACGTCGCGACGCTGGCGGCCAGGAACAGAGCACCCTGGCACCGGATCACGGCCGCCTTCGCCGTCATGGGACTCGCGTTCGTCCCCTACCAGTTCGTCCTGCCGGTCTACCACGCGACCCTCGAACTGGTGACCGCTCACACCGTCTGGGGACTCGAACTCCTGGGGTTCCAGCCCACGGTCGAGGTCGGCGTGACCGGCGTCCCCTCGGCGATCCGATTTCCGACGGCCCCCCACGTCCAGTTCAACGTCGTCTCGGCGTGTACCGGCATCAGTGCCATCACGCTGTTCGTCGGCCTGGTCGCCGTGGCGAACGAACGGGCCCCGAAACGGCTCGCTGTCGGCGTCGCCGTCGCCGGGTTCGTCTACGTCATGAACCTCGTCCGCACGGTCCTGGTGACCGGCGCTATCGGCGGGCAGTGGTTCGCCTTCACCGCGCCGCTGGTCACGGCGCTGTACGGCGTCGAGGACCCGGCACTGGTCTCGTTCTACTTCACCGAACATCTGCTGGCACAGGGACTGGTCGTCGCGGCGTTGCTCGCCGTCTACGCGTACACGTCGAGCCGGTTACCGAGCCTCCAGGCGTTCCTCGCGACCGTCCTCGACGCCGTCGCGGCGGACGGGCACGCGCTGAGAACGGCGCTGGAAGGGACCTATCGAACTATACGTCCGGAGTGAACGCTCCCGCGGTCCGCGCCGCGTCGTCAGACGAGACCGCGTCGTCTCGCCGCCGCGCCGACGAGGACGACGAGGACGGCCACGCCCGCCCCGAATCCGGGGCCCTGTAGCGTGTACGGTATCTCCTTCGTCACGCTGTCGGTCGCCCCGTCGTCGTCCGTGACTTCGAGCGTCACTGACGAGTTGGCGTCGTCGTCGATACCCTGGGTGATCGTCTCGCCGTATCGGGGGAACCACTGGCCCTCGATGCGCCAGCTGTAGCTCGCTATCGTCCCGTCCGGGTCGCTCGACGCCGTTCCGTCGAGGATCAACTCGCCGTCTCCGTTCTCCCGCCAGGTGAACTCCGCCTCGGGCCGGGCGTTCACCGGGACCGTCGCCGTCGTGGAGTTCACGGAGCCCAGGTCGTCGGTCACCGTCAGCGTCACCGGCCGGTCGCCGTACTCGGAGAACTCGTGGGTCGCCGTCCCCCCGGTCGCGTCGACGGCTCCGTCGCCGTCGAAGTCCCACTCGTAGCGCTCGATCGTCCCGTCGGGGTCGGTCGATCCGCCGGCGTCGAAGGTGACCGTCTCGCCCGTGTTCGGGTCGGGCGGGTCGGTCGTGAACGCCGGTTCCGGTTCCTCGGTGACGGTGACGGTCCGCGAGACGGCGTCGGTCTCGTCGAAATCGTTCGTGATCCGGAGCGTTATCTCGTAGGTGCCTGCCGTCGCGTACGACCGGGAGGCCGTCTCGCCCTCGTCCTCGAAGGCCCCGTCGCCGTCGAAGTCCCACTCGTAGGCGGTCACGGTTCCCGCACCGGGGTCGGATCCCCGCCCGTCGACCGTGACGGCCTCGCCGGGTTCCGGGTACGTCGACGACGTGGTGAACGAGGCCTCCGGGTCGACGCCGACCGCGACCGTGACCGACGCGGCGTCCGTCGCCCCGTCGTCGTCGACCACTTCGACGGTCGCGGTGTAGACGCCGCTGGATCCGTACGCGTGGGTCGCCACCGGTCCGGTCGTCACGTCGTCGACGGATCCGTCGTCGTTCCAGTCCCACCGGTACTCCTCGATAGTCCCGTCGCGGTCGACGGAGTCGCCGGCGTCGAACTCGATGGGGTCCCCCGGGTCGGGGTTCGACGCGTCCGACGAAATGTCGGCGTCGGGTTCGGCGTTCTCCGGGGGCGGCGGGACGTCGGCGTACTCGCGTGCGACCACTGTGCCGGACGGGTCGTGGACGACGAGGACCTCGGCTTCCCCGGCGTCTAAGCCGTGGGCGTGGACCCACTCCTCCGACGGTTCGAACAGTTCGTCCCCGTCGCCGTCGATTTCGTCGGGTTCCAGCCCGTACCGCGTGGATCCCCCGTCCGTCCGAACGAGAACCGAGACGTCGGTGATAGTGACGTCGTCGCCGCCCCCGTGGGTAACGACGAGTTCCGACGGGGTGACCGATATCTGTGCGTCGATCAGCGGGGAATCGTCCCCGCCAGTCACGTCGGACTGACTGAGAACAGTCATGCCGACGAGGCCCACTGCCACGACGATAACCCCCGTCAGCAGGATGACGCCGACCGTCTCGGACTGGGCACGGAGATAGGTCGATCCGTCATCAGTCGAGTTCCCAGACGGAAGCCGAGGGGCGAACGGACGCCGGATACCGCGAACGAATCGCAACACGGGTTACTCCCGATCCGACCGCAACGTTCGGTCGCAGTCGGTCGATCGAGTGCCGTATCCGTCGGTCTGTGTGGGACGCCCCACCCTCATTCGACGCTCCCCTCGCTCGGCGTCCCCTGTACCGTTACGCCGTTCGGCGAGCGATCCAGCGTGTCGTTCGTGTCGTCGATGACCGCCTGGTCGACGTGGAGGACGGCGTTCCCGCCACCGAGGTCCGCGGTTGCGTCCCCATTGGTGGCTGTCAGGGTCGCCGAATCGAGCAACATGTCTCCGTTCGATACCAGCGCGACGTCGCTGGTGCTCGACGAGAGGCCCGCACCGGTCGCGTCGAGCGTCCCGTCCGAGGTCAGTTGAAGCGCGCTGTTTGCCGCCGACAGGTCCGCGTTCCGTGCGGAGACGGTCCCGCCATCGACGTCCACCTGCCCGGTCGTGGACTCGACGGTCGACCCGTCGACGACGACCGCCCCGGCACCGGTCAGCGTGGCGTCCCCGTTGGCTGCGGACAGCGACTGGCCCGTGACCCGAAGGTCGCCACCGGTCGATTCGACCAGGAGGTTCCCGGTCGTCGCGTCGAAGTCGACTTCGGCGGTGACGCTGTTGGCACGGATCGTCAGGCTATTCGACGAGAGGTCGCCGACGTCGGACGGGACGACCAGGTCGACCGCCTCGTCGTCGAACCCGTCCTCGAGGTCCGACCGGGTGTACGTCGTCTCGCCCGGGTCGAACTCCCCGTCCCGGTCGGCGTCGTCGTACGCCAGGTCGCCCGAAGGACCGGGGTCGCTGTCGAAGCCGGTCACCGCGAGTTCGAGCAGGTCACGTCCGCTACTGCTCCCGAAGAACACCGCGACGTTGCCGTTCGAGCGGGCCGTGAACTCGGTTGCCGCCTCCCCCTCGGGACCGGTCTCGACCGACTGGGGAGACACCGTTCCCACGTCGCTATCGTTCGTCCGGAACTCGACGGTGACGTCGTCGAACGTCGGATCGGTGCCCGCGCGGAGCGTGAACGTCCGGTCGCCGTGGGCACCGACGTCGAACGTACAGCTGCTGGCAGAACAGTCCGACAGTCCCCCCGAGTTGTCCTCGATGGGCGAAAACCAGAACGCCGAGACGTCGCTCCCGTCGACCGCCACGTGTACCTGCGTCGTCTTCATCCGGTCCGGGTCGAACGTCGCCTGATCTGGGGCGTAGTCGGAATCGATACTGAAGCGAACGTCGTCTTCGCCGCTCGGTGGCGCCGTGTACTCGAAAACCGCGCGTCCATCCTCGTCGCTTTCGACGCTCGCGTCCGCCAGCGATCCCGACTCCGCGCTCGCGTGGACCGTCGCCCCGGAAACGGGGTTGTTGTAGGCGTCCCGGACTTCGACCGCGACGTCACGCGTCGCACCGGCCGGGACGGACCGGTCCCCGTCGTCGACCGGGACGACGTACGCCGCCGCCGGATCGGTTACCGAGGTTCCGACCCCGGTGTGTGCCATCCGGAGGTCGTACGTTCCCGGCGCCAGCGTTATCCGCACGAACCGGGTTCCGGACTCGTCGATGGCGGTCACGTCCTGTACGGTACCGTCCGCGAGTTCGTCCGCGAGCAGGTCTTCCCAGTCGTTCCCGCCACCGGTTGCCGAAACCGGCAGCGTCGTCGGGACGTCGACTTCGATAGGCCCCGAGTCCGTCCCCGTAACGGCCACTGTATGGGTCGAACTGGAGACCGGTTCGACGTCTACCGACACCGATCCGGACGTCGTCCGGTCGAGTGCGCCGCCCAGCGTCACCAGGGATATCCTGCCGCCACCGATTAGCGTCTGGCCGCTCGTCGTCAGATACGACGACTCGAACCGGTTGAACACGACCGAGTTCTCGTAGACCGTGGTCGGTGCCGTCGTGTACTGGTTGTAGTTCGGCTGATAGACGAGTCGCCCCGTATCGTAGCGGCGCGCGGTCCCGTTCCAGACGTCGCGGTACTTCAGGTTTTGTGCTTCGGCGTTCCGGATCACGACGGCATTGTCCGAGCGGTCTGTGTCGACGGTCCGAAGGCTACCTGTGCTCGACGGCGGGTTCATGGCGACGAGACGGTTCGGGTACGTCGTCCCGAGCGTCATCGACGTCGACCGCGGGGAACCGCCACCGGCCATCGAGACGACGACGTTGCGCAGTTCCTGGAGTTCGCCCTGGACCTGCTGGTTGTGGTCGAACTCGACCGCCTGGTTCTGGTCCGGGACGACGAACGACTGGTAGGAGGCGAAGGCGACGACGAACGTCGCGAACAGCAACACCGCCCCTATCTGGACGGACTGCGCGCGCTCGTCGTCCCTGAGTCGCATCGGCGGAAGCTATTCCGAAGGGCGATAAAAGTCTGTGTCCCCCGCTACAGCTTTTGATAGCGTGCGAGTGGCGTCGGGGAAGCGGAACCGCGCCGACCTCGGGCGGTTCCTCGCCCCGGTTTCGTCCGCGTCGGCGGGTCGGTCCACGTCGGCGGATCGGTCCGGAGCGACGGAGAAACGGCGGGCCTGCTCAGTCCTCGGCCTCTGCGTCCTCTTCGACGAGTTCCGGGTCGCTCATCGC
>CAZMGU010000136.1:0-5344 GCA_964565905.1 uncultured Halobacteriales archaeon
CCGACCTCGGCGTTGACAAAGCGGAGGTCACACGCGACCTGGAGAACCTGGTGAACTACTCGGTGCCGATGGACGAGGCGAAGCAGAGCCTCCGCCGGAAGTACGGCGACGGCGGCGGTGGCGGCGGCACGCCGTCCAGCAAGTCCGTCGCGGAGATAACGCCCGACGACGGGTCGGTCACCGTCACCGCCAGGGTGCTCACTGTCGGCCAGCGGTCGATCCAGTACCAGGGCGACGAGCACGTGATATTCGAGGGACAGCTCGCCGACGACTCCGGCAAGATATCCTACACCGCCTGGGAGGACTTCGGCCTCTCGCCGGGCGACACCGTCGAGGCCGGGAACGCCGGCGTCCGGGAGTGGGACGGCGAACCCGAGCTCAACCTCGGCGAGTCCACCTCGCTGTCGTTCGTCGACGAGGCGCTGGACGTCCCCTACGAGGTGGGCGGCGACAGCGAACTCGCCGACCTCGTCCCGGGCGACCGCGGCATCAACGTCGAGGTGACCGTCCTCGAAGTCGAGGAGAAGACCATCGACGGACGCAACGGCGAGACGGAGATTCTCAGCGGCGTCTTCGGCGACGAGAGCGGCCGCCTGCCCTTCACCGACTGGGATCCCCACGCCGAGATAGAAGAGGGGGCCTCGGCCCGCATCGAGGACGTGTTCGTCCGCGAGTTCCGCGGCGCGCCCTCGGTCAACGTCTCCGAGTTCTCGACCGTCCGGCCGCTCGACAGGGACGTCGAGGCCAGCGAGTCGGCCCAGGAGATGAGCGTCCGCGAGGCCGTCGACTCGGGCGGCCTCTTCGACGTCCAGTTGACGGGCAACGTCATCGATGTCCGCGACGGGTCGGGCCTCATCGAGCGCTGTCCCGAGTGCGGCCGCGTCGTCCAGAACGGCCAGTGCCGGAGCCACGGCGCCGTCGACGGCGTCGACGACCTCCGGACGAAGGCCATCCTCGACGACGGAACTGGTACTGTGACCGTCGTCCTCGACGACGAACTCACCGCGGAGGTGTACGGCGGTGACCTCGAAGACGCGACCGCGCACGCCCGCGACGCGATGGACAAGGAAGTCGTCGCCGAGCGCATCGCCGACCGCATCGTCGGCCAGGAGTACGAGGTCCGCGGGTCGCTGTCGGTCGACGACTACGGCGCGAACCTCGACGCGACGGCGTTCGCGGTGACCGACGGCGACCCCGCCGAGCGGGCCCGTCAGTTCCTCTCGGAGGTGGGCGCATGAGTGAATCGCAGGGGGGCGCGGGGCGACGCGAGGTCGCCTGGCGCCTGTTCGCCGCGGAGTTCGACGACGCGGATTTCTCGTACTCCGAGAGCGACGAGGAACGCGCGCCGAACTACGTCGTCACGCCCACGGGCGCACGCGTGAACCGGCTGTTCGTCGCCGGCGTCCTCACGGAGATAGAGACCGTCAGCGAGGACTACCTCCGGGCACGCGTCGTCGACCCGACCGGTCCGTTCGTCGTCTACGCCGGCCAGTACCAGCCTGACGCGCTCGCCTTCCTCGAACGCGCCGACCCGCCGGCGTTCGTCGCCGTCACGGGGAAGGCCCGGACCTACGAACCGGACGACTCGGACCAGGTGTTCACCTCGATACGGCCCGAATCGATCAGCGACGTCGAGACGGAGACCCGGGACCGCTGGGTCGTCCAGACGGCCGAGCAGACCGTCGACCGGGTGACGCGGATGGCCGAGGCCAAGCAGTCGGGCCTCGCCGGCGACGACCTCCGGGCGGCGCTGGAAGCCCACGGCGTCGACGAGGGACTCGCCGCGGGCATCCCGCTCGCCCTCGACCACTACGGGACGACCGGCGACTACCTCGCCGCGGTCCGCGAGACGGCGCTCGACGCGGCCAGGGTCGTCGCTGGCGAGGTGGACGAGGCGGCGTCGCTGAACGCGCAACCGGACCAGGGCGGCGACGACCCGGTCGCGGGTCTCGTCGAGCGACCGATAGACGTCGACGCGGTCGGGACGACGGGCGAGGAGTCGGACGACGACGAAGCGACCGCTCAATCCGAACCGGCCGACGCCGACGAGTCCGCAGCGGTGGCAACCGAGGCGGACGCCGGCGACGGGTCGGCCATCGGGACGGCCGAGTCGAGCAACGATACGACGGCAGCGGCCGGTTCCGGGACGGCGGCGGCCGACGCCGGAGAGGCGGCCTCGCCGGCGGACGATTCGTCCGCCGAATCACCGGACGATTCCCCCGCCGAACCCGCCGAGGAACCCGCCGAGACGGCCCCCGACGCCGGCGACACGTCGACCGGTGGCGCCGAGGCGACGACGGAACCCGTGGAGACGTCGCCGGCTACAGACGAGGGTGACGCCGGGGACGACGCGGGCGACGCCGGCGCCACGGGCGACCACGCGGAACCGGAGACCGACCCCGGTGAACCCCTGACCGAGTCGGCGGACGACGACGCCGGCGAGGACGACCTGGAGGACTTCGAACCGGAGTTCGACCTCGACGAGGACGAGCGCGAGGAGATAGAGGAGGAGTTCGGGACGGAGTTCCAGAGCGGTGCAGAGGTGGACGAACCGGGCAGCGCCGACATCGACGCGCCCGACCCGGACGCGGCCGCGGAACCGGCGGCGGCGGACGACGAGGACGAGACGGCGGCGGCCACCGCCGAAGCGACGGGCGCGGAGCCATCGACCGAGATAGAAGACGTCGACGGGACGGAACCGGCGACGGAGGAGTCAGGTGACGACGCGGGGAGCGAACCCGACGATGCCGACCTAGAGGACGTCGACCTGGAGGACGCCGTCATGGAGGCCATGACCGACCTCGACGACGGCGACGGCGCGGACCGCGACGAACTGCAGGCGGCCGTCGTGGACCGGACCGGCGCGGACCCCGGCGCCGTCGACGACGCCATCCAGGACGCGCTGATGGGTGGCCGGTGTTACGAACCCGACGACGCGACGCTCAAGCCGATCTGATGGGGGTCGAGCCGGTTCCCGACCAGCCGGCCGCCGTCGCCGACGCGGACGACGAGCGTCTACTCCTCGTGGCCGACTACCACGCCGGCATCGAACGGGAACTGCGCCGCGACGGCGTCGAACTGTCCAGCCGCGCCGACGAGCGCAGAGAGCGACTGGTCGCGCTCGTCGCGGAGACGGACCCGGACCGACTCGTCGTTCTCGGCGACCTGGGCCACGAAATCGGGGAGTCGCGGGGCGTCGAGCGCGAGGAACTGGCCGACCTGTTCGCCGCCCTCGACGTGCCCGTCACCGTCGCCAAGGGGAACCACGACGGCGACGTCGAGGAACTGGTCCCCGACGTGGACGCCGACGTGACGGTCACCCCGACCGACGGGGCGCGCATCGGCGACGTGGGCGTCGTCCACGGGCACACCTGGCCGAGCGAGGACGTCCTGACCGCCGACGTCGTCTGCGTCGGCCACGAACACCCCATCGTCCGCCTCGAGGACGAGGTGGGCGGCCGCCGCGTCGAGCGCGTGTGGCTCCGCGGCGAACTCGACCCCGTCACCTTCGAGGCCCACTACGACTGGGACCTGGGGGACGCCCCGGCCATCGACGGCGACCTGATCGTCTTCCCCGCGTACAACGACCTCTCCAGCGGGACGTGGGTCAACGTCGAGGGCCAGGACTTTCTCTCGCCGTTCCTCCCCAAGGGGCTGACCGGCGGCGAGGCGTACCTGCTCGACGGGACGCGACTCGGGCCGTACGACCTGGTCTGACCCCACACGAGGAAACCACCGACGGCGACCCCTGCGAGCGCGAGAACCTGGGTAACCAGCAACCACGTCGGCGTGTAATCGACGCCGAATCCGTCCGGGTCCACGACTCCGGCGAGACCACCTGGCGGGGGCAGAACACAGCAGGCGACGACGAGAACGGCGACGCCGTCGGTGTACTCGACCGACCTCGCCCACAGCCAGTAGAACTGCGTCGCTCCGTTGAGCGCCCACACCAGGGAGAGCAGTCGCGACCGGTTCACGCTGACGGATTTTCGTGACTACCGCATAACACTTTCTGATGGGGACGTTTTCGGCGACTCGCTCTCGTCCACGCAGGCGTTCGGACCCGCGTGCAGACGTCACGTCGGTCGGTTACACGGGGTCGCTAGAGGAGTTCCATCAGTCCACCGACGGCGAAGAGGAGCACCCCGACCGCGAGGAGCGCCACCTTCCACGTCGCGGGTTCCTCGGTGTCGTCGAGGTCGGGGCGAGCGAGGGCGACGCCGCTGATCAGGAGCATCCCCGCGCCGGCGACGGCGATCAGTCCCGAGACGAGGGTGACCGAAGACGAGAGGCGGAGGGCGCTCCAGGCGAGGACGAGGGCACCGAAGGTACCCGAGAGTCCGTGGTAGAGCCGCGTCTTGTCCATGTGCGTGTGAGTCGGAGGGCGAGTAAAAGGACTCCGAACCGCGGCCCTTAATCCTCTCAGGCACCAATCACTGGCGATGACCGACGGGGTGGCCACCGGTGAGGCCGCGTTCACGGCACTGGGCGAGGACGTCCGTGCGGCGCTCTCCGAACGGGGGTTCTCGACGCCGACGGAGCCGCAGCGACTGGCGATTCCGCCGCTCGCGGCGGGGAAGGACGCGCTCGTCATCGCCCCGACCGGGACCGGGAAGACGGAGACGGCGATGTTGCCGGTGTTCGACCAGCTCGCGAAAGCGGAGCGGTTCGGCATTGGCGCGCTGTACGTCACGCCGCTGCGGGCCCTCAACCGGGACATGCGCGAGCGCCTGGAGTGGTGGGGCGAGGAACTCGACCTGCGCATCGACGTGCGCCACGGGGACACGACGGACTACCAGCGCCAGAAGCAGGCGAACGATCCTCCGGACGTGCTGGTGACGACGCCGGAGACTATCCAGGCGATGCTGACAGGGTCGAAGCTCCGGACCGCGCTGGAGGACGTCGAACACCTCGTCATCGACGAGGTGCACGAACTCGCCGCCTCGAAGCGTGGGGCACAGCTGACGGTCGCGATGGAACGGATCCGGGAGTTGAGCGGGCAGTTCCAGCGCATCGGCCTCTCGGCGACGGTGGGCGATCCCGGCGAAGTGGGACGATTCCTCACCGGCGGGCGCGACCCGGAGATAGTCGAGGTGGACGTGGGGAGTCGGCTGGACGTGGACGTCGTCCAGCCCAGCGTCCGCGAGGAGGACGAGCGACTGGCAAGCGAACTGGTCACGGACGCCGAGGTGGCCAGCCACGTCCGGTACATCCGCGACCTGATCGCGGCCAACGACTCGGTCCTGCTGTTCGTCAACACCCGCCAGACCGCGGAGGCCCTGGGTTCGCGGTTCAAGGAACTCGGGACGAACATCGGCGTCCACCACGGGTCGCTCTCGAAGGA
>CAZMGU010000137.1:0-5332 GCA_964565905.1 uncultured Halobacteriales archaeon
TCGCCGAGGACGCCATCGACCGCGGGCCGGAGTGGCGGTCGTTCGAGGACGACGACACCGACAGCGCGCGGACGGGCGCGCCGCTGACCCGGTCGCGCCACGACCGCGGCCTCTCGACGGAGATAGGCCGGTCGACGCGGCTGAAGGGGCGCAAGCGACGCCGGATGTCGCGGCTCCGCCGCCAGCACCGGCGGGCCCAGACGGAGTCGAAGCGCGACCGGAACCGGATGCTCGGGTTCATCGAGGTGCGCCGCGTCGTCAGCGGACTCGATCTCTCCGAGACCATCCGCGACCGCGCGTGCGTGCTGTTCGAGTCCGCCCAGGAGGCGGACCTGCTGATCGGCCGGTCCATCGAGGGGTTCGCCGCCGCGGCGGTGTACGCGAACTGCCGGACGTCGGGGGTGTCGCGGACGCTCCACGAGGTGGCCGGCGCTGCCCAGGCCACCGAGGACGAGTTGCGCGTCGCCTACGACGCGCTGAACCGGGAACTCGGCCTTCCGACGGGCCCCATCGACCCGCGCGAGTATCTGCCGCGGTTCGCCAGCGACCTGGACGTCCCACACGAAGTCGAGCGACGCGGCGAGGAACTTGTCGAACGCGCGCACGACGACGGTCTCGTCGCCGGCCGGAACCCCGGCGGCGTCGCCGCGGGGTGTCTCTACACGGCGGCCCGCGAACTGGACCACGACCTGACGCAGCGCGAGGCGGCGGACGCGGCGGACGTGAGTCCCGTCACGCTCCGGTCGACCTACCAGGGACTGCAGGACTGATACCGTCGGCAACACTTTCTCGACGAACTCGCCCCACCGGCGGGCCGAACGTTTCAGGGCGTACAGCCGGCAGTACGAACGGCGCGGGCGATGGCTTCGAACCGCTCCCGGACGCGACAGTCCGGTGCCACGGCACCGACTGGCTGGCCGGTCGCCTGTGCGCGTTCGACGGCCCGCGACGTCGGAATCGCGACCGCGGGCGCTCCGAACAGGTCGGCGACGCGGTCGGTGGGCGGGTCCGCGCCGGCGCGGTTCAGCGCGACGCGCACGAGGCCGGCGTCGAACTCCCGGGCGAGTTCGCGGGCACGCATCGCGTCGGCGACGGCGGCCTCGGAGGGCGTGGTGACCACGACGCAGGCCGTGGCGGCGACCAGCGGAAGTCCGGCGTCGGCGCGGAGGCCGGCCGGACAGTCGACGACGACCGTCCCGTACGCCCGTTCGACGGCGTCGACCGCGTCGCAGAGCGCCCGCGGATCGGCGGCCCGGGCGCCCGCGAGCGACCGGCCGCACGGGAGGATGGCGACCGGTGCGGACTCGCGGACCGCCTCGACCGGTGCCGCCCGCCCGGCCAGCACGTCGTGGAGGTCGGGGCCGCGGTCGGCGGGCAGGTCCGCCATCCCGAGGTCGGCGTCGACGACGACGCCGTCGAGTTCGGCGGCGAGGTTGTAGGCGACCGTCGACTTGCCGACGCCGCCCTTGCCCCCGGTGACGGCCAGGATCACGCGAACCGCTCCAGGGTCGCCAGCGGGACGTCGGCGTCGTCCGCCCGGCCCGCGAGTCGCTCGGCCCGATCCGTGACGGATTCGAGCGCGTCGGCGTCGACGGCCAGGTCGTCGACCAGCGCCTCGGCGTCGGCGAGGCTCCCGGCCTCGCGGAGGGCGCTCGTCGCTTCGGGAACTGTCTCGGCCCGCGCGAGCCGTTCGGCCGTCGAAATCCGGTCCTCGACCCCGTCCAGCCACGCCTCGACGGCGTCGGGGACCCCATCCCAACCCGGATCGGCCGGCGATTCCGGCACCTCGCTCCCTTCGCTCCCTCGCGCCTCCTCGTCGGCGTCGCCGGTCGGGTCCGGAATCGCGTCGCGGGGCGGCGACGGGTCGCCCAGGTCGCGGAGCGCACTCTCGGGAGTCGGTGGGTCGTCGCCCCCGGCTCCGGTACCGTTCTCGTCTCCATCGAGGACCGTCCGTTCGACGACGGCGACGGGCGATTCGACCGGCGGCGCGGGCGACGCGTACCCGACGGCGACCGTTCCGTCCGCGGGGACGACCACCTCGACTCCGTCCTCGTCCCAGCCCGCTTCCGGGACGCCTTCCCTGCGCGGGGGCCAGACCGGGCCGTCGAGCCGGTTGGCGAGTCTGACGCGCTGGCCGACCGCGGTCCCGTCGAGGCGGGCGGTGACGAGCGTCACCCCGTCGGTCGCCGCCGCCGAACACGTGAGCGAAACCATGGCGGGGCTGGCCCCGTCCTCCGATATAAACTACAGCCGGATCACCGGCGCGTCCAGCCACCGGGCGGCGGCCGCGGGACTGTCAAACCGGTCCACGGCGATGACGACGGGGGCGCGAACCGTCGCGACCCGGAGCACCGCGAGGGCGGCCGTCACCGGGTCGGCGTCGAACGGGTCGTCGACGGCGGGGGCCAGGGAATCGACGGCCGCGGCGAACTCCGCGCGCAGTTCGTCGACGAGGTGGGACCTGGCCGCCCGCGCGAGGTTCTCCCGGCGGTCCTCCAGGTGCAACCGGCGCTCGCGCCGGTCCCGGCGTTCCCTGTCCATCGTCCGGCTCTCGACCGCGGCCACCCGTTCGGTCTCCAGTTCCGACAGGCGACGGGCGGCGTCCCGGAGCCGTTCCCGCTCGTCGTCGGCGTCGTGGCCGCGGGCCTCGAGCGCGCGGACGCGGCCCCGCAGTTCCGCGACCCGCTCGCGCAGTCGGTCGCGGTCGACGTCCGGGGCGGTCGACGGCCGCCGGGCGACCGACGGTTCCTCGTCGAACGACGCGAGTACCTCGCGGACCCGCTCCAGGTCGGCGTCCTGGGGCGCGTCGAAGCCGCGCGACCGTCCGGCGGCGGCCAGCGCGGTCCGCGTCCGGAGGGTCGTCCCGGACCGGACGCACCCCGCCCGCCGGTGGACCTCGCCGGGTCGCGCACAGCGGACGTCACACGGGGAGTTCTCGCCGCGAATCGCCGCGACGACGTCCGCCGGGTCGGCGTCGGCGCCTCTGAGGTCCGCGACGGCACCGCACCACGTCCCGCCGCCGGCGCGGAGTATCACACGTCCCGCTCCCGGAGCGACTCGGGCGTCGGGTGGTCGGTGCCGGCGGCGAACTGCCGGTAGGGCACCGCCGCCCGGTCGCGGTCCTCGTAGGCGACCGCCGCCTCGCGGACGCTCGCCGGCACGTTGCTCTCGACGAACGGCTCCGTGCGCACTATCTGGACGTCGAGCCCGTGTTTCTCCTGCAGGCGGAGCGCCTGGAACGCGCCGAAGGCCGTCTCCTCCAGCAGGGCCGCGCGACCGAACCGGCGGACGACGGCGTCCTCGTGTGCGCGACAGACGTTCCGGAGGGTCCGCCGGGCCGCCCGCGAGTAGGTCATCACGAGGAGCACGCCGATAGTTGCTTCCCGACAAAATATAAAATTAACTGCTGCCGGAACGTCACACGGTCGGCTCGGCCGTCAGCACCTGCACCCAGTAGTCGCCGACGGCGTAGCTCAGCCGGTAGGTATCGCCCCCGTAGCGGACGTACTCGACGTCCGCGAGGTCCGGGTGGAGCGACTGCCACTTCCCGAGCGGGACGTCGTGCGAGCCGTTCTCGACGGCCGACCGGACCTGTGCGGAGACGTTCGCGGAGAGGTTCTCGTGGGCGACGACGGAGGCATTCTCGCCGGGCGACGCGGGGTCGGCGTAGATGGTGTACGAGGCGTACAGTTCGCCCGAGTGGATCGAGAGCGCGTACGTCGTTCCGTTCCGCTCGACGTACTCGTGGTCGCGGAACTCGTCGAGGGCGGTGGGGTCGAAGTAGTCGCCCTCGACGTGGGGCGAGTCGGGGAGGAACCGCGCCTCCCCGTCGCGTGCGGCGTCGAAGGCGGCCTTCGCGTCGGCGGAGAGGTTCGCGTAGTCGACGGTGTTCCCGTCCGTCGGGTCGGGGACGGTGGTCGTCACCGGTTCGGGCGACGCCGTCGGCGTGGGCGTCGGCATATCCGTGGGCGACGCGGTCGGCGTGCCGCCGACGCCGGTACCGGGGCCGACGCAACCCGCGACGAGGACGACGAACAGGGCGGCGAGGAGGGTCGTTGCTGCGGGGCGCATATCTCGGGAGTCGCCGGGGACGCATATCCGCTTTGTGTACGGTCAAAACCCGCCGGAGCTACTCGACGGCCGCCCGGGTGCGGACCGTCGGCCCGTCCCCGCCGACGTCGACCACCGCGTCGCACAGCGACGCGAACAGGTCGACCGTCGAGTCGTCGTGGGCCGCCGGGTCCACGTGGAAGTGGGCGCGCGCGTTCGCGTCGTACAGCTGCGTGGCGACGGTGTGGAGGAAGCCGTAGGCCGTCTCCCGCCCGACGTACTGGCACATCGTCGTCACGGAGTCGAGACAGACGACCAGGTCGCCGTCCGCGCCGGAGACCAGCCGACTCAGCTTGATGCCGAGCGCCGTTACGTCCTCCGGCGTCGCGACCACCTCGACGGACGCGTCGTCGAGCGACGTCTCCCACTGCGGCGCGTCGCCGACGACGAGCACCCCGTGGACCGGCGCGTCGCCGGACAGCGACTCGACGCACACCGCCGGCGAGCGCGTGTAGGTCACCCAGAGCACCGACCGCCCGTCGGCCACACCCGCCTGCAGCAGGTCCGTACAGCACTCGCGCGTGGCCCCGTCGAGCGACGGCCCACAGAGCAACGTCGTCGTCGCGCCGGCGACGGCGGCCGGGATATCCGTCATCGTATCGGAAGTTACGCTACCGAAACAAATTCCTTTCCTTCCCGTCCGGTCACTCGACCGGATCCACGTCGAAGCGCCCGGCGTCGTCGACCAGGTCCTCGACCCGCTCGCGGGCCTCGGCGCGCGAACTCGCCAGCACGACCAGGCCGTCCGCCCCCCCGCCCGACGCCTCGAACGCCCGCGACTCCCCCTCGAAGTCGGTGGCGTAGGTGCGGAGCACGCCGCGGACGTCGCGTTCGAGTTCCTGCAGGGAGGACTCGCCGTTCTCGAAGTCCGCGAGGGCGTCCTCGACGTTGCGGAGGGCGGAGATGCGGTCCATCTACGTCGTTCTCAGATGATCGGTCCGGGGCTCGTACACCTCGCCCTTCTGTTTCAGTTGCTCTATCTCGTGTTCGGCCTTGGACTGGTCGACGCCGGCCTCCTCGGCGCGCTCGATGACGACGTCCACGGGCGCGCCCTCGTCGTACTCGGACTCGATGTCGTTGATGATGGCCTTGATGTTCTGGATGCGGTCGCGCTGGGTCTTCGAGGTGCCCGTCTCGACGACGTCGGCGTCGAACTCGCCGGTCTCCGGGTCGACGCCGATCTGTTCCATGCAGTAGCGGGCGATGCTGGTCGCGCGCTCGG
>CAZMGU010000138.1:0-5311 GCA_964565905.1 uncultured Halobacteriales archaeon
GGCCGACGGGGACCGTACCGATCCCGTCGATGGTGTAGACGTCCTGGATGGGGAGGCGCAGCGGCGCGTCCGTCGGCGGCTCCGGCTCGGGCAGGTCGTTGAGGGCCTCGAGCAGGATGTCGCCGTCGTACCAGTCCGTGTTCTCCGAGCGCTCGGCGATGTTGTCGCCCTCGAACGCGGAGATGGGGATGAAGCTGGCGTCCTCGGTGTCGAAGCGGACCTGGTTGAGCAGGTCCTTGACCTCTTCGACGACCTCGTTGTAGCTGGACTCCTCGTAGTCGACGAGGTCCATCTTGTTGACGCCGACGATGAGTTCACCGATGCCCAGCGTGCGGGCCAGGAACACGTGCTCCTGGGTCTGGGGCGCGACGCCGTCGTCGGCCGCGACGACGAGCACGGCGTTGTCCGCCTGGCTCGCGCCGGTGATCATGTTCTTGACGAAGTCGCGGTGGCCCGGACAGTCGACGATGGTGAAGTCGTAGGCGTCCGTCGTGAACTCCTGGTGGGCGATGTCGATGGTGACACCGCGCTCTCGCTCCTCGGCCAGGTTGTCCATGACGTAGGCGAACTCGAAGCCGCCCTTGCCCTTCTCCTCGGCCTCTTCCTTGTGCTGTTCGATGACGTGCTCGGGGACGGACCCTGTCTCGTACAGGAGTCGCCCGACCAGCGTGCTCTTTCCGTGGTCGACGTGGCCGATGATGGCCAGGTTCTGGTGGCGTGTCTCGCTCATTGTTATCTCTCTCACGCGCAGTGGCGCTATACCGGAATCTTTACGCGGTGGTTCATAAAACGATTTCGAAAGCGTCCGTAGCCCATCCGCCCGCTTTCTTGCGATTTGGCACGCGGTGGCACGGCACCCGCCGTTACTTCACAGGCGCTCCCTACTCGGGAGCCTGCCCACGTCGGCCAGCACCGCCGTCGCCGTCTCGGGGCCACCGGCACCCCGGCCGGAGACGTTGAGGCGGCCGGCGTGTTCCGTCTCTAGCTGGACGATGTTGCGGGTGCCCGACACGGCGAGGGCGGCGTTCTCGGGGACGAGTCGCGGGCCGACGCGGACGCCGTCGTCGGTGACTTCGCCGATGAGCCGGACGGTCCGGCCGTCCTCCTTCGCCAGTTCGAGCGCGCTGCCGGGGACGTCGACGATGCCGTCGACGTCGGCGTCCGCGAGCGTGTACTCGCGCTCGCCCTGGGCGAGCACGTTGGCGACGATGACGCACTTCAGCGCGGCGTCGGTTCCCTCGACGTCGAACGTCGGGTCGGCCTCGGCGACGCCGAGGTCCTGGGCCTCCGCGAGCACGTGCTCGTAGTCGAGCCCCTCGGCGTTCATCCGGGAGAGGATGAAGTTGGCCGTCCCGTTGAGGACGCCGCGGGCGGCCGTGATGTGCTCGGGACCGAAGTCGTCGATGGTGGAGAGCACCGGCATCGCGCCGCCGACGGTCGCCTCGAACAGCACCTGGCCCTCGCTGGCGGCCTCCAGGTCGCGCACCTCGGCGTAGCGCTCGGCCACCGGGCCCTTGTTCGCCAGCACGACGTGGCGGTCCCGCTCCAGCGCGGTCCGGACGTGTCCGAACCCCGGCTGGGCGTCGTCGAGCGTCGTCGGCGTCGCCTCGACGAGGACGTCGTACTCGCCGTCGAGGACGGCCTCGGGGTCCGAACTCCCGACCACGCCGTCGGTTTCCTTCGAGTCGAGCGCCACGTCGACGTCGATACCGTCCGGGTCGACGACGCCGCTCGCGGAGTCCGCGAAGCCCGTCACCTCGTGGCCGTAGTCGCTCGCCAGTTCCGCGACGGCGGCGCCGACCGAACCGGCGCCGAGGACGGCGAGCCTCACGCCTCACCACCCGCCGTCAGCGGTTCGACGACGCACAGGTCCTTCTCGGCGGCTATCTCCCGGACCGCGGCCAGCGCCGCGTCGACGGCCCCCTCCTCGGTCGCCAGGCGGATGCGCGCGCTGGAGACGTCGTCGGTCCCCTCGGGCGCCGACAGGGAGAGGTCGGTCACCGTCGCGTCGGCGGACTCCTGGATGCGCGACAGCGTGTTCGAGAGGTCGGTGTTGACCAGGTGGCCGGAGAGGACGACGGTCAGCGCCTCGCCGTACCGGTCGGCCCCGGCCTGGATGACGTCGAACTCCTCGGCCTGCAGGGCGTCGACGATGGTCTCGAACCGCTCCGGCGTCGCCTCGAGGTCCACCTCCACGGGGATGTGCCCGCGCGGGGTGAGGTTGCCGCGCTCGTGGAAGATAGAGAGGAGGTTGCCCCCGTTGTCCGCGATGGGGTGAAGTGCCCGCAGCAACTCGCCCGGTTCGTCGACCAGTTCGAGCCGTATCGTGTACGCGTGTACCTCGTCCTGCGAGTCGCTCATCGACCCCTCACCTCCGGAGACGTATCGGCGCTCATTGTGGAAGAATCAACGGGGGCTGCTATAAGAATCCGTCCGTTTCGTCGGGACGCAACGGGCGACGGGCCGGCGGATCCAACGCCGGACGGTTCGCGTCGCCGACTACTCGAGATCGAAGCGGTCGTTGGTCATGACCTTGTGCCACGCGTCCACGAAGTCGTGGACGAACTTCTCCTCGGCGTCGTCGCTCCCGTACACCTCGGAGATGGCGCGGAGCCGGGAGTTCGACCCGAAGACCAGATCCACGCGGGACGCCTCCCACTCGACCTCGCCCGTCTCGCGGTCGCGGAGTTCGTAGACGTCCTCGGCCTCGTCGGACTGCTCCCACTCCAGGCCCATGTCGAGCAGGGTGTCGAAGAAGTCGTTGGACAGCGTCCCTGGTCGGTCGGTGAGGACGCCCAGGTCCGAGTCCTGGTAGTTCGCGCCCAGCGCGCGCATCCCGCCGACCAGCACCGTCATCTCGGCGGCGGTCAGGTCCAGCAGGTCCGCCTTGTCGACCAGCAGGTCCTCGGGCGGCTGGTCGTGGCCGCCGCCGTAGTAGTTGCGGAAGCCGTCCGCCTTCGGCTTGAGCGCGTCGAAGCTCTCGGGGTCCGTCTGCTCCTGCGTGGCGTCCGTCCGTCCCGGTTCGAACGGGACCGTCACGTCGTAGCCGGCGTCGGCAGCGGCCTGCTCGATGGCCGCGTTGCCCCCGAGCACGATGAGGTCGGCCAGCGAGACGCGGACGTCGTCGGAACGGGAGTCGTTGAACTGCTCCTGAACGCCCTCCAGCGTCTCCAGCACGGTCGCGAGCTCGTCGGGCTCGTTGACCTCCCAGCTACGCTGCGGTTCGAGGCGGATGCGGGCGCCGTTCGCGCCCCCGCGCTTGTCACTGTAGCGGTACGTCGACGCGGACGCCCAGGCGGTCTTGACCAGCTGGGACCTCGACAGCTCGGAGTCGAGGACGGCCTCCTTGAGGTCGGCGGCGTCGTCCTCGTCGATGGGGTCGTAGTCGGCGTCGGGGAGCGGGTCCTGCCACAGCATCTCCTCGTCCGGAACCTCGGGGCCGAGGAACCGGGACGGCGGGCCCATGTCGCGGTGGATGAGCTTGTACCACGCCTTCGCGAACGCCTCCTGGAACTCGCCGGGGTTCTCGCGGAAGCGCTCCATTATCTCGCGGAACTCCGGGTCGCGCTTGAGCGCCAGGTCCGTCGTCATCATCATCGGCGCGTGCTTCTCCGAGGGGTCGTGGGCGTCCGGCACGGTCTGCCTGTCCTCGGCGTCGACGGGTTCCCACTGGTTGGCGCCGGCGGGGCTCTCCGTCAGTTCCCACTCGTTGTCCAGCAGCGTGTCGAGGAACGAGGTGTCCCACATGGTGGGCGTGCTGTTCCACGCGCCCTCGATGCCGCTGGTGACCGTGTCGGAGCCCTTGCCGGAGTCGGTCCAGCCGAGGCTCTGGTCCTCGATGGGGGCCGCTTCGGGCTCGGGGCCCATGTCGTCGGTGTCGCGGGCGCCGTGGGCCTTGCCGAACGTGTGCCCGCCGGCGATGAGCGCGGCCGTCTCCTCGTCGTTCATCGCCATGCGACCGAACGCGTCACGGATCCGTTCGGCCGACCCGAGCGGGTCCGGTTCGCCGTCCGGGCCCTCGGGGTTGACGTAGATGAGCCCCATCACGGTCGCGCCGAGGGGCTCCTCGAGGGAGCCATCGTCGTCGAAGCGCTCGGAGCCCTCCCACTCCGTCTCGGGGCCCCAGTAGACGGCCTCGTCGGCCTTGAAGTCGTCCTGGCGCCCGCCGGCGAAGCCGAACGTCTCGAAGCCCATCGACTCCAGGGCGACGTTCCCGGTCAGGACGATGAGGTCGGCCCACGAGAGCTTGCGGCCGTACTTCCGCTTGATCGGCTCCAGCAGGCGACGAGCCTTGTCGAGGTTGACGTTGTCGGGCCAGCTGTTGAGGGGCGCGAAGCGCTGCGTCCCGCCCGTCGCACCGCCCCGCCCGTCCGTGGTCCGGTACGTGCCGGCGCTGTGCCAGGCCATCCGGATGAACAGCGGGCCGTAATGGCCGTAGTCGGCCGGCCACCACTCCTGGGAGTCCGTCATCAGCTCTCGGAGGTCGTCCTTGACCGCCTCGTAATCCAGCTTCTGGAACTCCTCGGCGTAGTCGAACTCCTCCTCCATCGGACTGAGGTTACTCGCGTTGTCGTCGAGAATGTCGAGATTCAGCTTGTCGGGCCACCACTCGTGGCTCTTCCGGTGTCGCGGTGTGTCGTCGCTCATGGATAGGTACGTGGGCGAAACACGGGTAGCGACCGGGAAAAGTCTTGAGTTAGCTAGTGCCAACTCGCGGTTCGGGATCGATCGCCCGTGCTACCGCGTGTCGTCGCCACGGGCGAAGGGTGACGTTAGTTCGGTTGAGCATACTGCGCGAGCGAAGCGAGCGCGGTTCACCGTCAGAGCGAAGCTCTGACGAGCTCGCGTTTGCGGTGCTCACGCGAATCACTTCTCGCGACCGCAGGGAGCGAGAAGGGAGTTATTTAGCGTAGATTTTTGCAAGGAGTGGTGCCCGCAGCGAGCGAAGCGAGCGAGGACACCCGACGTGGTTCGAAAGAGCGCTGCGCGCTCTTTCGTCATCACGAGAGAGCATCGCTCTCTCGAACGACAGCAAAAAGGTACTGGACTAGAAGTAGTCGATGGCGGGGTGGAGTTCCTGCTTCATCCCCTTGCGCTCGCGGATCTCGGAGATCTTGTCGGGCTGGAGGTTGTCGGCCATGACCTGGAAGCCGGCGTTCTCGGTGTTCCAGGAAGCACGCCCCTCGGTCGCGGAGCGGATGTCGCTGGAGAAGCCGATCATCTCGTCGACCGGCGCGACGCCCTCGACGACCATCAGGTCGCCCTCTTGGTACATGTCGTCGACGCGGCCACGGCGACCCTGGATCTCGCC
>CAZMGU010000139.1:0-5306 GCA_964565905.1 uncultured Halobacteriales archaeon
GGGCCTTGAGCGTCTCCTCGAAGTGGCCCCCGATCTTCATCGTCGGGTTGAACGAGCTCATGGCGCCCTGGAACACCATCGAGATGTCCTCCCAGCGCAGTTTCCGCAGTTCCTCCTTCTCCAGTTCGAGGACGTCTATCTCCTCGCTCTCGCTCGGTCGATACTTGACCTGCCCGGTGAGGTAGCCCGGGTCCGGGATGGCGTCGAGGATGGCCGATGCGAGCATCGACTTTCCGGAGCCGCTCTCGCCGACGACGCCGAGCACCTCGTGGCGCTCGATGTCCAGCGAGACGTGGTCGAGCACGAACGTCTCGCCGTCGTCGTAGGTGACCGAGGCGTTCCGCATCTGGATGATCGGGTCGTCGACCTGGGAGTCGAACCGTCCCTGGGCCCCTTCGAGCGACATCTCAGGCGACCTCCGCCGCGGCGGCTCTGTCGGCCGCGGTCGAACGGGGTTCGTCTGCGAGCAGTTCGGGCGACGGTCCGCGGAAGGTGGTGAATCTCATGTGGACGATGATAGGGTACAGTGTTCGCGTGCCGGCCGGGTGGCCGTAGTTGTCGACGTCGATCCGGCTGCCCCGGTTGCCAGTGCCAGACGACGGCGCGCCGGGGTGGTCGAACCCGACGGGGGTGAACACGACAGAGCGCGCGTGAGACGCGGTGTGGCGGACGTGCGTGGCATGGGGTCAGTAGTACGTACTTGGATGTGATGCTCGGAGTACTTACCGCCATCGCTCCGGAGACGGCTACCGGAAGTACCGGGAGCGAGCGTTCGCTCGAAACGACCGCTCGACCCTCGCCCTGGCGTCCTGAGTCGGACGCGAGCGCCCGAACGCGTAGCCAGCGCGTCGTCGGTCACCGTCACCTCGTCTCGGGTGGTAGTCTGCTATCGTTCAACGCGAAAGGGGGGTTCCGCGGACAATAAGCGTTGTGATGGCCGGAGACGGCGTTCGGCCGTCGATTCACCGACGGCGTGCGGATCGAACGCGTACCGTGGGTCGCGTCAACGGGGAACGGGTACTCGCATGCGTGTACCTGGTACGCAACCTATTTACGCAAATCGCGGGAGCCTAGCGCACGATGAACGCGAACGGAGGCACACCCGCGTACCGCCGGCCCGAACTCGACGTCGACCGTCGCGTCGAAGACCTGCTCGACCGGATGACCGTCGCGGAGAAGGCGGGACAGCTGGTCGGGACGTGGGGCGGCAAGATGGGCGAACACCACACTATCGAGGACGTCAGGGAGGCGGTCACCGACTACGGCCTCGGGGCGGCCGCGACGTTCGGCTGGGGCGGCGCTATCGGGACGACGCCCGGGGAGATAGTCGACACCGTCAACGAGATACAGGAACTCGCCATCGAGGAGACCCGCCTCGGCATCCCCGTCCTGTTCAACGTGGACGCGGTCCACGGGCACGCGTACGTCGCGGGGTCGGCCGTCTTCCCGAACGGACTCGGGACCGGGGCGACGTGGGACCCGGAGCGAGCGGAGCGAGCGGCCGACGTCTGCGCCACCGAGGTCCGCGCCACCGGCGCACACCAGAACTACTCGCCCACGTGCGACGTCGGGCGCGAACCCCGCTGGGGACGCGTCTTCGAGACGTTCGGCGAGAGTCCGCGACTTGTCGGCGAGATGGCGGCCGCGAAGGTGCGGGGCTACCAGGGCGACGGTATCGGCGGGGACGGGAACGTCGTCGCCACCGCGAAACACTTCCCCGCCTACAGCGAACCGGAGCGCGGCGAGGACGCCTCGCCCGCCGAGATATCGGAGTACCGGCTGTGGAACACGTTCCTCCGGTCGTTCGAGTCGGTGATAGACGAGGGCGTCGAGTCCGTGATGCCGTCGTACAACGCGACGAACGGCGAACCGATCCACGGGTCGCGGCGCTACCTGACGGACCTGCTCCGCGGCGAACTCGGCTTCGACGGCCACGTCGTCTCCGACTGGGGCGGCGTCCGCCACCTGCACGAGGACCACCGCGTCACGCGGGACTGGCGCGAGTCCGTCCACCGGACGCGGACGGCCGGACTTGACGTCGCCTCGGTCGGGACCACCGGCCACGTCGACCACCTCGTCGACCTGGTCGAGGCCGGCGACCTCGCCGAGTCCAGCCTCGACGAGAAGGTCCGTCGCGTCCTCCGGGTGAAGTTCCGGATGGGCCTGTTCGAGGACCCGTTCGTCGACAGGGACGAGGCCCTCGAGACGGTGGGCCACGAGGACCATCGCGCGGCCGCACGCGACGCCGCCCGCGCCTCGATGACGCTGCTGAAGAACGACGACCTCCTGCCCCTCGACGGGAGCGAGGACGTGTTCGTCGCCGGTCCCAACGCGGACGACACGGTCCACCAGGTCGGCGGGTGGAGCGTCGACGAGGAGGAGCACGTCGCCGGCGACTCCCTCCTCGACGCCCTCGCACAGCACGCGGAGGGAGCGGTCACCTACGAGCAGGGGGCGACGCTGAACGAGGAACTCGACGTCGACGCCGCGGCGGAGAAGGCCGCCGACGCCGACGTCGCGGTGGTCGCGCTCGGCGAAGGGTGGTACCTCCACGAATTCGGCCCGCAGGAACAGGCCGGCGTGGAGACGGGCGAGTGGCCCCACCGGTCGAACCTCCGCCTGTCCGACGCGCAGCGCGAACTGGTGCGGGCGATACACGAGACGGGAACCCCCACGGTCGGCGTCCTGATCACGGGCCGTCCGCTGATCGTCGACTGGATGGCCGAGCACGTTCCGGCCATCCTCATGGCCTACTACCCCGGCTCCGAGGGGGGTCACGCCATCGCGGAGACGCTGTTCGGCGACAACGAACCGAGCGGGCGGCTACCGATCACCGTTCCCCGCGACGAGGGCGACCTGCCACAGCGCCACGACTACCAGCGCCACCCGCGACCGATCGGTGACGACGAACACCCGCCGTCCTACGACCCGCTGTACCCGTTCGGTCACGGGCTGAGCTACACCGACTTCGAGTACCGCAACGTCGACGTCCTGTCCAGTCACGTCGGCCCGGGCGACGACGTCGAACTCGAGGTGACGCTCGCGAACGTCGGGGACCGCGATGGCACCGAAGTCGTCCAGGCCTACTGCTCACAGGAGTCGCCGCGTCGCGTCCGCCCGGCGAGCGAGTTGCTCGCCTTCGAGCGCGTCTCGCTCGACGCCGGCGAGAAGCGGACGGTCGACCTGACCGTCCCCGCGTCGGAACTCGGCTACTACCGGCCCGGGGACGGCCACGTCGTCGAGGCCGACACCTACGAGGTGACCGTCGACGAACACGCCGTCGACGTCGAACTCGACGGGACGTACCTGTAGGCCGCGAAGGATTCCCGACGGACGAGTCCGATTCGAGGTGGAAACCGGGAGAAGGAAACGGGTTCCGACGCCGACGAGACGACGTCGACGTTACAGTTCGTGGAAGACCGTCTCGAAGGAGTCGAACTCGGCGGCGGTGGCGTCCACCCGCGCGCCGAGTTCCTCGACGCGCTCGCTCAGTTCGGCGTAGCCGTCGTTTCGCTCCAGTTCCGCGGCGTTCTTCTGGGACTCGAGCGTCGCCTTCTTCGAGACCAGCGCGAAGTACTCCTGGAGCTGTTCGTCGTACGTGTCGCGGGTGAGCATCTCCTCGACCGTCCCGGTGAGTTTCTCGCGCGTCACCGGTTTGGTGAGGTAGTCGTCGAACGGCATCTCGACGATGTCGAAGCCGGGGTCGACGGCGGTCACCATCACGACGCGGCAGTCGAGTCCCCGCTCTTCGATGGCGTCGAGCACCTCGTCGCCGGAGAGGCCGGGCATCTGGCGGTCGAGGAAGACGACGTCGACGTCGTCGTCGACGAGTTCGAGGGCCTCGGTGCCGTCGTTGGCGCTCACGACGTCGTGGTCGGAGCCGAGCCAGACCGCGTACAGGTCGGCGACGTCCACCTCGTCGTCGACGATCAGTACGCGTGCCTGCTGCTGGGTACTCACCACCGGTCCGGTCTCGTCTCCGTCACGTGCGTCCCCCAGCGTCATTCGTCACCGAGTTGTGCGAACTGCGCAATAAAACCCCCCTGCCAATTATCAAACGTGAATACGGGCGACGTCCGGCCGGTCGGGGGAGCGACCGGAGACGGGCGCAGGACGTTTCACGCCGCGGGCCGTGGTTCCGACGGCACCGACCCGCCGACGTCCACCCATGGCCGATTCCAACGACCCCGCCGCCGTCCGGACCGTCGTCGTCATGGCCGAGGACCTCGTCGCCGCCCTCGAGGCGAACGCGCGCCGCGGAACCGACGAGACGGTCCTCCGCGTCACGCCCCCGTTCAGCGGCCGGATGCGCGCCCGCCTCCACGTCGAGGGGGAGTCGACCGGGACGGAACCGGCGTCCGTCACGCTCCGGCCGCGCTCCCTCGTCGCGGACGACTGCCCGCCGCCGCCCGAACCGGACGGCGTCGAGGACGCCCTGCGCGCGGACCCGGACGAAACGTACACCGTCGACCGCCACCGAGAACGGTACCGGACCGCGCTCCGGGAGTGGCGACGAGGGGTCCCCGACCACGCCGTCGACGAGGTGACGATACCGGGAACGGACCGGGACGTTACACTCTCCGTACTCGGTACGGTTCCCCGGGAGTGACGGTCCGGGCCAGTTACGTACCACCTACACCAGGAGTCGGTACCGACCGCGGATCGGACTCGCTGAAACTCCTCGATGAAAACTCTCCGGCGGCCTAAGAGCGTCCTAAAACGAACTAGTCACCGACTGGCGATCTGAAACGTCGTGAAACGGTCCGAAGACTCGGCCGGTTATATGAGTGTGGTACCGGTATACACGGATGGGTGTCCCCGATGTCGAACTCCTCCACCAACGACCTCCGCACCGCCCTCGAACGCGCCGGGACGGCAGTCCGACCCGGCGACGACGTGCTGTCCCCGGTCCGCGTCCTCGCGTTCTGGACCGCCGTCGCCCTCCCCTTCCTCTACCTCCCGCTGCTGGGAACGGGACTCGACAGCGCCGCGACGACGACCGCCTTTCTCGCGCTGCTGGCGGCCAACGCGGTCTGCCTCCTCGTGGGGCACGCGCACGGCGACGGGTAGTCGACGCGCGAACGCGTCCGGTATCCGCCAGTCGGCGCGGTTTCGTATCCGTTGGGTCGGTTCTGCGCCCGTCGCGACGATAGTCCCGCTCCCCGCGGGAACCCACTTCTCCCCGTGTGATAGACGACCGCACGGGCAGTATACTTAACATCCCGCCCCCCCTAGAAACCCCATGGCCGCATACGGCCGGCCGTCACTGAGAGACCTGTTCGACGAGTCGCCGACGCCCCACATCG
>CAZMGU010000140.1:0-5299 GCA_964565905.1 uncultured Halobacteriales archaeon
GGTCCACATCGCGTCGAGCACCAGGTCGCGGTGTTCCTCGAGGGCGGCGTCGCGGGCCTTCTTGTACCGCATCTCGACCGCGGTGGTCTGGACAGCCAGCCCCGTCGGCCCGAACACGTCGGGGTCGGTGTTGATCTCCGCGTTGTGCACCCCGAGTTCCTTCGCCGTCGTCCCGCCGAACACCGACTCCGGCAGCGCGGCGAGTCGACCTTCCCACTCCTCGGGGTTCATGTAGGGTCCGTCCGCGTCGGCGCTCTCGTCTTCCGACCTCTCGTCCTCACTTTCCGATTCCCCCCCCTCCGGTTCCCCGTCCCCCGGTTCCCCGTCTTCCGCGTCCGCCTCGGGAACCGGCTCCGGTTCCGCCTCGATGGCGTACACCTCCACCTCCAGCCCCACGGCGAAGTCGTCATTGTCGAACCGGCCCGCCGAGATGGCCTCCCGCAGCGCCGCGGCCTGTTCGTCGACGCGGGCCGCGAACTCGGCGTCCGTCTCGTCGGCCAGCGACCGGCGAACCAGTTCGGCGACGTCGTCCATGCCCGGAGTATTGCGGAGGGTGGGGTTTATACTGTCGGGTGGACGAGGCCGACTGGCCACGGGGGCGCCGCGCTACGCCGCCGATTCGCCCGCACGTGACGGGACCCGCGTCGGCTTCGGGGAAGCCCGTCACCGATCGCCGACGACGACCCGTTCGACGACGCCGAAGAAATGCATGCCGGCGAACACCGTACACCCGGCGATCGCGACCGTCGCTCCTAGGCCGGCGACGAGGCTCACGACGACGACCGGTAACGTGACCTCGCCGACGATCCCGTAATCCAGCGCGGCGGCGGGGATCGAGGGGAAGATCCGGACGAACGCGTGCATCCCGATCCAGAAGCCGACGAGCAAGGTGAGCGCTAACCAGACCGTGACGACCGCCGTCCGAGCGAGCGACTCGTCCCCGTCCATCCGGTTCATCCGTCGGTCACGGCCGCCAAAACGGTCCCGATCGACCGGTCGTTACTCGAACAGGTCCTCGTGGCGGGCGGCGAGGTTCGCGTAGTCGCCCGACGAGAACGCCTCGAACACGGACTCGGGGTCTATCTCCGTCTCGGAGAGGGGCGTCACCGACGCCGGCATCCCCCGGACGAACGACTCCGGGGGGACGTCGTAGCCCGGCGGAACGACCGTCCCCATCGCGACGATGGAACCCGCGCCGATGGTCGCCTCGCTGACCGTCGAGTTGAAGCCCACGAGCGCGCTGTCCTCGACGACGGCGTCGTTGAGCGTCGCGCCGTGGCCGACCAGCGCCCGCTCGCCGACGGTCGAGGCGTGCACCACGGCGTTGTCGCCGATGGCCGACTCCCGGCCGACCGCCACCGGAGCGACGTCCCCGCGGAGCACCGCCCCCGGCCAGACGTTCGCGTTCGGTCCCACGGTGACGTCGCCGACCAGCGTCGCCTCCGCGCTCACGTGGGCGTAGCCGTGGACGTCCGGTTGGGTCCCCTCGAACGAGTACTCGCGGCGGTCCATGACGGGACAGAGGCGCTCGCCAGGGAAAAGATGTCGCTGCCAGTGAACGAGATGCGTCGGGAGCGACGGTGCCAGACCGCCCCGAGAGTCGCCGTAAGAACGTATCGGCCGTATCGACCGCTGAAATCGAAGACACTATTACAGATAACGGATAGTACATTGAAGACAGACCAAGTCAGTCGGTACGCAAGCGTATCTACTCGATCTGTACTTGGTGGGCCTGGTGGGCCCGACGAAGGCAGAGGTACACTATGAACGGGAAGGACATCGAACTCACACGACGGCGAGTACTGGGCGGTTTAGTTACGGTCGGCGGCGCAAGCGCGGCGGCGGGTGCCGGGACGTTCGCGTTCTTCAGCGATACGGAGGACAGTACGGGCAACACCATCGAAGCGGCGTCACTGAACCTGACTATCGACGGGGAGGACGACACCGAGACGACGACGGTGACAGCTACTGGTACCAATGGAAACGGTATCGTTCCCGGTGATTCCGGTTCCGGTTCTTCCTCTATCACGAACGATGGCGATATCGACGGATACATCGACGTCAGCATTACGGACGCATCGACGAACGCCCTCGCTGACAATCTGAACGTCGCCGTGTTCATCGACGACGACGATGACACGAGTACGGCGGACAATCAGACTTCTGTCGTTGATGACAAAGCGGCGAACCTCGACGGTGACTACGACGTGAACCACCTGCTGCCCGCCGGGAACACGTCGAATCTGGTCGTCGAGTGGGACCTCCCGACGTCGGTGACGGAGGGTGAAGGCGAGACAGTAACGTTCGATATCGCCGTTCACCTCGATCAGACGGACAAAAATCAGTGAGCTAGCGAGTTCGAATGAGCAAGGACGTGGGTGAACTACAAATCACTCGCCGACGCCTCCTGGGCGGCCTCGTCAGCGTCGGTGCCGCCAGCGCAGCGACCGGTGCCGGCACGATGGCCTACTTCAGCGACAGCGAGACGAGTTCGGGCAACACCGTCCGGGCCGGCACGCTGAACCTCGACTTCGACGGGAGCGAGACGTTCGAGCTGAGTACGGCGCTCGCGCCGACCCAGAAGACGGACGACGATATCACGCTGGTCAACGACGGGTCGGTGCCGGGATCGCTCGCCGTCGACGTCACCTACGGACCGACCGAGGCGACGGAGAACAGCGAGGACGTCTCCGCCGACGACGTGGCGGACAACCTCGAGGTCCGTCGGCTGGAGTACGTGGACGGGACGGACCGACTCGGTCCGGCCGGGCTGGAGAACCCCACGCTCCGCGAACTGTCGGAGCACGCCGAGAACACCGACGGGCGTGACCACGACCTGGCGGGGTTGCCGGACCCCGGCGCCGATGGGTCCGTCTTCCTGGTTGAACTGTACCTGCGGGACGTCGGGAACGACTACCAGGGGACGGGCGTCTCCATCGACTTCGAGTTCACGCTCACGCAGGACACCGGACAGTGACGACCGAGAGTGAGACCGATGGAGGGGAACGTGCTACCTGAGGACGTCGACTGGCGCCGAGTAGCCAACGTCGCCGGTCTCCTCCTCGTCATCGCCGTCGTGTTCGTCTTCGTCGCGGGCGCGTTCCCGCAGGTCGTCGGCGCCGACCACAGCTACGTCGTCCTCTCCGACAGCATGTCCCCGAGCATCGACGCGGGAGCGGTCGTCTTCGTCGCCGAGGTCGCTCCCGAATCGATCGACGAGGGCGACGTGATCACGTTCGAGCAGGCCGGCGGCGACAGTCGGGTGACCCACAGGGTCGTCGAGGTAGTCGAAGACGGCGGCGAGCGGCGGTTCCGGACGAAGGGCGACGCGAACGAGGACCCCGACCCGGCCCTCGTCGCATCGTCCGACGTCGTCGGCGTCGTCCGGTTCCACGTCCCCTACGTCGGCTACGTCACCTCGTTCGCCCAGACCGGCGTCGGTATCCTGGCGCTCGTCGTCGTGCCGGCGGTGCTGCTGGCCGTCTCTGAGGTGTGGAACCTCCTGAAGGCGACGGCACCGGAGGAAGACGACGACTCGACGGCGGGGAACGGCCCCGTGACGGATGACGAACCCACCGGGGGTGACGACGGACCGTGAGCGACCGCCCCGATCGGATCCGCGACGTCGTCTCGGACGGGGGGTACGACAAGCGACTGCTCGCTGTGGTACTCGTCCTCGTCCTCGTCGTCCTCGGGGCGGGGTACGGGACGTTCGCGTTCGGCGTCGAGGACGGGGACGAGACGCCGACCCCGACGCCGGTGGAGGTCACGCCCGTGTCGCCCACGCCGACCCCGACGCCCACACCGACGCCGGACGGCGACCCCCCGACCACTGCGACGGCCACCGACGTGGAGACGGCCACGGAGACGCCGCGGGAGGACCGCGACGAGCGAGACGACCGCGACCCCCCGGAGACGGCGTCGCCAACGGCGTCACCGACTGCATCGCCCACCGCGTCACCGACGCCGACCGCGTCGGACCCGGCTAACGGCGGCGGCGGAGCGCCGCCGGTGGACCTGCGGGCACGCGGCTCCACGGTGTTCGGTCAGGTGCCGGCGCTGGCACCGGGTGACGCCGGGTCCGGGAGCGTCGTGTTCGAGAACGCCGGCGACGGGCCCGGCACGTTCGAGGTCGCCGACGTGACGGTCGAGGACGACGAGAACGGCGTGCTCGGCCCGGAGCGAGCGGTCGGCGACGACGACGAGACGGGCGAACTCTCCGCGGCGCTCCGCGTGACCGTGTCGATAACCTACGTGGACGGGGGGACGGAGTACCTGTTCGGCAGCGCCGGCAGCGGGGTCAGCCTGGCCGACATCGACGGCGAAGACGCCACGACCGACGGAACGGTCGGGAGCGGGGAGCAGGCGACCGTGACGGTCGCGTGGCGGCTTCCGGCGTCGACGGGGAACGAGGTCCAGAGCGACGTCGCGTCGTTCGACGTCGACTTCGTCCTCCGCCAGACGTCGTGACGACCGGCCTCCTCACCCGAAGAGCAGCGTCAGGTTCGTCCCGGTGACGGCCAGACCGAACAGCGTGAGCACCGCCGGCGGCCCGTAGAACAGCCACGGGTCGTCGTCGAGGACGCCGCCCCAGAGGCTGATGCCGAGACAGCAGTAGATGACCAGCAGTTTCAGGCCGAGGAAGCCGCCGCCGCCGAACGTCTCTATCGCGAACCTGATCGCCGGATTCGCCTCGGTGAACGACCGCGTAAAGTAGACGAGCGCGATGGTCGTCACGACGTCGCCGACGCCGTACGTGCCAAGCGCCAGGAGCCACGCGCGGGAGAACCCGGTGCTACTGAACCGGGATCCCTCGAACGTGAGCCAGTCCGGGTCGGCCGTCGCCATCTACGGCAGTAGTATACGAGGTCCAATATATAGACTACCAACTAGGTATCAGAGTTGATATCTGGGGTAGGGAACCGTCTGTTCGTGGCGCGAGCCGTTCACTCGACGGGCGGTCGCCCCCGGCGCCCGCTACCGGCTGACGGCCGAAAATCGCACACATGGCGGCGATGGTTCGACCGAACCGAAAGTCTCGAACCCCTCTCCCCCGTGGCCGACCGGCGGGTGACCCGATCCGCAGAGGGTAGCTCCGACTTTCAATACCGGTAACGTCCGGTATCAGATCCGCTACAGCTCCGCCACGGTACAGACGTTCGACGCCACCGGAAGCGTCGGACACCGGAAAATGGGGACGTCCGGGTCAGTCGATGTGGACGACGAGCACCGGCACCTCGGCGGACTTCACGACGCGCTCGGTGACGCTCCCGAGGTTGGCGACCCGGTCCCGGCCCGT
>CAZMGU010000141.1:0-5213 GCA_964565905.1 uncultured Halobacteriales archaeon
ACCAGACGTCGAGTTCCATGTCGAGGAACATGCTGATGAGGCCCTGGGCCTGCTCCTCGCGGTCCTCGACCTCGCGGAGGATCTCGTAGTCGTACTCGATGGCCTCGCCGGCCAGCGGGTGGTTGAAGTCGACGCGCGCGCGGCCGCCGATGATGGTCTCGACGTGGCCGTGCTCGCCGTCGACGTCGACGTGGGCACCGGGGTAGCGGTCGTCCTCGGGGATCTTGTCCTTCGAGATGGTGCGGACCTCGCTCTCGTCGTACTCGCCGAAGGCCTCCTCGGCGGAGACGGTCACGGTGCCGCCCTCGCCGGCCTCCTTGCCGTAGATGTCCTCCTCGACGCCCTCGAAGAGGTGGCCCTGGCCGAGCACGATGGTGCGCGGTTCGAACTCCTGGTCCTCGCCGACGCCCTCCTCGTCCGCGACCTCCTGGCTGGTCGTGTCGACGAGGTCGCCCCCTTCGACGGTGCGCGCGGTGTACTCCAGTTCGACGAAGTCGCCCTCCTGAAGCCCGCCTTCGGGCGTCTCCTCGGTGGTCTCCTCGTCGGCCTCGGTCTCCTGATCGACCGTCTCGGTCGCTTCCTGTTCGTCGACGTCGGCCTCCTCGGCCTCCGAGTCGTTGCTCATACCCGAATCGTCACTCGTCGCGCTCTTAAGGACAACGTTTCCACTACGTCGGGATCTGCAACCGTTTTCCCGTCCCCGCGACGAATCCGGGGCATGTACGAGGTCGAGGTCAAGGTCGAGGCGGACCACGACGCCGTCAGGGAGCGACTGGACGCGCTCGACGCCGAGTTCCTGGGGACGGTGAGACAGTCGGACACGTACTACGACGCCCCGCACCGCGACTTCGCGGAGACGGACGAGGCGTTCCGGATACGGCGCGAGACCGTCGCAGGTGGCGAGGACGGCGGAAGGGGGAACAGCGGAGGGGCGGACGACGGTGAGACGCACGCCGAACTCACCTACAAGGGGCCGAAGGTCGACGCGGAGTCGAAGACGCGCGAGGAGATAGAGACGCGCGTCGAGAGCGGCGAGGCGGCGGACGGCATCGCCCGCGCGCTCGGCTTCGAACCCGCCGCCGTCGTCGAGAAGGAGCGCGACCGGTACCGACTCGACGGCTACACCGTCACCCTGGACAGCGTCGAGGGGGCCGGCACCTTCGTCGAGGTGGAGACGGAGGCCGAGGCCGTCGAGGCGGCCCGCGACGGGGCGAAGGAGGTCCTCGTCGATTTGGGGCTCGACCCCGGGGAGGGGATACGGACATCCTACCTCGGACTCCTGCTCGATGATGCAGAGCAGTAATCAGAACTGTCGAAAAGGTTTCCACAAGTTATAGAACCCGGGACGGCAAAGACGGGGGTAATGACGGACCGGAACATCCACGTTCAGCCCGCATCCGGGCACGCGGTGGAGGACCAGTCGGTGGAGATAGTGGAGCGGAAGGGGATCGGTCACCCCGACTCCATCTGCGACGGCGTCGCCGAGACTGTCTCGCGCGCGCTCGCCCAGGAGTACATCGACCGCGTCGGCAAGGTGCTGCACTACAACACCGACGAGACGCAACTCGTTGCCGGCACCGCGGCCCCGGCCTTCGGCGGCGGCGAGGTGCTGGAGCCTATCTACCTCCTCATCGTCGGGCGCGCGACCAAGGAGTTCGAGGGCCAGCGCATCCCGACCGAGACCATCGCCCTCGAGGCCGCCCGCGACTACCTCGACGAGCAGTTCCCGTTCCTCGACGTCGGCACCGACGTCGTCGTCGACGTCCGCCTGGGGGAGGGCAGCGGCGACCTCCAGGAGGTGTTCGGCGAGGAGGCGACCGTCCCGATGGCCAACGACACGAGCTACGGGGTCGGACACGCGCCCCTCACCGAGACGGAGCAGATCGTCTACGAGACGGAACGCCGCCTGAACGAGGAGTACGCCGTCGACGAACCCGTCGTCGGGCAGGACGTCAAGGTGATGGGCAAGCGCGAGGGCGACCACGTCGACGTCACCGTCGCCGTCGCGATGGTCGACCAGCACGTCCCGGATATGGATGCCTACCGCGACGCCGTCGCCGGCGTCCGCGAGTACGTCGCCGACCTCGCGACCGAGTTCACTGACCGCGAGGTGTCGGTCCACGTCAACACCGCGGACGACTACGCGGAGGGCTCCATCTACCTGACGACGACCGGCACCTCCGCCGAGCAGGGCGACGACGGCTCCGTCGGCCGCGGCAACCGCGCGAACGGTCTCATCACGCCGAACCGGCCGATGAGCATGGAGGCGACCTCCGGCAAGAACCCGGTCAACCACATCGGCAAGATATACAACCTCCTCTCGACCCAGATAGCTGAGTCCGTCGTCGACGAGGTCGACGGGATAAGACAGCTACAGGTTCGCCTCCTCTCCCAGATCGGTTCGCCCATCGACGACCCGCACGTCGCCGACGCCGAACTCGTCCCCGAACCCGGCGTCGCCGTCGCGGACATCGAGGACGAGGTGCGCGCGGCCGTCGACGACGAGCTGGCCGACGTCACCGGCCTCACGAAGCGCGTCATCGAGGGCGAACTCTCCACCTTCTGACGCCCACGCCGCCCGCCGAACGACCGCCGCCCGGACGACACGCGTTTATTCTCCCGCCCGATACACCGGGTATGCACCCGCCCGGATCCGACGTCGTCCTCGTCCGCCACGGCGAGATAGGCGTCAAGAGCGACCAGGTCCGCCGGAAGATGGAGGGCCGACTGGCGGACAACGTCGCCTCGATGCTCGCCGACCGGGGCGTCGACGGCGACGTCGACCGCCACCGGAACCGGATCTTCGTCCACACCGACGAGCCCGAGGCGGCGACCGCGGCCGCGACGGACGTCTTCGGCGTCGTCTCGGCCAGCCCCGCGGTCACCGTCGAACCCACGATTTCCGCCATCTCCGAGGCCCTTCGCGCCGCGACCGAGGCCCACTACGACGGGGGGGCGTTCGCCGTCGACGCGCGCCGCGCCGGCGAGACGGAGGCACACCCCTTCGCGAGCACGGACATCGAGTCCGACGGCGGGAGCGCCGTCTGGGAGGTCATCGAGTCGATGGGCGGCGACCCGGCGGTCGACCTCGACGACCCCGACTTCCGGCTGTTCGTGGAGTGCCGCGAGGACGCGGCCTACGTCTTCCTGGAGCAGCGCGACGGTCCCGGCGGCCTCCCGCTCGGGACGCAGCGCCCGCTGGTCGCCATGATCAGCGGCGGCATCGACTCGCCGGTCGCCGCCTGGCAGGTGATGAGCCGGGGGTGCCCCGTCGTCCCCGTCTACGTGGACCTGGGGGACTACGGCGGCCCGGACCACCAGGCCCGCGCGGCGGCCACGGTCGACGACCTCGCCCGGTTCGCGCCGAACTTCGACCTGGACCTCCGGGTGGTTCCGGGCGGGGACGTCGTCGCGGAACTGGCGGAGACGACGACGGAGACGCGGATGCTCCACCTCCGGCGGTTCGTCGTCGCCGTCGGCGAGGCGGTCGCCCGGGAGACCGGTGCCGTCGGCGTCGTCACCGGCGAGGCCATCGGCCAGAAGTCCAGCCAGACCAGTGCGAACCTCGCCGTTACCGACGCCGCCGTCGACCTGCCCGTCCACCGGCCCGCGCTAACGATGGACAAGACCGAGGTGACTGCGCTGGCCCGCGACATCGGCACCTATGAGGAGTCGACCATCGACGCGGGCTGTAACCGGGTCGCCCCCTCCTTCCCGGAGACCAACGCGGACCTCGACGAGGTCCGCGACGTCGAACCGGACGACCTGCTCGAACGGGCAGTGGCGGTCGCCGGCCGCGCGGAGACCCTCTCGCTGGCCGCGGAGTGATCGGCCGGAACGAAACCGCTTTCCGCCGGGCACGACTCTGCTCGCACGATGACCCGGGTCTGCCTCGTCGGGGCGGCGGACGTCAACCTCCGCTACGAACTCCTCTCCCGCGAGACGGCGCGCGACGCGCTGGCGACCTACGACGTCCGGGAACCGTTCGAGAACTGTCTCGCGCTGGAGACGGTCAGCCTCGGCGCGGCCGTCTCCCTCCTCAACGACCTCAACTGGTACCTCGTCAGGTTCACCCGGACGGCGTTCGTCCTCGAACCGTCGGTCAGCGAGACGGAGTGGCTCTCCCGGGACCTGGCCGCGGCGGTCCGCGACGACGACGTCGACCCCGCTGAGACCGACCGGTTCCTGCAGGTGTTCGGCGTCGTGGAGGGAGGCGACGCCGCCGAAGAGGCCGAAGGCAGCGACGCAGAAGCGGACGACGACGCCGCCGATTCGGACGACGGCGGGGTGACGGTCGAGTCGCTGCCCAGACTCGTCGAACCCATGCTGGTGACCCGCACCGGCGACACGATTCCGGAGTACGACCTCAGGGACGTCGACGACACCCTCGTCGTGCGCGTGACGCAGGACGAGTTCGGCGCCTGAGAGCGAAGCGCGACCCGGCGCGAACCCGGGACGGACACCCGGTGGACTTTCTACTCGCCGTCCAGGGCCGTCGCGAGCAGCGCGTCGTACGCCGGTTCGTACGCGTCGGCGACGGCCGCCGGGTCGCGTCGCGCGCCGGAGTCCAGCGCCGGCAGGGCCACCGTCGACGCCGGTTCGACCAGGTCCACGACCGGCCCGACGCGCTCCTCTAGCTGGCCGGTGGCGGGGCCGCCGGTCGTCACTTCGCAGGCCTTCGCGTACCGGTCGCCGTCGTAGACGCGACACCGGGCGGGTTCGACGACGGCGACGGCGTCCGGTTCCAGGTCCGAGAGCGGCCGGGCGACGTCGGCGTAGGACTCGACGACCGCCCGCTCCGTCGACGCTATCTCCCCGGCGACGGATTCGAGCGCGGGCACGTGCAGGTCGGCCATCACCCCGTTGAACTCGTCCAGCGTCGAGACGGTGCGTGCGTCAGCGAGCGGCAGTCGCTCCCGGAGGGAATCTGGGAGGGCGACGGTGCCGTTGACGACGAACCGGTCGCCGACGCGGTCGACGAGGAACTCGCGGTGGTCGCTCCCGAGGAGGCCGGTCCCGCCGCCCGGCGAGGGTCGCCACAGGCGGTGGACGGGGTTGACGTCCTCCGGGTCGGCGTCGACGGGAGCGGCGTCGACGAGGCGCTTCGCGTCCTTCCCGTAGAGGCGACCCGCGGCGGTCGCCCGCTCGTAGTCGTCGTGGTCGTGCCAGTGGTCGTTCCCCGCGCGTGGCTTGAACCCGACGGCGTCCGTCCG
>CAZMGU010000142.1:0-5123 GCA_964565905.1 uncultured Halobacteriales archaeon
TTCGGTCCCCGCTCAAGACCATAGTGCGGGCGAGGAGGGGGGCCTAACCCCCCGACCTAGTCCATTCGTATCTCCGCCACGCCCCCATAAGGGCCTTTCGGATAGGCGATCCGTGGGGCGGTTCCGCGGCGCTGTGCGCTCCCGGCGAACGCCAGCGTCGGTCAGAAGATGCGCAACGCTCGCGCGTACCAGCCGGCACTCAGCGGGACGGCCAGCGAGACGGCGACGAGGACGATACGGTGGTACTGGAGCAGGGTCTGGGTCGAGAGCTGCTGGACTAGGCTCTCCGGCACCGTGAGCGCCCACGCCGCGGTCAGGACGACCATGAAGACGCCGAGAACGAGCGCCGCGCCCGCGACCAGGTCCGGCGACGACCGCTCCTCGCGGCCGGCGGCGAACACGATGACGGCGACGACGGCGAACAGGCCGACGACGAGGGGATTGAGCGTGCCGGCCGCGTAGTACGTCGCGACGGCGCTCCCGGCCGCGACGACGACGTAGGGGACGGCCAGCGCGACCAGGACGAGCAGCGAGGCGACGATTCCGACCGTCGGAGCGAGCCGCGTGTCCTCCATACCGTAGCCTCCATAGCCGTCGGTCTTAACGACGGCGTTCCCGCTATCGCCGGTGCGCTACCGTTCGGCGTCGGAATCGTCGCTATCGGACGCCCCGCTGAACGCGACGCCGAAGGAGACGCCGACGCCCATCCCCATGGCTATCCCCAGCGCCAGATTGTCCATCGCGACGCCGACGGAGAGGCCGATAGCGGCACCGACAGCGAGACCGATTCCCATCGACGACGCGTCCAGTTCCAGTTCCTCGTCGGCTTCGGCGGTCATACGTCGACCACAGTGACGGAAGAAATAAACCTGTGCCTGCGTCGTCACGGCGGAAAAGCAGCGATCGCGCCGTTCGGAAACCCGCGATCCGGTCGCGGAACCGACCGCTTACGCCAGCGCGCTGCCGGCGCGGATGACCGTCTTCTCGCCGAACGCGGGGCCGACGAACTGTATGCCGACGGGGAGGCCGTCCGGCGTCTCGTCGATGGGGACTGAGATGGCCGGCAGGTCGGCCAGGTTGACGGGCGTCGTGTTCGCGTCCGCGAGGTACAGTTGCATCGGGTCGTCGAGGTTCTCGCCCCGCTCCATCGGCGGGACGGGCATCGTCGGCGATGCGAGCACGTCCGCGTCGGACAGCGACTCGTCGAAGTCCTGCTTGACCCACGCGCGGGCATCCTGGGCCTGCTTGTAGTACTTGTCGTGGTAGCCGGCGGAGAGGGCGTAGGTGCCGAGGACGACGCGGCGCTTGACCTCCTCGCCGAACCCCTCCTCGCGCGTCGCGGCGAACGCCTCGTTCCAGTTCCCCTCAGCGTCCGCGGAGTGGCCGTACCTGACGCCGTCGAAGCGGGCGAGGTTCGAGGACGCCTCGGACATCGCGATGACGTAGTAGGCCTCGACGGCGTGTTCGACGGAGGGGAGGTCGACGTCGTGGTACGTCGCGCCCATCGACTCCAGTTCGTCGATGGCCGACCAGAACGAGTCGGTGACGTCCTCGTCCGCGGGTTCGACCAGTTCGGTCGGCACGCCGATGGTAAGGTCGTCGACGTCGCCGTCCGCGGCGGCAGCGAACTCGTAGTCGGTGCCGTGCTCCGTCGCGTCCTCGGTGGTGGCGTCGCGCTCGTCCGGACCGGCGACGACTTCGAGCAGTTCGGCGGCCTCCTCGACGGTTGGCGCGATGGGACCGATCTGTTCGAGGCTGTTGGCGTAGGCGACGAGGCCGTAGCGCGAGACGAGGCCGTAGGTCGGTTTGATGCCGACGACGCCGCAGAACGCGGCGGGGTTCCGCACCGAACCGCCGGTGTCGGTGCCCAGCGCCAGGTCGGCGTCGCCCGCGGCGACCACGGCGGCCGACCCGCCCGAGGACCCGCCGGGGACGTGGCCCGGCGCGGCGGGGTTGTCGACGGGGCCGAACGCTGACGTCTCCGTGGTGCTCCCCATCCCGAACTCGTCCATGTTCGTCTTGCCGTTGATCGTCGCACCGGCCTCCTTCAGTCGCCGGACGACGGTGGCGTCGTAGGGCGGGACGTAGTCGTCGAGCATCGCCGACCCGCAGGTGGTCCGCACGCCCTCGGTCGAGATGTTGTCCTTGACGGCGACAGTCTTCCCGGCGAGGGGGCCGTCGTCCGCTCCGGCTATCTCCGTCGCGGTGACATAGCCGTTGTAGCCGTCGTTCGAGTCCGTCGCCATGGTCAGGACACCTTCGGGCCCTTGAAGTGGCCCGCCTCGGACTCCGGGGCGTTCCGGAGCGCCTCCTCCTGGCCGAGGCTCTCCCGGGGTTCGTCGGGTCGCATCACGTTCGCCAGTTCCGCCTCCCGGTCGACTTCGGGGACCGCGTCGAGGCGGTCGAACGAGTCGAGGATGTCTGCGAACTGTTCCGCGAACCGCTCGATCTCCTCCTCGTCGAGGTCGACGCGAGCGAGGTCCGCGACGTGACGGACCTCCTCCGGGTCGACGGCGGCGTCGCTCATACCGCGGGGAAGCGTCGGCCGAGCGGTAAGCGTTTCGATACCACGGTCCGGCGACGGGTCGAATCCGCCCAGGCAGCGGGTTGGAACGGCTCCGGCGGCGACCCGGCAAGGGGAACGAAATGCGGTTAATCCGAAACTACAGTTTCGGAATCGGAAAGAGGCCTTCACAGATAGGCAACGGCTTTAAGTTCGCACGGGCACTACTGTGTAATTGCACAGAGCGTTCTTCGGGTGATCGACCCGTCAGCCAGTAACCAATGTCAGACACTACCATCCGGCGTTACACGAGCGAACGCGAGCGAGACGAGGAGAGCCAGACCGAGGAGACACAGGGGGAGCAGGTGGTCTGTCCGGAGTGCAGCGGAAATCTCGTCTCGGACGGCGAACGCGGCGAGACGGTGTGTGAGGACTGCGGCCTCGTCGTCGACGAGGACGAGATAGACCCCGGTCCGGAGTGGCGCGCGTTCGACGCCGCCGAGAAGGACCAGAAGTCGCGGGTCGGCGCGCCCACGACCAACATGATGCACGACAAGGGCCTGTCAACCAACATCGGCTGGCAGGACAAGGACGCCTACGGCAACTCCCTGTCCTCGCGCCAGCGCGAGAAGATGCAGCGCCTGCGGACCTGGAACGAGCGGTTCCGAACCCGCGACTCCAAGGAGCGCAACCTCAAGCAGGCCCTCGGCGAGATAGACCGTATGGCCAGCGCGCTCGGGCTTCCGGAGAACGTCCGCGAGACAGCCTCGGTCATCTACCGCCGCGCCCTCGACGAGGACCTCCTGCCCGGACGGTCCATCGAGGGCGTCGCGACGTCGTCGCTGTACGCAGCGGCGCGCCAGGCCGGCACGCCCCGTTCGCTCGACGAGTTGACTGCGGTCTCCCGCGTCGAGAAGGACGAGATCGCACGCACCTACCGCTACGTCATCCGCGAACTCGGCCTGGAGATCCAGCCGGCAGACCCGGAGAGCTACGTCCCGCGCTTCGCCAGCGACCTCGACCTCTCGGAGGAGGTCGAGCGGCGGGCCCGCCAGTTGCTCCAGAACGCCAAGGCCGAGGGCGTCCACTCCGGCAAGTCCCCGGTCGGCCTCGCCGCCGCCGCGGTGTACGCCGCGTCGCTCCTGACCAACGAGAAGGTGACCCAGTCCCAGGTCAGCGAGGTCGCGAACATCTCCGAGGTCACCATCCGCAACCGCTACCACGAACTCCTCGAGACCGAGGACGACATCCAGGCCGTGTAGACGGGCGTTCGCCCGTCCCGCGGACCGACCGTAACACCGATTTTCCCCGTCGCCGTTCGCGGTGGCATGGAGACCACCCGTCACTTCGTCGCGACCGTCTACGTCGTCGCGGACGACGCCGTCGCCCTGCACGAACACGACAAACTCGACATGTGGCTCCCGGCCGGCGGACATATCGACCGGGACGAACTCCCCCACGAGGCGGCGCTCCGCGAGACGCGCGAGGAACTCGGCCTCGACGTCGACCTGATCGCGCCCGAAGGGAATCTCGACAGCGAGACTGCCCGGTCGATCCCGAAACCGCAGCACTTCCTCCTCGAGGACATCAACGTGACCGCCGAGGGAGTCGGCCACCAGCACATCGACTTCGTCTTCTACGGACGCGCCGACTCCCGCGACGTCGACCCCGGGCCGGACGAGCAACCGGCCGACGACTGGCAGTGGTTCACGACGGCCGACCTCGAAGCCGCGGACCACCTCGCCGCCGACGTCGCCGAGTTCGGTCGGCGCGCCATCGAAAGCGTCCGGGATCACACCGACGCCTAAATGGGATCGACGAGTACGCTCGCCGCATGGACCGACGCTGTCCCGACTGCGGCGTGACGATGGAACCGGTCTCGCTCCGGACGAACGAGGGGTTCGAGCTACAGGTGAACACCGACGAACGCCGGGAGGGATTCCTGGGATCGCTCGGGCTCACCGAGAACCACTCCGTCGACGCCGTCCTCTGTCCGGAGTGCGGACTGGTCCGGACCTACGCGGACGTGGAGTGACCCGCGAAAGTACCCCAGCTTCAAGTAGGAAGACGGGTCCAGGGTGCTCGTGCGCTGAGGATCACCCCGTGACGGCCTCGCGACGGCGGCGGCACACCGTCACGGGAACGGACCGTGCCGTCCGTTCGCTACAGCAGGGACTCCACGTACTTCGAGACGTGGTCGTCCATCCGGCGCTTGAACCCGTTCTGCCGGGCTAATCGATCGAGTTCACGGGAGACCAGGCTCCCGTACTGGACGGCCTTCTTGTCCCGGCTCGCGATTTCGTCGGGCAGCCACTCGCTCGCGGCCTCGCGGAGCGCAACCTTCCTGGTCCCGTCCGCGTCGACGAGCAGGTCGCCGGGGAGGCGGAGCGCCGCGTCGACGACCCGGTCGTGGAGGAGCGGTGCGACCGGTTCGACGCCGGCGGCGCGGAGCGCGAGGACGTCCCGCTCCAGTTGACCGGGGAGCGACTCGACGACCTCGCGCCGGGCACCGCGGACGGTCTCGGCCTCGACCCGCGGGTCGTCGGGGGCCTTCGCCACCTTGGCGTAGCCGCCGAACAGTTCGTCCGCGCCCTGGCCGACGGCGAGGCGGTCGAACCCG
>CAZMGU010000143.1:0-5099 GCA_964565905.1 uncultured Halobacteriales archaeon
GTGCCGCGGCGGGACGAAGGACAGTAGGCGGCTAGCATACGGCGACCGGAGGTCGCCGTTTCTCCGAACGCGAACGGAGTGAGCGTTCGGCCTTTTTGGTCCAGATTTTTCGAGGAGTGGTCGCGCAGGCGACCCGACGACGAAAAAGGTGGTGGCGAACCGCCTTCGCTACGGGTTCGGACGATACGAGGTCCCGCGGCGGGAGGAGTAGCGTTTCGTCGTCGAAGACGGCAGACCGATCGAACTGCTACCTCGTACTCTGGCGGGGAGAAGGCGGTCCTTCGTTCTCGACCGCGACTCCGGTATCGACGGGACCGTCGATACGCACGCCGAGGACTGCTTGGTAAACGTTTTAACCGCGTGCTTCAAATTTGCGTCCATGGTTGCACTGGAGAGTATCGCCGCGGGCGCTGCCCTCACTCTCGTCGTCGTCCTCCTCCACTACGCGCGTGGAACGGGCTGGGAGCCCAACGAGGACATCTCGCAGGACGTGCTCGAGAAACGGGCCGCGACGGTGCCGGAGACGGACTTCCCGGAGCCGTACAACCGGTCCATCGGCGGGGGCGGTGCGGTCGCCGGCATCCCGGCCGGCGACGCCGAGGGCGAACTCGCGGAGGGCGAGGACGAGGCGGAAGAGGAAGACGAGGGGTTCGACCCCGACTCCATCGCCGAGGACGAGGTCGAGTACTACGACATCGAGTTCGCCAAGGAGGGCGAGACCATCGAGGTCGCCAACAACGAGACCATCCTCGACGCCGGCGAGGACGAGGGCTGGGACCTGCCCTACGCCTGCCGCGAGGGGCAGTGCGTCTCCTGCGCCGGCAAGATCACGAACGGCGACGCGACCGAGGACGTCCGGTACTCCAACAACGAGGCCCTGTTCGAGGACGACATGGAGGACGGCTACTGTCTGACCTGCGTCGCCTACCCGACCGCGGAGTTCACCATCGAGACCGGCGAGCAGCCCTGAAATCGTTCGGTCGTTTCTTTCCGGTCCAGATCGTTCGACGGCGACAGCCAGATCAGCGAACAGCCTGAAAGCCCCCGCGCGCTCGACCGTCCGGGCCTCGCTGTCGTTCGAAAATCGAAGATTTTCGTGATGACGAGAGAGCGAAGCTCTCTCGAACCATGCGCTGCCCTCGCTCACTCCGTTCGCTCGGTCAGTGCTTGCTTCGTCCGGGACGGGTCGAGCGCCCGGCCCCTTTCATTCCCGCCCGTGACGGGTAACCGGCCGATTCCGGTGGTCCCCCATGCTCCTTCGTCGAACACAAGCGGTCGAATCCTACTTGTCCGTCGGTCCCCACGCGTCGCGTAGATGCTCGCCGAGCGCTACGAGACGTTCTGTATCGACCTCGACGGGGTCGTCCACCTGGGCGACTCGGTCGTCGAGGGCGTTCCCGAGGCTATCGAGGAGCTCCGCGACCGGGGGAAACGGGTCCGGTTCGTGACGAACAACTCCCGGTCGAAGCGGTCGACGCTGGTCGACCACCTGGCGGGGTTCGGCATCGAGACGGACCGCGACGCGATAGCGAGTTCCGGGTGGGCCGCGGTGGAGTACGTCCGCGAGCAGGGCGTCGACGCCGTCTACCCCATCGCGACGCCGGAGGTAGTCGAGATGCTCGACCAGTACGGCATCGAGACGGCGACGGAGGGGGTCGACGCCGTCCTCGTCGGTCACGACCGGTCGGTGACCTACGACGACATCGAACGGGCGACGCGCCTGATACGCGACGAGGGAGCAGCCCTTGTGGCGGCCAACGCCGACGCGTGGTTTCCGACCGACGACGGCGTCGCGCCGGGGACGGGGGCCATCGTCCGGGCGATAGAGGTGGCCTCGGAGGTCGAGGCCACGGTCGTCGGGAAGCCCGAACCGCGTCTCTTCGAGATAGCGCTGGCGGACACGTCGCTCGACGACGCCGTGATGATCGGTGACAACCCGAGCACCGACGTCGTGGGGGCCCACCGCGCGGGCATCGACGCCGTCCTCGTCACCCGGGGAGCGGACGTGACGCTCCCCGAGGGCGTCACGCCGGAGGCGACGATCACGTCGCTCCCGGACGTGTTCGACGATGGGCTCTGAGCCGCGTCGGGACTTCCATCCGAACAGGCCAGCCGATGTGGTCCTACGGTCGACCGCTCGTCGGTCGCTCGCGCTCGTCGCCGTCGAGCAGCGAGCGGGTCGCTTCGGGCGACCCGTGGGGGCCGTCGAACGTCCCGTCGTCGAGGCCCCAGTACTGCGCGTCGTACTCGTCGGCAACCCGGTCGACGAGGGTCGGGTGACAGGTGAGCAGGAACACCTGCGTCCCGTCGGCCAGTTCGTCGACGACGTCGAGCGTCCGCCGGACGTGCTCCGGGTCGAAGTTGGTCAGGGAGTCGTCCAGCAGGACGGGGAGCGGTTCGTCGTACCGTTCGATGCGGGCGAGGCGGACCGCGAGGAACAGTTGCTCCGCCGTCGCGCGCGACAGTTCCGTCGTCCGGTGGACCCCGCCGTCCCGGAGGACGGCCTCGAAGTCCAGGTCGTCGAACTCGTCGCGGGAGTCGATTTCCGCGTACGCGTCACCGGTGATGCGCCGGAAGATATCGCTGGCGTCGTCCAGTAGCGGTCCGGTCGTCCGCTCGATGAACCGCTCGTGGAGTTCGTCGAGGAGGTACTCGGCGATGCGACGCGACGCGTACGCTTCCGCGAGCGGTTCGAGGCGTCGCCGCCCCCGCTCGATGGTCTCGTGGGCCGCCCTGACCTCGTCGTCCGACGCGAGGTCGCGCAGTTCCCGGTCCAGTTCCGCCCGCTCCTCGAGTCGCTCCTCTTTCTCCGCCGCCAGGGCCTCGCGTTCGTCCTCGAGTTCGTCGAGTCGCTTCCGCACCTCCCCGACGGAGCCGTGTTCGTCGAGCACGCGCTCGTAGGCGTCGATCAGCCAGGTTTCCCTCTCCGCCTCCGCCTTCTCCACCGTCTCCGCCGCTATCTCCGTCTCCCCCGCTTCGCCACCGTCGTCTCCGCCGTCACCCGTCCCCTCGGTCCGGAGCGGTTCCAGCGCCTCGGCGTACGCCTGGACGCCGAGGTGGTTCGTCAGCGTCGCCCGGGTGGCGTCGCGCTCCTCGCGCCGGTCGACTATTCGGCGCACCTCCTCGCCCCGCTCGACGAATCGGTCGAGTTCGCTCGCCAGGTCGTCGTCCCCGACGGCGGCGGACGCCGTCTCGTCCCACCGTTCGAGGACGGCGACGACGTCGGCTTCGAGTTCGGTGACCCGTTCGGTGGCGTCCTCGACCGCTTCGGCGGTGGAGAGGTGGTCTACCGCCCGTTCGACCGCCGCGAACACCACTGGGGCGTCGTCGAGGGGGTCGTCGACGGGCGATTCGAGGACGCCGGCGGCGACGAGCGTCGCGACCACGTCGTCGAGTTCGTCCCGGAACTCGTCTGCCCGCCCGTCGTACCGCTCCCGGTCCGCGTCGGCCGCGGCGACCCCCTCCTGCAGGTCGACGAGTTCGTCGTGGAACCGACCGACGGCGTCCGCCGAGGCGTCGTCGGGGAGGTCGTACGCCGTCCGCAGCTCGTCGAGCGTCTCGTCGGCCGCGGACAGTTCGGCCTCCCGCTCCCCCAGTCGCTCCCGGCGGTCCTCCAGTTCCGTCCGCACTTTCTCGGTCTCCGCGCGGAGCGCGTCCACCGAGACGCCGTCGTGGGTGGGCGTCTCGTCGTCGACGCGGGAGCCGACGTAGCCGCCGGTGACCAGGCAGACGAGCGCCGTCACGACGACGCCGGCGAACGGACCGCCCGCGACGGCGGCGGCGCTGCCCGCGGCGAGCGCGAGGACCCCTCCCAGGGCCGCGACGGGGAGTTGATCCCGGAGCGACGCTCCGTCCGCGGACTCGACGGCGGCGTCGACGCGCTCGTCGAACCGCTCCAGTCGCCCTTCCAGACCCTCTATCGCGCGCTCCTGCTCCGCGACGGCCTCGCTCGCCCTCCGGTGCCGCTCGACGGCCTGGGCCACGGCGTCCCGCGAGAACAGGTCCGCGTCCATCGTCCGGACCGTCCCCAGGTCGTCGCCGTCCCACTTCGAACCGAGGTTCGCCGCCGTCCGCCGGAGCGAGCGGCGGGTCTCGTCGAGTTCGCGCCGGCGCTCCCGGAGCGTTTCCACGCGCTGCTCCCACCCCGACCGCTCGTGGTCGAACCGCCGTATCGCCGCCCTGGCGTCGAGGAGGCGTCGGCGGTACGACGCCGGGTCGGCCGCGTCGACCGCCGACTCGAACGCCTCGACGGCCTCGCGGCGCTCTCGGCGGGCGCTCTCGTACTCGTCCCGGAGCGTACGCGCCTCGTCGAGGGTTTCGAGCGGGAACGCCTCGACCCCGTCGGTGTCCATCGATTCGAGCTCCCGCGTCCGCTCCCGGAGTTCCTCGTAGGTGTCGTGGTTCGCGACGACCGCTTCGAGGCGGGTCCGCTCGCGGTCGACGGCCTCCATCTCGGACTCTATCTCTTCGATCCGGTTCTGGACTTTCGCCCGCTCGGCCGCCGTCCGTTCGTGTTCCTCGACCTGGGCGGTGGCGTCCTTCCGCTCTTCGACCCCTGCCTCTATCGTTTCGAGCGGTCCCTTCAGGTCGTAGGACTTGCGCCCGTGCTTCCCGCCGACGTCCTTCGCCTCGGCGGCGAGGGCGTCCCGTACGTCCGGGACGTCCGTGATGTCGCCGCCCCCGGCGGCCTCCAGGAGGACGGTCGAGAGGTCGACGTCGTCGTCGAGCGTCGCCGGGTCCCGGCTGAGTTCGTCGAGGCTGACCGTGTACAGTTGCTGGTACTGGCTCTTCCGCAGGCCCCCGAACAGGTCGCGGGGCGTGCGGTCGGGTGCGCCCGGGTCGAGCGGGGTCACCGCGGGGTCGGCGTAGCCGTCGAGGGACAGTTCGTACCGGTGGCCTCCGTGGACGACCGTCGCCGTGACGGCGTAGCGGTCCGTCGCTGGCGGGACGTCGGACCCGCTCGTCAGGCCGTAGCCGAGGTGTCTGACGGCCTCCATGAGGGTCGTCTTCCCCGCTCGTTGCGGGCCGGCGGCGACGTTCAGTCCGTCGTCCAGCCCCGCGAGACGGGCGCGGTCGAAGTGGCCGAAGTCGTCGAGGTC
>CAZMGU010000144.1:0-5091 GCA_964565905.1 uncultured Halobacteriales archaeon
GCGTCGGCCCCGGCCGCGCCCGCACGCTCGCCGCCGAGGGGTTCCGGACGCCCGCAGACGTCGTCGACGCCGGCGTCGCCGGCATCGTGTCGGCCGGCATCGGCGAGAGCGTCGCCGAGCGCATCGTCACCAACGCGCGGGAACTCCCCGCCGTCGTCGTCGAGTGGGGCGACGTCCCCGATTCCATCGCTCGCGGCGAGCGCGAACTCCACGAGGTGACCGTGAAGACGACCGCCGGGAGCGCCCGAGCAGGCCTCCGGGTGACGATCAACGGTCACGAGATGACTGCCAAACCCTCCTACCTTGGCGAGGCGACCGTCCCGGTGGCCGTCTTCGGCGCGGACGCGGACGAACTCGACCTCTGCGTCGAGGTGTCCTTCCCCGAACTGCCGCTCCCGGTCGTCGAGGAGCACCGGACGGTCCGCGTCGAGTGAGTGGCGATTCTCCTGCCGGGAGCGATTCTCCGGTCCGTTCAGGCCCGGGAGAGCACCGCGTCCCGTAGCCCTTCGGGCGACTCGGCCACCACGTCCGCCTCGTCGAACCCGCCGCCCGCCTCGTCCCCGGCACCGAACCCGACGACGGTCATCCCCGCGCTCCCGGCGGACCGCGTCCCGTGCAGGGAGTCCTCGACGGCCAGGCACCGTCCGGGGTCGACGCCCAGTTCCGCGGCCGCCCGCTCGTAGACGTCGGGTTCTGGCTTCCCCGGGCCGTCGACGTCGGCCACGCAGACGGTGGCGTCGAACAGGGCCGCCAGGTCGAACCGCTCCAGGACGATGCCGTACCAGTCGGGCGGCGACGCCGTCACCATGGCGACGGGGACGTCGCGGTCACGCAGTTCGGCGATCAGTTCCCGGACGCCGTCGGTGAGCGCGGCGCGCTCGCGGTATATCTCGCCGGCGGCCTCGTCGTACAGCGCGGCGAACTCCTCGAACCCGACGGCGACGTCGTACTCGTCGTCGAGGACGTCGTACAGTTCCTCGTAGAAGACGCCGCTGACCGCATCGATGGGGACGTCGTCGTCCGGGCAGACGGTCGGCAGTATCTCCTCGCGTTCGAGTTCGATCCAGTAGTCCTCCGAGTCGACGAGCACTCCGTCCATGTCGAAACAGACCGCGTCCATACCCGCCCGTGTCGCCCGACCGATTTACCCCTGACGACCCGCCGGGTCCGGACCGAACGCCGGGTCGAACTCCTCGGCGACGGATACAGTTCCACTCGCGACGGCCGGACCGGATATACAGCGTCAGGAACCTCGATGAAAGGTATAGAGCGTTCTGAGGCGGTGTAAAAGGTGCAAAGTATAGCTGCGAAAGGTAGGTAAACGGTGTATAGATTGGCGAAACCGGGTGAATTCTCACCAAGGGTATACCCGTTATATGGTACGTCCGGCGCTACCAGTGAGTGAGGAGAGAGCACCAATGTCCATCGCGTCCCCCTTCGGCTCCGAACGAACCCCCTCCGCCGTCGACGTACAGGCCCTCCGAACCGCAGCGGTCCGACCGATAGAGACGGTCGCCTTCTGGGCCGCCGTCTTCGTCCCCCTCGTCTACCCGGCGCTGATGATCGGGGGGATCGAAGGACGGGAGCTCTCCTTCCTCGTCGCCGCGCTCGCACTCAACGCGGCCGCGCTGGTCGTCGGTCGCGACCACAACCGCGACGCCGCCTGAACCGGTCCCCACGCCCTCCACCTCGCTCCGGACCGAGCCTCCACGGTCCGCCCTCCACCACGGACCGTCCCTCCACCACGGACCGTCCCTCCACCACGGGTCACGTCCTCCACGGCCCGCTTCCCAACGGTCCGCTGACCCAATTTCCCGTAACCAGCCGTTCCCCGCCGCTCACGCCGCCGACCACCAGTTCCGACCCGTCCGGAGGTTCAAGTACGAACACGGGGCCAGACCGGCCCATGCACGACGGAACGCGCGTGATGGCCGGCGACTGCACGACGATAACCGACGGGTCCCAGGAGCGCGAGCAGCGCGGCGAGGTGCTCGTGGTGGTCAAGTCGGACAACACCGTCCTCGTCCACGACGCCGAGGGGTACCAACCGGTCGCGTGGCTCACCCGGGCCGAGACGGTGACGATAGAGGAGGGGGTGATCACCGCCCGCGACGGCGACGAGTTGCTCCGCGTCGTCACCCACGACGAACACGGGAGCGCCCGGTACCCCGCCTCCGCGGCCGGCGTCCCCGTCGGCGACTGCCCGGACTGTCCGGGGACGCTGGTCAGAACCGGGGGCGGAGTCACCTGCACCGACTGCGGCGAACGGTACGGGATTCCATCCGACGCGACGGTCACCGGCGGGCGCTGCGACGACTGCGGCCTCCCCACGCTCCGCGCCGAGCGCGGGCGCGCCTTCGAGGTGTGTCTCGACCGGGACTGCGAGTCGCTGGACGACCGGGTGAAGGCCGCCTTCGACCGCGAGTGGGACTGTCCCGACTGCGACGGCGACCTCCGGATACTGCGGCGAGGCGGCCTGCTCGTGGGCTGTGAGCGCTACCCCGACTGCGACGTCGGGTTCTCGCTCCCGGCGGGGGTGGTCGTCGGCGACTGCGACTGCGGGTTGCCGGTGTTCGAGACGGCCAGCGGCCACCGCTGTCTGGACGCGACCTGCGAGGCGGGCGGGCCGACCGCCGAGACGTGACGCCCGTCACGTTCGAACGTCGCGCCAACCCACAGGTGCTTTGGCCTCGCGCCCGGAGACGGAGGTATGGACGCGACGCTCGCCGGGGACGTGGTCCGTGCCGACGCGCAGGCGCGGGAGCGGTTCTACGACTCGCGGGGGTACGGCCGGCCGGTCGACGGCGGCGAACTCGAACTCGACCCCGTCGAGGCCGCACACCTGCTCTACCGGGGGGACCTCGACGCCGTCGACGGGATGGACGTCGGGGCGTTCCTGGCCTCCGCCGCGGTGTCCGAGGTGGACTTCTTCGTCTACAAGGACCTGCGGGACCGGGGGTTCTACCTCTCGCCCGCCGGCCGCAACGACGCGGCGGCCGCCGACGCCGACTTCCTGGTCTACCCCCGCGGCAAGGGCCCGTGGGACGACGAGGTGGCCTACCGGGTGTGCGTCGCGAGCGAGCGCGAGACGGTCCCGGCGACGACGCTGGGCGACTGCGTCCTCGCCGTCGTCGACGAGGAGAGCGAGATAACCTACCTCGAAACCGGCCGGCCGGACGTCGCCGGGACGAGCGCCAGTGCGATCCCGTCCGTCGAGGGCGACCTGCTGGCCGACCGCGTGCTCTGCTGGGACCCGCCGGCGGAACTGTACGGGCGGGCGTTCTACGGCCAGCGGCTGGACGACCAGGCCGACGACGCCGTCCAGCTATCGCTGGTCGAGGCGGCCTATCTCGCTCGCGAGGGCATCCTCGCCGTCGAGGGCGGCGACGTGGCCGTCGTCGAACGGGGCCGCGACGTGGAGGGCGACCGGTTCGACCGCCGACTGCGCGTGTACGAGCGATTGCGCGAGGACGGGATGGTCCCCAAGACCGGGTTCAAGTTCGGCGCGGACTTCCGGACCTACGCCGACGTCGAGAGCGTCGACGACCTGGGCCACTCCGAACTGCTGATCCGCGTGCTGCCCGCCGACCACGTGTTCGAACCGCGGGATCTGGCGCTGGACGTGCGCCTGGCCCACGGTGTCCGGAAGACGATGGTGTTCGCGCTCGTGAGCGACGACGGCGTGTCGTGGGTCGCCGCCGAGCGGTTGACCCCGTGAAAACGAACGCTTTTTGCGCGTGTCGATGCGACGTGATGACAATTGATGACGCACGAGCCTTCCGACCGGGACGACGACCGCCCGCTCACCGACGGGGGCACCGACGCCGCCGGCGCCGACGACGTCGCCCTCGACCCGTGGGGGTCCTCGACCGTCTCCGACTACCGGAAACTGTTCGAGGAGTTCGGCATCGAGGAGTTCGACGAACTGCTCGACGGCGTCCCGAACCCGCACTACCTGATGCGCCGCGGGGTCATCTTCGGCCACCGCGACTACCGGCCGGTCGCCCGCGCGATGCGCGAAGGTGAGGAGTTCGCCGCCCTCTCGGGGTTCATGCCGACCGGCGACCCCCACATCGGCCACAAACTGGTGTTCGACGAGATAATCTGGCACCAGCAGCAGGGCGGCGACGCCTACGGCCTCATCGCGGACCTGGAGGCCCACAGCGCCCGCGGCCTCTCGTGGGACGAGATAGACGAACACGCGCGCAACTACGTTCTCTCGCTGCTCGCGCTCGGTTTCGACCCCGAGGACGGCGAACTCTACCGGCAGTCGGCCAACCGCGAGGTCCAGGACCTGGCCTTCGAACTCGGCGTCGAGGCGAACTTCTCCGAACTGGGGGCCATCTACGGCTTCGACGGCGAGACAGACGTCTCGCACATGCAGAGCGTCGTCACGCAGATGGCCGACATCCTCTACCCGCAACTCGACGAACCGAAGCCGACCGTCATCCCCGTCGGGCCGGACCAGGACCCACACATGCGCCTCGCCCGCGACCTGGCCTCGCGGATGCGCTACTTCGGCGTCACGAAGGCGTACGCGAGTTTCGAGGCGACCGACGCGGAACGGCGGATGCTCGGCGCGGCCTACGAGGCGCTGTCGGCGGACCTCGACGAGGACGAGCGCGTCCGCTGCGAGGACGCCGCCGACTGGATAGAAGCGGAGATGACCGCCGACGAGGTGCGCGAGAGCGCCGTCGAGAAACTCCGCTCGGCGGGCAAGGAACCGCTCCGCCCCCGCACCCGCTTCCTCGACCGCAACGCGACCGACGAGGCGTTCGAGGCCCTCATCGAGGCCGTCGCGGGCGAGAAGCGCGTCTACGACGAACACGTCGACTCGTTCGACCTCTCCCGCGACGAGGCCGAGGAACTGGCCCGCGAGGTCGAACTCGACAACGGCGGCTACGGCTTCCTCCCGCCATCCTCCATCTACCACCGGTTCATGACCGGCCTCACCGGCGGGAAGATGTCCTCCTCGATTCCCGCCTCGCACATCAGCCTCCTCGACGACCCCGGGGACGGCTACGACAAGGTCAAGTCCGCGACCACCGGCGGCCGCGCCACCGCCGAGGAACAGCGCGAGAAGGGCGGCCG
>CAZMGU010000145.1:0-5057 GCA_964565905.1 uncultured Halobacteriales archaeon
CGGTCGTCCTCGACGGACCGGTGACCCAGCGACTGCTGGACGTGGCCGCCCAGCGCGGCGTCGACCAGCTGATCGGCACCGCCGAGGGGGAGTTCGTCAAGCGACCGACCGACGTGCGGGTCCGGACCGTCGACGAGTTCTAGAGGTCCCTCGCCAGCACGACGCCGTCGCCGTCGTCGTAGTGGTCCGGCACCTCGTCGACGACGTCGAAGCCGAACGTCGCGTAGAACGAGCGCGCGCGTTCGTCGTCCGCGCGGGCGGTCAGCCGGACCGTCTCGACGCCGTCTTCTCGGAGTCTATCCAGGAGCGCTGCCATCAGTTTCGAGCCGTGGCCCTGCCCCTGTCTCGGGGGCGCGACGGCAAACTCCGCGACGTAGGCGACGGCGTCGTCGGGGACGACGAGTGCGTACGCTATCGGGCGCTCGGTTGCCAGGACGAGGACGAGCGGCGGCCCGTCGACGCCGAGTTCGAGGAGGTCCGGCCACGGGTCGGAGAGCGCGCTCTCCTGGATGGCACGGAGCGCGGGATAGTCGCCGGACTTCGCCTCGCGGATCATACCAGGACGGCGAGCGCGAGGCTCCCGCCGACGAGGGCCGCGGCGACGGTGGCGAGCAGGTTCACGCCCTGGTTGTCGACGAGGCCGCCCTCGACGGTGGCTCCGAGGAGGCTGTCGACGGTCATCCCGGCGACGCCGGCCCCGAGGATGACCGCCGCCCCGGTGGCGTCGACGGACTCGAACAGCGCGCCGGCGATACCGGCGATGACGCCCGCGCCGACGATACCCGCGAGTTCGCCCTGCCAGGTGACGCCGCCGTCGGTCCCCGGGTCGACCCGCTCGAACGTGGTGATGAGCCGCGGGTCGTCGTAGAGGCCCCCGATCTCGCTGGAGAGGGTGTCGCTCATCGCGGCGGCGATGGACCCGGCGAAGGCGTAGAGGAAGAGCATCCCGTCAACGTCGGTGTGGCTCGGACTCGCGGCCCAGCCGATGACCGCCACCAGCGCGACCAGCGAGTTCGCGAGGACGTTGCCGCTGCCGCGAGCGCCCTCGTTCTCCTGGGCGATGCCGCGTCGCTCCTTCTCCTCGTAGCGGAACTTCGAGGAGAGGCCGCCGAGGCCGAAGAAGGTGATGAGCATGGCGAACCAACGGAAGTCCCCGAGCACCATCGTCAGGAGGCCGAGGAAGACGCCGGTGAGCATCCCCGGGAGCGACGCCGTGTCCAGCGCGTAGGCGACGTAGCCGAGGACGACGGTGACGCCCAGCGCGACGGCGATGCGCATCGTGGTGACGTCCTGCAGGTTCAGGTCCGAGAGGAGCCACAGCAGGAGGGCGATGGAGACCATCACGAGCGGGTCGTCCCGCTCGAAGAGGACCGAGCGAAGCAACGCACCGAGGAGGGCACCGCTGGCGGCGAGGAAGGCGACGATGGCGACGAACTCGCCCGTCAGCGACAGTTCGACGAGTCGAGCGGCGACCGCCTGGCCGGCGGCGGCCGCGACGAACCCGCCGACGACGAAGCCGGCGGTCGAGAGGACGGGGCCGCCGGTCGTCGCGTCGACCGCGTTGCCGGCGACGTTGCCGAACGCGAGGGCGAACACCGCCCCGACGAACACCCACGTGGGCATCCCGAACTGGGTGGCGAAGAGCGCGAGTCCGGCGACGGCCAGCGAGAACCCGGCGAGGCCGTACAGGGTCCCGTCCTGCCGGTCCCCGGGGCGCGCGAACAGGTCGAAGACGGCCCGGTCGTCGTCGACCGTCAGCGCGAAGGCGGCGAAGCCGACGAACGGGGCTGTCGCGGCCGCCGTCGCCACGAGCGACGGGTCCACCCCCACCGTCGCCGCCACCCCGGCCACCGCGGCCGATCCGGCACCCGTCACCGCGGGGGCGACGAGCGCCAGCGTGCCGACGAGGGCGAAGGCCACGGCCCGCCGGACTGTCGATGTCACGTCACGCCGTTCCGCGGAGAGGCACTTACCCTTTCCGGACCGGTGCCCGCGAGCGACGCCCAGACGCCCTGCCTGTCGGTGTACGACCATTTCCACGTCCGCCGGCGGTCCGGTGCGCCCGCTCCGGGGGAAGGCGTGAGATTTAGGCCCCCGCCCGCGCAACCGACGGTCGTGGCCCTCTACGACCGGTATCTCGCCGCGCGCCTCCAGCGCAGCGACGCCGCCCTCCCCGACACCGTCGCGCTCGTCATCACCGAGCGCGACCTGCTCGAATCCGGCGCCTACGACACGCTCGAACTGTTCCTCGACCTGGCGTTCCAGTTCGGTGCCGACCGGGTCGTCGTCTACGCCAGCGTCCTCGACGAGGGGGCCGTCCCGACGCTCCGCCGGGAACTTGAGAACGTCCGGGCCCCCGGCGCGGTGGCGGTCCGCGGGCCCGACGACGACGAACAAGTCGACGCGCCGGTCCAGATATCCATCGGCCTCGGCGGGAAACACGAGTTCGCCACGGCCGTCAAGGGCCTGGCCGAGGAGGTCGAAGCGGGCGAACTCGACCCCGGGGACATCGACGAGGACGACGTCGACCGCCGCCTCGTCTTCCCGACCGCGCCGGACCTGGTGATCAAGACCGGTGCCGAGCGCCTCTCCGATTTCATGATTTGGCAGTCCGTCTACTCGGAACTGTACTTCACCGACGTCAACTGGCGGAACTTCCGGGAGCGGGACTACCTGCGGGCGCTCCGGGACTACCAGGACCGGCAACGGCGGTTTGGCAGGTGATCCACTCCGCATCGTGGTTTCGATCGAGGGCCAATCGCGATGGGTTTATTATTTAAACCAAGTAACTGATTCACAATGGTACGGTTCTCGGAGCGATCTACGTCACTCGGCGCCGCTTTCGAGAGTGACGAAGCGGTACTCGGGTTAGAATGCACGGAGGTAATGGCGTGGTATCACCAGTCGACAGTCGAATTGGAATGTACCGAGTATCGGGCGACAGATGATGGACAGAAACCGGGAAACTCGTTCACTATCGAATTAACCGACGAACAACTGTCGCGGATAGCTCAGCTTATCACTGATTGGTTGAACTCTCGTACGAAGAACTCGCTAGATCAATGGATCGGCGAAGTGAACGGAAAGATGCGATTAGAGGATGTCTACCCAGTGACGAGACTCCGAGTAGCGATCGACGAACGCGGTGTTTTCTTCACTCCCGGCACTCGAAACGATTGGCCGACGCCGATTCGGATACCGGACAAGGATCACACCGATAGGTTCGACAACATCACTGAGTTTCGGGACTATCTCTTAGACCTCTTAGAGATCGGGTCCGAGGAATCACCTGAGACCAGTATCTCGTCTCCGGACGAGCCAAGCTTCACTTACGATCTATTCGTGTGCCATTCGAGCGCCGACAAGGAAGAAATCGTCCAACCGCTAGTCAGGAATCTGGAAAGGAGAGGAGTTGACGTCTGGTACGACGACTTCGAAATCAGCATCGGTGACGACATTCGCGAGGCTATCGAAGAAGGAATTAGCGACAGTAGATACGGTATCGTCGTTCTGTCCCCGGACTTCGTCGAGGCCGATTGGGCAGGTGCGGAACTGTCATCCCTTACGGCCAGGGAACACTCGGAGGACATCGACAAGATACTGTTGCCGGTTCGGTACGAGATCGAAATGGACGCTCTTAGGGAGCACGTCCCGCTCTTAGCGTCTCGGTTCGCTCGTGAAATCCAGGAAGACAACGTCGACGAAATTGCGAAAGAAATCGATGATTTGATAGCCGACTCGTGAACTAATCGGCGGCCGGTTCGACCTCTTCCTCGACGGCCTCGCGCTCCCCGCTCGGTAGCGCGTCCTTGAACCGGCCGAGCACCTTGCGGGCCTTGGGCGCCTCCGCGGACCCGAGCGCGCGGACGAGGGCGAGCGCCCGCTGGGCGCGGTGTTCACGCCACGAGGCCTCGCGGTTCTCGTAGGTCCGGATCGCTCGCAGGTAGTCGGTCTTGCGGAACTCGGGCCAGTAGGGCGTACAGAAGTAGACGGCGGCCTCGTTGCCGTTCGCGTGCCAGGGGAGGAAGTTGGAGGTCCGCTCGTCGCCCCCGGTGCGGACGATGAGGTCCACGTCGCGGGTGGGGCCCTCGTAGAGGCGGTCCTCGACCGTGTCGACGTCGACGTCCCCGGGGGCGAGTTCGCCCGCCTCGACGGCGCTCGCGACGTCGCGGGCGGCGCGCAGGAGCTGGCTCCGGCCGCCGTAGGCCAGCGCGACGTTGAGGCGGAGGCGGTCGTAGCTCGCCGTCCGGGCCTCGGCGTAGTCGATGGCGTCCTGAACCCGGTCGGGGAGCCGCTTCGTCTCCCCGATCGCGCGGATGCGGACCTCGTTGTCGTGGATCCGGTCGGCGTCGGCGAAGGTGCGGAGTTTCTCCTCGACGAGGTCGAAGATGGTCTCCAGTTGCTCCTCCGGCCGGTTGAAGTTCTCCGTCGAGAAGGCGTACAGGGTCACCTCCTCGATGCCGAGGTCCTCGGACCAGCGCAGGAGGGCCTCCGTCGTCTCCGCGCCCTCCACGTGTCCCTGGGTCGTCTCCTTGCCCTCTTTGCGTGCGTAGCGTCTGTTGCCGTCCTGGATGACGGCGACGTGCGACGGCGTCGACGAGAGCTCCCACTCCAGCAGTCGCTCGTAGACCCCGTGTGCGAGCGCGCGAACCCGCTGTACCATTGGTTGCAATGGTTTCAGCGAGGCGATAAGTACCTTGTGTTCCCGGAGAGGGCGGCCTCGCCGGTTCGGACCCCCGATACGTCGAACGGTCGGCAGTTTTTAATAGTTCCGTCGCTAGCGGACTGTTGCAATGGCGACCGGTACGGTAGACTTCTTCAACGACACAGGCGGCTACGGTTTCATCGATACCGAAGACTCCGACGAGGACGTCTTCTTCCACATGGAGGACATCGGCGGCCCAGACCTGGAGGAAGGTCAGGAAGTCGAGTTCGACATCGTGCAGGCGGACAAGGGTCCGCGAGCAGAAAACGTGGAGCGACTGTAACCATGGCGGAAGGTACAGTCGACTTCTTCAATGATACCGGAGGGTACGGCTTCATAGAGACTGACGATG
>CAZMGU010000146.1:0-5053 GCA_964565905.1 uncultured Halobacteriales archaeon
TCGATCATGGAGCAGAACCTCGACGACCTCTCCGGCGGGGAGCGCCAGCGCGTCGCCATCGCCGCCTGCCTCTCGAAGGACGCCGACCTCTACCTGCTGGACGAGCCCTCGGCCCACCTCGACGTCGAGCAGCGCGTCCTCGCGACGAGCGCCATCCGGCGCTACGCCGAGAACCACGACGCAACCGCGATGGTCATCGACCACGACATCTACATGATCGACCTGCTCTCGGACCGCCTGCTCGTCTTCGACGGCGAACCGGCCCAGCACGGCCACGCCAGTCCGCCCGTCGGCATGCGCGAGGGGATGAACCAGTTCCTCGCGAACCTGGACGTGACGTTCAGGCGGGACGAGCGGACGGCCCGGCCGCGCATCAACAAGCCCGGGTCGCAACTGGACCGACAGCAGAAGCGGGACGGGGAGTATTACTACGCGCCGTAGGCTGTTCGCTCGCTACTGCGAGCGAACAGCTTAATTACGAGCGGTGACCGTAGGGAACCGCGAGTAGTAGGGAGGCCGCAGTGACCGGAGGGAACGAGGCCTCCGTAATGCCGAGCGGGAGCGACCGAAGGGAGCGACACGCGAGGCGAGGATGGTCGCGACCAACGGGAGCGACCAGCTATATGGCGAACGGCGAGTGAAACGAGCCGTGAGCCGTCGGCTAACCGGAGCGACCCGTGAGCCGTAGGAAGGTTCCGACCGAGGGGAGCGACCATCTTCTCGCCGAACGAAGCGACCCAGCTCTCAGGTACCGGCCGCGGAGGGGGCTTCGTCGTCCCGGCGGCCGGCGATCCAGGCGCCGACTTTCCCGCCGATAGCGCCCAGCACCACGGCCACTCCGAGGACGACCATGAGGATAGTGCCGACGACGCCCCCGAACGCGGCGACCTGGAACCACAGCGGTCTCGCGAGGGCCGAGGCGGCGTCGAAGACGTCGGCCAGGATCCAGAGCGCGGGCAGGCCGCCGACCAGGCCGGCACGGACGCTCGCGCTTCCGGCGTCGGCCTCCGTGCGCGACGCCGTGGCGAGGTAGCCGGCGACGGCACCGCCGACGAACGCGCCGTCGAGGGAGAACGCGTCCCCGGCGCCGGTCTGTAGATAGCCCGCGACACCGATCAGGAGTCCAGCGAGGCCGCCGACCAGGGCGTACTTCCAGGTGTCGCTCGTCGGGAGCGGGAGGGGACCAGTTCGCGTCATCGTCGGAACGTCGAGGCGCGGTGACAAAAAGCCACGCCTCCGGAAGTTGTACCGGCGGACCGGCCCGGCAGGTGCGGGCGAGGCGTCGCGGCCGACGGGTCCGGAGCGGCGTGGTCGCCTAGAGCAGGAACGTGGCGAGGAAGCCCAGAGCGGTCGCCAGGGTGATCGAGGGGCCGGCCTCCTCGTAGGCGTCGGGGTAAATCTCGCCGGCGAGGGAGGCGAGGATAGCGCCGCCGGCGAACGCCTCGACGGCGGCGATCCAGAACTCGGGGAGGGGCGGCAGGAAGCGATAGCCGGCGACCACCGACCCGCCAACGACGACGGCGGTCGCGGCCCAGGCGGCCATCGTCACCAGTTCGCCGCGGTTCTCGGCCATGTTCGTCCCCGACATCATCGCCTGGGAGGTGTTGGTGGCGGCGAGGGCGAACAGTATCGAGAGCGCTCCCGAAACGTTGCCGACGAGGACGGACCCCAGGGCCAGATTCTCGGGGATGCCGTCGGTGGTGACGCTGGCCCACAGGCCGAACCCACGTTCGGTGGACTCGTCGTCTGCCCAGCGGTCGATGAGGATGTCGAGCGCGCCGAAGACGGCGACGCCCGCGAGGAAGAACGCCGAGGCCTGCCACTTCCCGACGGTCCGGACCGCCGGGTCGTACAGTTCGAAGGCGAGGGAGACGACGAGCGACCCGCCGCCGACCGCGAGGAGGCCGGCCTGCCACCGCCGGTCCGGTTCGACCCAGATGCCGACCGCGGCACCGACGACCAGGGCGAGCGCCGTCGCGGCCGCGTAGAACCACGGGTTCGAGAGCAGGCCGCTCAACTGCGACCCGGACTGGGCCGACTGGAGGAGCACGGGCGACGCGTATCGGGCGTGGTGGACCATCCGTCTCTACGTTCGGCGCAGGGATCTTTCGTCGTCGACCGGCCGGGTACGAAAAGGGTCGTGGGTTCGCGGACGCCGTCTCGCTCGCGTCCGTGGCCGTGACTGCCGGGTAGTGGGCATCGGTGTGTCCGGTTTACGCCGCGGGGTCGGAACTGCCGCCCGTCTCCGCGCCGGCCACGGCGTCGTCCAGGCCGTCCTCGACGTCGACCGCCTCGTCACCGGGCAGTTCGCGGTCGTTGTCGACCTCCTCCTGGGCCTCGGTGACAGAGTCGTCCCCCGTGACCGAGACGAAGATGTCGCTCAGTTCGTCGACCCGGGCTGTGGATTGACTTTCACTCATCGCACCCTGTGATACACGCACACCGGGGTTACCGTTGCTGCCTAATTGGTTTGGGAAACTGAACGTCCGGGTCGCCGGACTAGATGGCGTTCCGCTGGCAGGAGCCACAGAGCGACGGTTCCTTGACGTCCACGTTCCGAACCGTCGCGGAGAAGTTCATCACGCAGCGCTTGTTGTCGCAGTGTTCGAGCCCGATGGTGTGGCCGATCTCGTGGACGACCTCCTTGCGGACGCGGTCGGCGAAGATGTCGCTCGCCGAGCGGTTGGAGAAGCCGCCGTCCGAGGAGGTCTGGAGCCGGTAGGTCGAGATGACGCTGCCGCTGCCGGAGAGGTACGCGAGGCCGAAGACGTAGTTGCGGCGGCGGTAGTACAGGTCCTTCGGCGTGATGGCGATGTTCTTGTCGCCGTCGCCGACGCGCTGGGCCAGGTCGATAAACTCCTCGGCCCGGTACTGGTCGCGGTTCTCGTCGTGTGCGCTGGCGGGGACCGACCGGGGCTCGTGCATGGAGACCTCGCAGTCGTAGACGGAGCGGAGGCCGTCGGAGGCCTCGCGCTTGACGGTCGCGGGGACGTCACCCACCGGCACGATGTCCACGTGCATGGGAACGCATATGCGTGGGTGTGTCATAAACATCCCGCTGTGACCACCGCACGTGAGGCCGTCGTCGACCGATTACGCGGGTTCGACGTTCTGGCCGAGGTCGGCGTCGGTCGACGCCCGGACGTCGCCGGCGCGCTGGCGGCGTCGGGCCGCGACGTCACCGCGACGGACGTGGTCCGGCGCGACGTCCCCGCGGGCGTCACCTTCGTTCGCGACGACGTCACCGACCCCGACCTCTCCGTGTATGCGAACGCCGACGCCGTATACGCCCGGAACCTCCCGCCCGAACTCCACCGGCCGACACGGGACGTCGCCCGCGACGCCGGCGCGGCGTTCCTGTTCACGACGCTCGGCGGCGACCAGCCAGCGGTTCCGGTCGAGCGGGAGACGCTTCCAGAAGGGGAGACGCTCTACGTCGCGCGGGACGACGGGCCGGCGTCGCGTCCGCGCTGACGCTCGACTGATCGGTCGAGATGACCGACCGGCCGAGAAGGGGAACGGCAATGAGGGACCGCGCTCTCCCCTCCACGTATGAACGTGGACGCGGTCGTGCTGGACGTCGACGGCGTGCTGGTCGACGTCGAGGACTCCTACCGGCGGGCGATAGTCGAGTCGCTGGAGCGGGTGTACGGCGAGACGATCCCGAAGGCGGCCGTCCAGCGGTTCAAGGACGCCGGCGGGTTCAACGACGACTGGGAACTCACCTACGCGGCGGCCCTGTACCTGCTCGCCTCTCGCGAGGGGATGGACCTGGACCTGCCCGCGTTCACCGACGGCATCGCGGACCACGGCGGCGGCCTGGACGCTGCGGAGGCGGTCGTCGATGAGGCACTGGACGACGCGGCGGCCGAGGCGGTGTTCGACGCGTGGGACCCCGAGCGCCTCCGGGACGTGTTCCAGCAACTGTACCTCGGGAGCGACCTGTACCGGGAACTGGAGGGCGGGGAACCGGAACTGGAGACCGACGGCTTCGTCGCCGACGAACCGGTGCTCGTCGACCCTGCGACGCTGGACGAACTGGACGCGCGCTACGAGGTGGGCGTGGTGACGGGGCGGCCGGCGGCGGAGGCGGACATCGCGCTGGACCGCGTGGGGCTCTCAGTCGACGCCGACCACCGGTTCACGATGGACGACTGGGCGGAGGGCAAGCCCCACCCGCGGGCGCTGACCACCGTCGCCGAGCGGTTCGGCGCGGAACGGGTCGCCTTCGTCGGCGACACCCTCGACGACGTGCGGACGGCCGTCAACGCGGACGAGGCGGACGGGGAGCGGGTGTACTACGGCGTGGGCGTGCTCACCGGCGGACTGACCGGCGATGAGGGCCGGCGCAAGTACAGTCGGGCGGGCGCGGCCGCCGTCGTCGACTCGGTGAACGACCTGCCGGACCTGCTGGAGTGAGTGGGGCGGGGCAGGTGAGCGCCCCATCGCGTCCCGGACGGTGGCAAACCCGACCGGTCGCACAACGCTTATTCGCCGGTCGTCCCACCCGTCGGTATGGAAATCGCGCTGCTCGGCGGGACCGGTGACATCGGCCAGGGACTGGCGCTGCGGTGGGCCCGCGACTCGAACCACGAGGTCATCGTCGGGTCGCGGGACGCCGACCGCGCCGACGCGAAGGCCGGGGAGTACGAGACGGAACTCGACAGCCTCGGCGTCGACGCCGCCATCGACGGCGTCGAGAACGCCGCCGCGGCCCGGCGCGCCAACGTAATCGTCGCCGCGGTGCCCGCGTACCACCTCACCGACACGGTCGAAGCCGTCGCGGACGAACTCGACGACGGGGACGTCCTCGTCTCGCCCGCCGTCGGGATGAAGCGCGACGAGGCCGGCTTCCACTACAACCGGCCGGGCGCCGGCAGCGTGACGGCGCTCGCGGCCCGCGCCGCGCCGGAGAACGTCCCGGTCGTCGGCGCGTTCCACAACCTCGCCGCCGGCCGCCTGGCGGACCTGGAGTCCGCCATCGACTGGGACACCGTTGTCGTCGGCGACGACCACGACGCCAAGGAGACGGTGATGGCCCTGGCCGACGACA
>CAZMGU010000147.1:0-4871 GCA_964565905.1 uncultured Halobacteriales archaeon
TCACCTACGAGGAGGCCATCGAGCGCATCAACGCCACCGGCGAACTCGACGAACCCCTCGTCTGGGGCGACGACCTGCCGACCGAGGGTGAGCACGCGCTCGGCCAGGACGTCGGCCAGCACTACTTCATCACCGACTGGCCCAGCGAGATCAAGCCGTTCTACATCAAGGACCACGACGACGACGAAACGCTGTCGACCGGGTTCGACATGATGCACCCGTCGATGGAACTCGTCTCCGGCGGCCAGCGCGAACACCGCTACGACCGCCTCGTCGAGGGCTTCGAGCAGCAGGGACTCGACCCCGAGGCCTTCGAGTACTACACCAAGATGTTCAAGTACGGGATGCCGCCCCACGCCGGGTGGGGCCTCGGCGGCGAGCGCCTCGTCATGACGATGCTCGGTCTCGGCAACATCCGTGAGGCCGTGCTCTTCCCGCGAGACAGGCAACGTCTCTCGCCGTAGGCGGCAAACCTGGGAGCCAGCGAGTCGAGCGGTGCGTGGTTCGAGTGGAGCGAGAACCACGAATGCGAACGGCGAAGCCGTGAGCGAAGCGAGTCTCGCAGGACCGGCAGCGTCTGAGCCCGTAAGCGACGAACCAGGCACAGTAGCGGACGAACGACGCTATCCTTTTCGGAAACGCACCCCGAATCCCGCATGTGGAGTGGACGGTGTACAACTTCGAGTGTGCCGACGTCGACGCCCGCGAGTCGCTGGTAGAGTGGGTCGACGCGACGAACCCCGTCGACGTCCCGGCCGGCGCCGACTCCGTCCACGGACCGCTCACGGACCAGAACGGTGAAGAGATCCCCGCCGACGTCGCGTGGGTCGCCGAGTACGTCTACGTACTGACGAACCCCCGCGTCGCCGGATTTCTCGAAGAGAGCGCCGACCGCTGGGAACGCGCGGTCGTCGCCGAGTTCGACAGCACCACCGAAACCTGCACTGAAGCGAATCTCTACGGATCCGACGACGGCCGACCGATCGAGAAAACCAGCTACGAGGGCGTCGCCGAACTCGGCGGTCAGGATATGGTGTATCGCTTCGCCATGGAACACCAGTTCCGGTTCCGGGCGTTCGCCCACGCGCCCCCGGCGCCGATGATCACCCGGCACTTCGGCGCGTTCGACGCCGTGGTCGGGATGGGCTGGGGGAGCGACGCGATGGAGTTCTTCGAGACCGAGACGGGCGTCTCGCCGACGGTACGGGGGCTCGCCTTCCTGGAAGACGATCCGGTCCTCGACGACGGCGAGTTCTACGAAGCGGACGCGTCCGGGTGACCGGCCTTCACTCCCCGACCTCACCGACGGCCCGCTCCCGCAACTCGCCGGTCATGTGAAGCCCGTGCTTGTCCGTCCGGCGGACGATGCGCTTGGCAGCGGCCGTACTCAGGTACTTGTCCTCGATGGCGGCGCGAGCGACCGCGCCGTAGCCGCTCGACACCGTCGCGCCCAGTCCGTGAGCGAGCGCGCGCAGGTGCGTGTCCTCCGAGAGGACGGCGACCGCCGTCCGGTCGTCGGGGTCGCGGTGGGCGAGGACGCCGGCCAGTATCACGGCCTCGTGGGTCTCCTCGTCCGTGTCGAGCATCGACTTCGCCCGTTCGAGTGCCTTCGAGGGAACTGCCGTCGAGACGTCCTCGTCCTCGACGAACTCCGCGAGCGCGGTGTTCGACGGTTCGGCGTCCACCTCGGCCTGCACCCGTTCGGGGACGACGATCCGTCCGTCGAAGTGGGTGAGGAGCGGGAGTTCGCCCACCTGCCCGAGCGAGTACAGGACGGTCGGTCCCACGTAGATGCGCGTCATAGCTCCGTGGCGGCCTCGACGTCCCGCTCCACGTCCTCCGGCGTGAGGTGTGCCGTCAGGTGCCGGTCGTGGGCGTACGCGAGCCACTCGGCCACCGAGCAGTCCGCGATGCGGGCCGCCTCGGCGATGGAGACGTCGTCCGACTGGTAGCGTTCGGCCGCGATGCGGAACCGTATCGTCTCCAGTCCCTCCCGCAGCGCCTTCCGGATGGTGGTACTGCGGTCCTCCGCGAGCAACTCGGCGACGTCGTCGAGATCGGCTTTCTCCTCCCTGGGCAGACGAGCACTGATGGTCGGCATGTGTACGCTTTCACACACCGTCCGACATAAATCCGTAGGGTAAGTGGCACCTGCGTTCCAGGCGCTCCGCGCGGGAATCGACCGGGAACGGGGACGACGGACCGGGGCCGTTTCGGTCGAGGATTTATCAGGTAGCCGAACCAACAACTCCCGATGACCGAACTCGACCCGGCGGTGCTCGACACCGCCGAGCCACGCGGCCAGTACCTCCTCCCCAGGGAACTGCTGACGTTCGTCGAGCAGTACGACGATACCGTCGACCGCGGCGTTCCGCTGGAGCGACTCGAGGCCTACGCCGCCGAACTCGACGAGCGCGGCGTCCAGTCTGTCGACGCCGACCAGATAGACGCCGTCGTGGAGGAAGACCTGACCGACGCGGAGGAGTGGGCCGGTCCGGACGCCATCTACCGGGTCGACGACGGACTGAGCGCGTTTCCACCACGGTGGCACGACGAGTTGGGCGGCGAGGACGACCTGATGGAGTACGTCGACCTGATAAGCGGCGCGTTCGCGGCCGGCGAGAAACACACCGCGACCGGCGCGGCCGGGGAGGGCGTTCCCCAGCAGCTACTCTTCGACGCCGCCACCGCGCTCGGCCCGTTTACCCGGGACGGTGCGCGGGAGGAACTCGAACGGTTGCAGAAAGAGGGGCGGGTCGAGGAAGGCGCCGACCAGCACCCCGAGGCCCGGGTCTGGCCGGCTCACGACGACGTGGAGCAGTAGCCGGTGACCTCGGTTCGGACCCCGTTCCCGCGACCCGAACTGTCGAGGGTTTAAATCACCGGACGACCGATCCGTGGCAATGACCGACGCTGCGACGGCGTTCGTGCCCGGCCACGTCACCGGCTTCTTCACCAGCGACCCCCACGACGACCCGACGAAGGCGGGGTCGCGCGGCGGCGGCATCGCGCTCGACGACGGCGTGGAGGTGACCGTCCGCCCCGCCGACGAGACGGCGATCTCGCTGAACGGCGTCGACCTGGAGATGGGTGCCGTCGAGCGCGTCCTCGACGCGCTCCGGGCGACGGCCACCGTCACCGGCGAGACCGACCTCCCCCTCGGAGCGGGATTCGGCGTCTCGGGCGCGATGGCGCTCGGGACGGCCCTGGCCGCCGGCGAGGCCTTCGACCGCCCGCTCTCGGAGAACGAACTCGTCACTGTCGCCCACGGCGCGGAGGTACAGGCCGGCACCGGCCTCGGTGACGTCGTCGCGCAGGCCCGCGGCGGGATACCGCTCCGCCTCGAACCCGGCGGTCCGCAGGACAACGTCGTGGACGCCATCCCGGCCCGGACCCGCGTCGAGTACTACGTGATGGACGAACTCTCCACCGAGGACGTCCTGTCGGGCGACACCGACCTGCTCTCCGCGGCGGGCCAGCGCGCGCTCTCCCAGGTCGTCGGGGAACCGACTCTCCCGAACTTCGTGCGCGCCTCTCGCAAATTCGCCCGCGAGGCCGAACTGATCACCGTCGACGTCCGCGACGTCGTGATGGACGTGGCCGACGCCGGCGGCGACGCCTCGATGGCGATGCTCGGCGAGACGGTGTTCGCTCTGGGAACGGGGTTGAGCGACGCTGGGTACGATGCCGAGGTGACCAGCGTCCATCCCGGCGGTGCGACGCTGCTGGAGTAGCCCTGGTCGCTGGCCAGTGATCGACGCGGCGAGCGAATCGATCAGTGTAGAACGTGAGTGCTGACACTGCCGTAGTGACTGACGAAGGAAAGCCCCCGATTGCTCGGGTCGGGGGGCTCGCTGTGCGCGCTCACTTCGTTCGCGTGCTTGCGTCGCCCGCCGTCCCCGAGCAATCGGCCCCTTTCAGTCCCACCCGTGTCGGCTGATCGTCTTGCCATCGTGGGTGGGTATGAAAGGGGCGGTCCGCTCCGGTCCCGCGGCTTGCTGCGCGCTTCGGCCTTCGGCCTCCAGTGCTTACTGCGCCGGGGTTCCCGGAGCGGACCGGGGCTTTCCTCTATCGGTCGCTGCGGTAGTGGTCCCGTTCGAGTTGTTTACTGATCGACTCGCTCGTCGAGTCTATCGCTTCCCAGACGCACGACCCGAACGGCGATTCCGGAACGGCGGTAGTGGCGAACAGGCGACGGATCCGGAACGCGAAGCGGCGCGTCGCACTCCCGCTGACCGCTCCGCGGTGACTGGTCAGGGCATCGGCGGTGCTGGTCCCGTGATCCGTCATAAACCTGGGGTCGTGCTCGGTTACCGGCGAAGTCGTGCCGGTAACGCCGCGGAGCGACGCCTTTTCTACGGTCCGCACAGAGGTGAACCCATGACCGAAGTCGACGTGCCGGAGAGCCACCCGCGGTACGAGTCGCTGCTGACGCGGCATCGCATCGAGGAGGGGGTCGAGAAGGGCATCACGTCCAGACAGGGCCTCATCGCGCAGGGCCGCGGCGAGGCGTACGACTACCTCCTGGGGGAGCGGACGCTCCCGAGCGCCGACGCCGCAGAGCGAGCGGCCGCCGCGCACCTGCTCCGGGTCGACCACGCCGTGCTCTCGATAAACGGCAACGTCGCCGCGCTGGTGCCCGGCGAGATGGTGGAACTGGCCGAGGCGACGGGGGCGGACCTCGAGGTGAACCTGTTCAACCGGACCGAGGAGCGGATGGCGGCCATCGCCGACCACCTCCGCGAACACGGCGCGGAGGAAGTGAAGGGACTGACCGCCGACGGGCGCATCCCCGGCATCGACCACGAGCGGGCGAAGGTGGACGCCGACGGCATCGGCGACGCGGACGTCGTCCTCGTCCCCCTGGAGGA
>CAZMGU010000148.1:0-4865 GCA_964565905.1 uncultured Halobacteriales archaeon
TCGCGCCGGACGTCGGCGCGACCGCTTCCTGACCGCTCCGCAACCGCCCGGCGGTTGGCCGGGAGCGCGGCCGAATCCCTCGCGGGTGAGGGCGCGCGACCCGGGGAAGGGCAGGGCTGCCTGTGGCGCAACCGGGAGGACTGAAAGGGGCGGTCCGCTCCGGTCGCGCGCCTTCCTGCGCTCCTCGCTCCCTGCGGTCGCTCCGGTGCTAGGGGCGGCGTGCTTCCCGGATCGGACCGGGGCTTTCCTTCTGTGTTCACGGTTACTTTGCCAGTTCACACGAGAACCCGAACCGATCAATGCGCTCGTTCTCTCGATCAGGCGTCGGGGCCGGTCCGGAACGAGTAGTCGAGACTCGGTGCGGAGTGGGTCAGACTGCCCATCGAGACGACGTCGACGCCCGTCGCCGCGTAGTCGGCCACGTCGTCGACAGTGATGCCGCCACTGGCTTCGGCGAGGACCTCGGTCCTCGATTCCCGTAGCAGGTCGACGGCCCGCTCCGTCTCGCCGGGACTCATGTTGTCCAGCAGGACGACGTCCGCCCCCACCTCTGCGGCCCGGGGAGCGTCCTCGGGTTCCTCCACCTCGACCTCCACCTTCGTCGCAAACGAGGCGCGTTCGCGGAAGTGATCGACTGCCTCCTCCAGGCCCATCTCGGCGACGTGGTTGTCCTTCACCATCACCATGTGGGAGAGGTCGAGGCGGTGGGTGTCGCCGCCGCCGGCGACCACCGCACGCTTCTCGATTCCCCGGAGTCCGGGCGTCGTCTTGCGTGTACAGGCTATTCGAACGTGATCGGTTACGTCGGTGGCGAGGTCGACCGCATCCCGGGTCTTCGTGGCGACGCCGGACGCGTGGCCGGTGATATTGACTGCAACGCGCTCGCCGCGGAGGACGTCGCGCGCCGGGCCCGCGGCCCGGAGGACGGTGTCGCCGGCCCGGACCCGGTCGCCGTCGTCGACTGTCGCCTCGGCGTCGCAGTCGAGGTAGTCGAACACCGCGACGGCCGCCCGGAGGCCGGCGGCGACGCCGTCCTCCTTCGCGACGAGTCGGCCCGTCGTCTCGCCGGGCACCTGGTTCGTCACGTCGTGGTGGCCCAGGTCCTCGCGGAGCCAGCCCTCTATCTTGGAGTCGGTGATCATCAGTCGTCGGCCGTCGGTTCCGGCCGTTCGGTTTCGTCGTCGGTGCCGGTCGACTCCGCGACGAGGTGGTGGGTGCCCAGGCTCTCGTCGTTTGCCAGCGCGTGGCGGGTGATCAGCAGCGCCGTGACGGTCGCGTGGCGGAGTTCGTACAGCGAGCGCGAGGTTCGCGTCCGGACGTAGGCGTCGACTTCGCCCTTGAGTCGCCGGAGGGCCGCGTGCGCGCGCTGGAGTTCCGCCGGGTCGCGTTCGAGGCCGACGTAGTCGTCCATCACCCGGCGGAGGCGGTGGAACTTCTGGTGAGCGAAGTCGTCGGGGAGTTCCGGGTCGCGTTCGAGCAACTCCGGCGCCTCGACGACGGCCGGGTCGGCGCCGGCGGCGGCCTCGCCGGCCCGCAGGCCCCAGACGAGTCCTTCGAGGAGGCTCGTCGACGCGAGGCGGTTCGCCCCGTGGACGCCGGTTCGAGCGCACTCGCCGACCGCGTAGAGGCGGTCCAGCGAGGAGCGGCCGCGGTCGTCGACCGCAACGCCGCCACAGAGGAAGTGCTCGGCGGGGCCAACCGGGATGCCACTGTCCCAGTCGACGCCGCGGTCCTCGCACTTCTCGGCGAGGCCGGGGAACTCGTCGGCGAACTCCAGGGGGCTCACGTCCAGCGTCACCCCGCCGGTGGCCTCCCGTTCGGCCTGTACCGCGCGTGCTACGACGTCGCGGGGGGCGAGTTCGGCGTCCTCGTGGTAGTCGGGCATGAAGCGCTCCCCGTCCGCGTCGCGGAGCAGGGCGCCCTCGCCGCGGACCGCCTCGCTGACCAGGAATGGGTCGTCTCCCGTGAACACCGTCGGGTGGAACTGCACGTACTCCATGTCCGCGACGTCGGCACCGGCGAGCGCGGCCATCCCGACGCCGTCGCCGGTGGCGTTCGCGGGGTTGGTCGAGCGCGGGAATAGGTCGCCGACGCCGCCCGTCGCGAGGACCGTCGCGCCGGCGTAGACCGGTTCGACGTCGCCGTCGCGTTCCAGCATCGCGCCGTGGACCCGGCCCTCGCGAGTGACCAGTTCCAGCGCGGCGGTGTCGTCGCGTATCTCGACACTCTCGAGGGCGTCGAGGTGGTTCAGGAACGGGACGTGGACGTGCTTGCCGGTGGCGGCGTCGACGTGGAGGATGCGGTCGTCGCTGTGGGCGGCCTCGCGGGCGAAGTCGAACTCCTCCGGGCTGTCAGCGTCCTTGCCGCTATCGAAATCGACGTCGAGCGTCTCCACGAGCACGTCCCGGACCGCGTCGTTGGCGTTCTCGACGAGCACGTCGACGGCGTCGGGGTCGGCGGTGCCGTCGGAGGCCGCGAGGACGTCCCGCTTGAACCCCTCGGGGTCGTCGCGGGTGACGGCGATGCCGCCCTGGGCCCACCACGAGGACGCGCCCTCCGGTCGCCTGGCCTTCGTCGCGACGAGGACGTCGCTACCCTGCCGTGCGGCGGCGAGCGCGCTCGCGAGGCCGGCGATGCCCGAACCGACGACGAGGACGTCGACCGTCTCGGGGGTGGTTTCGTCCGGCATCGGTCAGATCTCCAGCATCCGGTCGAGAGCGACCCGTGCGAGTCCCTTCTCCTCCGGCGCCACCTCGACGACGTTGCGCTCGCGGCCCTCGACGAGTTCCTCGAGGACCCAGGCGAGGTAGTTCGGGTCTATCTGGCGCATCGCGTTGCAGTCCATGCACGCGTCGCCGCAGAGGGGCAGGACGTTCACCTCCGGGTGCCAGCGCTGGAGGTGGTTCGTGAGGTGTATCTCGGTGCCAATGGCCCACGTCTCGCCCGGGTCGGCGTTCGCGACGGTCTCGCAGATGGTCGCCGTCGAACCGGCTTTGTCGGCGGCCTCCACGACCTCGCGGCGACACTCGGGGTGGACGACGACGTTCGCGTCCTCGTGGTCCTCGCGGACCGCCTCGACGTGGTCGACGCTGAAGCGCTCGTGGACCTGGCAGTAGCCGTCCCAGAGGATCACGTCGTTCTCGACGACCGCACTGGCCGCCTTCGACTCGGGGTCCCAGGGGTCCCACTCGGCTATCTCGTCCTCCATCCCCAGGCGGTGGGCCGTGTTCTCCCCGAGGTGTTTGTCGGGGAGGAAGAGGACCTTGTCACCCTTCTCGAGGGCGTACTCGAACGCCCGGTGCGCGTTCGAGGAGGTACAGACCAGGCCGCCCTGCTCGGCGCAGAAGGCCTTGAGGTCGGCGTAACTGTTCATGTACGTGATGGGGACGATGCGCTCGTCCGTCTCGGCGGTGATTTCGGCCCACGCCGCGTCGACCTGGAGCGCCTCGGCCATCCCCGCCATCGGGCAGGACGCCTCCATGCTGGGGAGGATGACTGACTGGTCGTCGTCCGTGATGATGTCGGCGGACTCGGCCATGAACGTCACGCCGCCGAAGATCACGTAGTCGGCGTCGGCCTCGGCGGCCTCCTTCGAGAGCTGGTAGGAGTCGCCGACGAAGTCGGCGTGCTCGACGATCTCCCGGCGCTGGTAGTTGTGGCCGAGGACGACGACGTCGTCGCCGAGTTCGTCTAACGCCGCCTCGATGCGCTCGGTCCGTTCGGCTTCCCCGAGGTCCCGGTACGCCGCCGGGAGTTGCTCGAGGTCGTCGTACTTGAAGAGACTGAGGTCCGTCTCGAACTGCGCTGTTTCCATTTCGGGCACGATGGGACACCTGTCGGTACTCGCGACGGACGGAGGCCCCCTTTGAAAAGATTTTGTCTTCGAAACCCCACACCGGTGAGTAAACACTCCCTAATACGTCCGATCGATAGATAGTGGTGTGTGATACCACTCAGCACGAGCGTCGCGCTCGCGTCGCCCGCCCCGCTCCGGCGACCGGAGCGCGGTCCGGACGGCGGGCGAAAACAGAGGGGAACTGTTAGGAACCAGCGCACCGTCCTCCCTCCATGACCGACCCCGAGTCCCTCGCCGAACGGGTCCGCGAGGGCGAGTTGCGCCTCTACGAACTGGAAGACCACGCCGACGCCGAGACGGCCGCGACGGCCCGCCGCCTGTTGCTCGAAGCAGAGACGGACGCGGACCTGGAGGCGGTGGGCGACTACGCGTTCGACGCCGCCGACGCCGACTCCAACGTGGAGAACATGGTCGGTGCCGCGCAGGTGCCGATGGGCGTGGTCGGCCCGCTCCCCGTCGACGGCGGGGCCGCCGAAGGCGACCACTACCTCCCGCTCGCGACGACTGAGGGGGCGCTGATAGCCTCGGTCAACCGCGGCGCGAGCACCATCCGGGAGGCCGGCGGCGCGACCGCTCGCGTCCTCAAGTCCGGGATGACGCGCGCGCCGGTGTTCAAGGTGGACGACGTGGCGGCGGCCGGCGAAGTCTCCGCCTGGGTCCGCGAACACGTCGCCGACCTGGCCGAGGCGGCCGAGTCGACGACGAGCCACGGCGAACTCCAGGACGTCACCCCCTACGTCGTCGGGGACAACGTCTTCCTCAGGTTCGCCTACGACACGAAGGACGCGATGGGGATGAACATGGCCACCATCGCGACGGAGGCTGCCTGCGAGGTGATCGAGCGCGAGACGGCCGCCGAACTGGTCGCGCTCTCGGGCAACCTCTGCTCGGACAAGAAACCCGCCGCCATCAATTCGGTCGAGGGCCGCGGACGCACCGTCGCCGCCGACGTCCTCGTCCCCCACGACCAGGTGGAGGAGCGACTGGGGACGACCACCGACGCCATCGC
>CAZMGU010000149.1:0-4860 GCA_964565905.1 uncultured Halobacteriales archaeon
CCCGCTGTTGGGCTGGAGGTTCGACGAGCCGTCGAGCGGGTCCATCGCGACGTGGAGGTCGCCCTCGTCCTCGACGACGCCGTCGCGCTCCTCGCTGGCGTAGGTGGCGATCCCGTCGATGGCGAGGACGCGCTCCTCGAACAGTTCGTCCGCGCGGACGTCGGCGGCGAGTTGCCGGTCGCCGGTCGGGTTGGAGTCGGCCGCGTACTGGCGGTGCTCCGCGATGGCCGTGCGGACCGCCGGCGCGAGTTCCGCGATGGTCTCGACGACGGCGTCGACCGTCGAATCGGTCTCCGGCGTCGAGACGTCGGGGGACCCGCTCATCGGAGTGCCGCGTCGACGGTGGCGTCCCCGTAGATGACGTCTTCGAGTTCGTCGAGCAGTCGCTCGGGGTCGTCGCGCTGCCAGACGTTGCGTCCGACCGCGAGGCCGGACCCGCCGGCGTCCATCATCGCGCGGACACTTTCGAGGAACGCCTCGTCGGAGACTTTCGACCCGCCGCTCATCACGACTTTGCTCTTGCCGGCCATGTTGACGGCCTGCTCCATCCCCGCGCGACTGCCCGGATACTTGACCTTCGTCACGTCGGCACCGAGTTCCAGGCCGAGGCGCGCGGCGTAGGCGATGGTGCTCTCCTTCGTGTCGTTCTTCAGCCCCTGGCCGCGCGGGTACGACCACAGGACGACGGGCATGTCGTACTCGCGTGCGGTCTCCTGGGCCTCGCGGAACTCCTCGACCATCTCCACCTCGTTGTTCGAACCGGGGTAGATGGTGAACCCGACGGCGTCGGCCTCCAGCTGGGTCGCCGCGTACTCGACGGAGCAGTTGACCGACGAGTCGGGTTCGCCCATCCACATGTTCGACGTGCCGTTGAGTTTGGCGAGCAGGGTCACGTCGTCCTCGTAGGAGGGGTAGTACGCCTCGGCGGGCCCCTTCTGGACCGCCAGCGCGGTGACCGCGTCGTGGGTGGCGGTCCGGAAGACGTTCTCCGGGTCGGCGCTCTCCGGGCGCGCCTCGAAGTCGACCGGTCCGTGTTCGAGTCCGTGGTCGTATGCCAGAATCAGCACTTTCCCATCCCGGGTCAGCGGGGTGGCGTCGATGGGACGCATCGGGTGGCGCTACTCCCGCCGCGACCAAGTATTTTGCCAATGACAGTTACTACGAACCGAGTCAATCCCTGTCCGAAGCGGCGTGGCTTGCCGCCACAGCGCCAGAGTCGTGCCCTTCCGTCTCGGGACGCGTGATACCGCGACTCGCGAATTTGGTCGATAGTGTCAGATTCATAGACTGCGCGTTCGACCCCGTCACCCTCACTCGAACTCGGCCACTGGTCGCGCGACGATGTCCAGGTGACGGCGACGAGCGTCAGTCCGTCGTCCCGTCCAGCCGTTCGCTCATCCACTCGTGGTGTTCGCGCACGCGACGCTCGCCCGCGTCCGTGAGCGAGTAGACGTCCGCGATGCCCTCGGTTTTCTTCTCGACGAACCCGGCGTCGACGAGTGCGGAGAGTGCACCGTAGAAGCTCTTCGGGTCGATGCGCCGGTCGTAGTGGCGTTCGAGCCGCGTCTTCAGCCTCTGGCCGGTGAGTTCGCCCTCGCTCGCTAGGAAGACGCACATGTCGCGACGACGACCGCTCTGGAGCCACCTGGTCATAGCACAGCGATCGGTGCTGTCGGACTAGGCTCTTGCGCTTCGACCGTCGTCCGCCGGGGGTCAGCGGGCGCGGACGGCCGAGCAGTCGTACCGGCCGACCGTCTCCGACTCGCGGACGTCCGGTCCGTCCAGTCGGCTCCCTTCGGTGACTCGGTCCAGCGTGACCGAACGCAGCGGTTCGTCGCCCGCCGCGGACCAGCGCCGGCAGACGTCCGCCGCCAGGTGGCCGACCATCGCTTCGTCGCCGCTCTCCGCGAGTTTCTGCTGGTACTTCCGCCACCTCGCCTTCGGGTAGCGGTGTTCGCCGTCCGGCGGTCGGTCGAACCGGTCCGTCGCGACGTGACCGGTCACCTCGCGCCCCGACTCGAAGGTGCCGCTGGCGACGTACCACGACTCGGCCCGCGGCGGGTTCCCGAACATGTTCCACGAGCGGTCCTCGACGGCGTCGGGGACGGCCGCCGGTCGGTCGACGACGCCGACGGCGACGGCGTTCAGGAGCAACATAGCCACGACCAGGGTCCCCAGGAACGCGGACCGGAGCCGTCGGGTCCGGTCCCCGGTCCGAATCACCGGTCCGACGCGCGGAACTGGGTCCGCCGGACCCCACCCGTCGACTCTCGGGAGGATCCCGGACAATCGCTCGCCGACCCGGTTCCACACCGGCGACGGGACGAACGGCAGGAGCGCCACGAGCGAGACGAGGGGGAACACCCCCAGGTCCATCGTCACCAGCATGGCGACGTGGCCGCCGGCGAACAGCGCGACCAGCGCCGCGCGGGCGCGCCCCGCCAGGGCGATCAGTAGCCACGACGAACAGAGCAGTACGAACCAGCCGACCGCTCCGGCACCCAGGAGCGCCGGATAGCCGGCGAGGAGCGACCCGAACCCCGTGGTGAACTGGTCGAGTTCGAACACGTACCGGATAGCGTCGCCGTCGACCCAGGTATCGCCGCGGAGTTTGAAGCCGACGTTCGTGGCGTACACCAGCACGACCTGGTGCAGGAGGCCGACCGTGGCGAGGCCCGCGACGGGGGCGTTGACCCGTCCACCCTGGCGCGCGTCGACGGCCCACCGCCGGCCGAGCGGCAGGAAGAGACTCCAAAACACCAGCCGTCGCAACAGGACGTCCCCGGCGTTGAGGACGAAAGGGTTCCGGGCGTGCAGCGAGACGAGCAGGACCAGCGAGGCGGCCGTCGCCAACCGCGTCCGGTAGCCGACCGCCAGCGCGACGGCGACGGCGGCGGCGAGGGCGAACAGCGCGCCCTGGACCCACGCGTCCCCCGAGAGCGCGTGGACCGAGAGCGAGTGGAAGCCGGGGTACTGCCTGGCGGCGGCGGAGCGCGGGACGGCACCCGAGTCGGTGTAGAACGCGACGAGGTCACGCGCTCGCAGGGCCAGGTCCAGCAGGAGCACGGCACCGAGCGAGAACCGGAACGCCGCCAGCGCCCGCGGGTCCACGCCGAACCGGTCGCGGAGCGCCCCGCGGATCCGTGCCAGGGTCGACGTGGCGTCGCGAGCGGTTTCCGTCACGAGTGGTTCCTCGCTTTCCCACGTCGCGGAATAAGTCTTCTACTTCCGCGCGGCGGGCCGGCCGACTGCGGACCGACAGCTTTCACTCCCCCGGCGTCGAACGGCCGGACGATGACCGACGCGGAGGCGAGCGCGAACGGCGTGACGGCCAGGTACCGCGAGACCGACACCGAGCGAGTCCTCGAGTTCCGGACCGAGGGCGGGACGGCCGCCGTCGCCCAGAACCGCGAGGGGTACGCGATGCTGAAGGTCCGGCCGACGGCCGACGGCGACGAACTGGAGCGGTACTACGGCTTCGACATGGCGCTCGACCACGCCGCCGAACTGCTCGGCGTCGACCCGGACGCGCTCCCCGTCCCCGACCCGGCCGGCGACATGGGGATGTGAGCGGGCCGAGCGTTCCGACCGGCGGCGAATCGACCGCGTAGAATCGGCTTACCCGCCAGCGGCGCGCTTCGACGCGGAATCCGACCCGCGCCGTTCCGCGTCGCGCCGCCGTTGGGAGACCCATAACAATGGCTCTCCCGGCGGAGTTCGTTCGTATGCAAACCGAGCACCGGTCGGCGATCAGCGTCGTCTTCGTGTTACTCGTCGCGGGAACGATGACGGCCGTCGCCGTCGCGCCGGGCCCGGACGCACCGGCGGCCCACCAGTCGTCCCAGCAGGCGACGCCTGCCGGCGGTGACGCCGGAACGGCGACGGGCGGCGTCGGGAATGCGACCGACGACGCCGCCCAGGGGAGCGACGTCACGACGATCCAGGTCTCCGCCACGGGCGAGGTGGAGGCCGAAACCGACCGGGCGGTCCTGTCCCTGACGTCGACCGCGACGGCGGCCGATCCCGGGACTGCGGCGGACCGCCTGGCCGCGAACGTCTCGCGTCTCCGCTCCGCGCTCCTCGACGCGAACGTCTCGGCGGACGCCATCCGGACGACGGGATACGACCTCTCGGAGGTGTCGGCGGACGACGGACCGGGGACGCCGGACGACGCCGAGGCGACGCGATACCGCGCCCGGCAGACGACCGTCGTCGAAACGTCGAACACGAGTCGCGCCGGCGAACTGGTCGACGTCGCCGTCGCGAACGGGGCCAGCGGCGTCGGGGGCGTCGAGTTCACGCTCGCCGAGGAGAGCCGGAGCGAACTGAGAAACCGGGCGCTCGAAGCCGCGACGAGCGACGCCCGGACGCAGGCCGAGACACTCGCCGCCGCCGAGGGACTGAACGTGACTGGCGTCCGGTCGATTTCGACCGACGACGGCGGTTCACAGCCGTTCGTCGTCCGTGAGGCCGCGACCGCCGCGGACGCCGGCACGGAGATAGACGCCGACCCCGTCACCGTGTACGCGACGGTCCGGGTGACCTACGAAGCCGAAAACTGAGTGCTCCGCGGTAGCACGGGCGGAAACGGCGATTCTGCTGCAAAACTGAACGGAAAACCGACTGAAGAGCGCTTCTACGCGAACGTCTTGGAAACGTCCTCGTCCTCGTCTTCCTCGGCCTCTATCTTCTCCCAGGCGTTCCGGAAGTCGTCCATCTGCACCTCGGTGCGGTCGTCGCGGATGGCGAACATCCCGGCTTCGGTACAGATGGCCTTGACGTCGGCGCCCGAAACCTCGCCGGCCTCGTCGGCCAGCACCTCGAAGTCGACGTCGTCGGCGACGTTCATGTTGCGCGTGT
>CAZMGU010000150.1:0-4831 GCA_964565905.1 uncultured Halobacteriales archaeon
CGCCCGAGGAACTGATCGACCAGGCCGGCAAGCTCCACTCCCACTCGGTCTCCTGTGCCGTCAACTTCGTCCAGCACGCCGGCGTCGAGGCCCTGGAGAACACGGACGAGGCGGTCACGGAGATGGTCGACGCCTTCGCCGAGCGCCGGGACTTCCTCCTCGACCTGTTGCGCGACCACGACGTCGAGGTCGCCACGCCCCAGGGCGCGTTCTACATGATGCCGAAAGTAGCCGAAGACGACGCGACGTGGTGCGAGGAGGCCATCGACGAGGCCCACGTCGCGACGGTGCCGGGCCACGCCTTCGGCACGCCGGGCTACGCGCGCTTCTCCTACGCCAACAGCAAGGAACGCCTCGAAGAGGCCGTCGAGCGCCTCGCAGACGCCGACCTGATCTGAACCGGCGGCGACGCTCACGTTCTAGACGGTACGTTTTCCGGTCTGTCCGAGAACGTCGCAGAGACGAACGCGAGCGGGAAAACCGCGAGAGAGAAGAACGCTGCAGAGAGATTTGGCGCGCGGACGCGACCGCGTCAGGGTTCGAAGACTGAGATGGCGTCCGGGGCACTGACGGTGACGATCAGGCCCTCGTAGTCGAACCGGACCGTGGGTCGGCTGTCGCGGTCGCCGTTCGAACAGAGCGAGTCTAGGGCGTCCGGGTCGATGGTGTCGTACAGCGGCGCGAGGGCCGCCGGTTCGACGTCCCGTATCGCGGAGACGGCGTCGACGACGGCCTCGCTCGGTTCCCGTTCTCCAATGTCGGTCTCGTAGACGTCACCGTCCCGGGCGGATCTCCCGGGGCCGGTGTCGTCCGTGGGTTGTCTCATGGGTGCCACCATCCGCGACTTCCACCTTCCATGTTGAGTCGAGAGGGTGGGGTAGGGAAAACATTTTTGTGATTGATCGAATGAATCCCGTAATCTGGAACGCCGTTCACCGCGCGTCGGCTACCCACGCGTCGACGACCTGCCGGAGGAGCGCCGTCACGTCGGGACTGGTACGGGTGGCGAGCACCCCTATCTCCGGGGACGGTTCCTCGACGGCGAAGCGGGTTCCGACGAGGGCGACCGACTCGTCGACGAGGAGGAGGCGATACCGGTCGTTCGGGGACGCCGTCCCGGACGGAACGTCGAACACGGTCGCTCCCGGGAGGGAGTCCCGAACGGAACCGGCGTCGGCGTCACCGGCGCAGACGACTCTAACTGTGACGCCCCGAGTGACGGCGTCGTCGAGCGCCGCAAGGACGTCCTCGTCGGGTACTCCCGCGACCGTGACGTACGTCAGGCGCTCGCTCACGTTAGCGATGGTCGCCAGAATCAGCGCGCGGACTTCGTCGACGCCCGCCGCGACGTCGATGGCGTCCGATCCGGCCCCCGACGCCGGGGGCTGGAGCGCCCGTAACCCCCACTCGGCGACGACCTGTCTGAGGACGTACTCGCGGAAGAAGGCGCGTCGGACGCACTCGGGGTCGACCGGTTCGAACACCTGTGGATGGGACTCCTGGACCCTGACGAACCCCCGGTTCGACAGTTCGTCCACCGCGTCGTAGACGCGCGTCCGCGGCACGGACGACGTCTCGCTGACGTCGCGTGCGGATCCACCACCGATCCGCGTGAGTGCCACGAGCGTCCGTGCGGCGTACTCGCTCAGACCGAGAGTCTGCAGGGCCCGGACTGCCGTCGTCCGCAGTGCCTCGCCCTCACCTGTCATAACGCGCTCGTTGACTGTCTCTCGCTGCGCGTTCACCCGACGGCGCTCCGTCGCGGGAGTGAACAGGCCGAGGTTACGCGAGAGGTGTTCATTAGGTTTGTGTGATCGTTTCAGTGACGGGACGCTGACACGGTTTCCGACTCCACTCCCCAGACGGCGGCGAGAATCGCTCTGGAGGACGCTGCTCACCGTTGAAACGGCGTACGGACCTCTCCGGAATCGTGGAAGGTCACTATGTATAACTAAACAGGTTTTATATAGTGGGCGCGGACCGACGTCGGTTCAGGACCGGCGTTCGTCGACGATCCGTTCGATGATCCGGCCGGTCGAGAGCAGATAGTCGTCGTCGGCTTCCAGCGCCGACGCCCGGCGGACCTCGGCGTCGATACCGCGCTCGGCCAGCGCCGCCGCGATGGCGTCCTCGTCGTGGTGCTGGTCGTACCCGAGCGCGATGACGTCGGGTTCAATCTCCTCGATGGGGACGAAGATGTCGTCGGGGTGGCCGAGGCGAGCGTGGTCGACCGGGTCCAGCGCCGCCAGCATCTCCCGGCGCTGCTCGTCGGGGACAACGGGCGGTGCCTTGTGGGTGACGTTGTCGGAGCGCGCGACGACGACGTGGAGTTCGTCACCCATCGCCGCCGCCTCCCGCAGGTAGTGGAGGTGCCCCGGGTGGAGGATGTCGAACGTCCCCTGGGCGACGACGCGCGACGTCACCACTCGTCCTCCCGGAGTTCGGCGTCGATGTCTGCCTGGTCGAAGTCGAAGAAGGTGTCCTCCGGCGGTTCGACGTCGATGACCCGCAGGTCCATCGGTTCGCCGTCGCGGTCGAATGCCTGCCAGTCGTCCCACCCGTAGGGCGCGCCGATGATGATGTGGACCTTCCCCTTGCCGAACGTCGCCAGGTCGGCGTCGCTGGGCCGCAGGACCCCGTTGGGATGCGAGTGGACCGACCCCGCCGACCGCAGGTCGTTGGGGACCATGCTGGTCTTCACCGTCGCGCTGACGGGGTTGGACTCCGTCCCCGGGATGACGAGGACGTCGGTGAGGACGGTGCCGTCCTCCGCCAGTCCGAGTTTGCTCGCGTCCTCGCCGCGAAGCATCCCCATGTACTCGTCGGGGTGACTCTCCTCCGAAGCGGCCAGCGCGAACTCGAGTGCCGACTCGGCGATGCCGAGTATCTCACCCGAGCGAAACAGCCCCATGGATAGTACGTTTTCGGGTTGGCCGGTTTCTAAGCGTTCCGACTAGGAGTTGGTGGCGTGTCGTCCCGTGCTACGAGTGCACTCTCTTCGGGGACCACCAACAACTCGAAAGCCCCGGCGGGCTACGCTCCCGCGGCTCGCTGCGGTCCTCGGTTCACTCCGTTCACCTGCGGTCCTTACTTCGCCGGGGTTCGCGTAGCCCACCGCCCCTTTCAGTCCCACCCGGCCTGGATCGACGAGTCGGGCGGGACTGAAAGGGGCCGGGCGCTGGACCCCGCCCGGGCGAAGTAAGCGATGCGAGAGCTTCGCTCTCGCAAGTGCCTCAGCCGTGGCCTGAGGCCACCGAGCGAACGCAGTGAGCGAGGCGCGCAGCGAGCCCCGGCGGGTCCAGCGCCCGGGGGCTTTCGAGTTGTTGGCGGTGATAGCACTCTTCACCGGGAAACCCAGAGATCAGAACTCGCAGGACCAGACCGAAGCATAAAAACGCTGTAACGCCGAAGAGTCGCCAAATGGCTTCACCTACAGGCACCGAGGACGGTGCCGAGGCTCCCGAGGAGGGAGCCGTCGTCTACGAACTCTCGGATAGCTGTACGCTCGACGACGTCGAGGACGGGGAACTGTACCTCGGAACGGTCAACGGCGTCATGGAGTACGGCGTCTTCGTCGACCTCTCCGGCCCCGTCTCCGGCCTCGTCCACGCCTCCAACCTCCGCTCCGACCCCGAGGTCGACGACGAACTCGTCGTCGAACTCGGCGAGGTCCGCGAGGACGGCGACGTCAGCTTCACCGAAGTCGACGTCGCGGAGTACGAACTGCGCCACCGGGCCCACGGCGACGACGCCGCCGTCGGCGACCTGGCGTCGATGACGGGCGAGACGGTCGTCGTCACCGGCGAGATACTCCAGATCAACCAGACCGGCGGCCCGACCATCTTCCAGGTGAGCGACGGCAGCGGCGTCGTCCCCTGTGCCGCCTTCGAGGAGGCCGGCGTCCGCGCGTACCCCGACGTCGACCTCGGGGATATCGTCCGCCTCGCCGGTCGCGTCGAGGAGCGCAACGGCGGCGTCCAGCTGGAGGCCAACGACGTCACCGTCGTCGACGACGAGACTGCCGCCGAGGTCCGCGACGAACTGGCGGCGGCGGTCGAGGAGGCCGCCGAACCCGCCGACGTCGACCCGCTGGTCGAGTGGGACGCCTTCGAGAAACTGTGGGACGACCTGCGGGACGTCGCCCGGCGACTCCGCCGGACCGTCCTCGAGGGCCGACCGATCCGCCTGCGCCACCACGCCGACGGCGACGGCCTGTGTGCCAGCGTCCCGGTCCAGTTGGCGCTCGAACGGTTCGTCGCCGAGCACTACCAGGACGACGAGGCGTCGCGCCACCTGCTCAAGCGCCTCCCGAGCAAGGCGCCGTTCTACGAACTCGAGGACGTCACCCGCGACCTCAACTTCGCGCTGGAGAACCGCGAGCGCCACGGCCAGAAGCTCCCCCTCCTCCTGATGCTCGACAACGGGAGCACCGAGGAGGACACGCCGGCCTACCGGAACCTCCGCCACTACGACATCCCCATCCTCGTGGTCGACCACCACCACCCCGACCCCGAGGCCGTCGAACCGCTCATCGACGAGCACGTCAACCCGTACCTCCACGACGAGGACTACCGCATCACGACCGGGATGATGTGCGTCGAACTGGCGCGCATGATCGACCCGTCGCTGACCGACGACCTCCGGCACGTCCCCGCCGTGGCCGGCGTCGCGGACCGCTCCGAGGGCGAGGCGATGCCCGACTACCTCGAACTCGCCAGCGAGGAGGGGTACGACGAGCAAGCCATCCGCGACGTCGGCGAGGCGCTCGACTACGCTACCCACTGGCTGCGCTACAACGACGGCCGCGAACTCATCAACGACGTGCTCAACG
>CAZMGU010000151.1:0-4825 GCA_964565905.1 uncultured Halobacteriales archaeon
GACCACGGCCACGACGCCTTCCTCGTCGAACCCGACCACGTCGGCCCGCCGCTGGCCGACTTCCTCGCAGACGGCGTCGCCGGCACGGCCGTGACGGACACGTCGTCGGAGGAGAGCGAGGAGAGCGACTTCGCGCCGGTGCATACGAGTCTGTTCTCGTAAGAGAGGTCCCGACCGCAGGGAGGGACCTCGGTTTAGCGAGCGGGAGCGAACGGAGTGACCCGTGAGCAGAACGGTCGCGACCGCAGGGAGCGACCGGGATTTAGCGAGCGGGAGCGGAGTGGTCGCGAAGCGACCGAAATTGCTCGAACGGCGAACGGAGTGAGCGACACGCGAGTTGAGGGGTTCCGAGCGTAGCGAGGAACCCCGGTTATGCGAACGAGTACCGACACCCCATCGACCCCCCCTCCAATCTTAAGCCAATCGCCGTCGTAGGCACCGTATGGCCCTCTACGCTCTGGACGACGTCGACGACGCCTACGCGGTGACGCGGTCGTTCCTCGCCGGTCTCGACCGGACTGGCTGGCTCAAACTCGCGTTCGTCGTGTTCTTCGTCGGCGGCGTCGGCGGCGGGTTCCCGACGGGGAGCTACCAGTTCGGCGGCGACGGCGGCACCGACCCGGGGACGCCCCCCGCCGAGGAGTTCCCGGCGTTCGACCCCGGTCCCGACTTCTGGCTTCTCGCCGGCGCCGTCGCCCTCGTCGCGATACTCGTCGTTCTGGCCCTGTTCTTCGTCGCCTCGGTGATGGAGTTCGTCTTCGTCGAGTCGCTCCGCACCGAGGTCGTCTCGATACGCGAGTACTGGGGGCGACACTGGCGCAAGGGCGCTCGCCTGTTCGGGTTCCGACTCGTCTTCGGCGTGGTCCAGTTCGTCGCGTTCCTCCTGCTCGTCGCGCTGGTCGCCGTCCCGTTCTTCTTCGGGGACGGGGGTATCGCGGTCGGACTGCTCCTCCTGCTCGCCGCGTTGCCGGTGTTCTTCGTCGTCGCCGTGCTCGCGGGCCTGGTCAACAGTTTCACCACGATGTTCGTCGTCCCCGTCATGATCCTGGAGGACCGCAGCGTCCTCGACGGCTGGCGCCGCCTCTGGCCGACGATCAGGGGCCAGTGGAAGCAGTACCTGGCCTACGCCGTGAGCGCGTTCGTCCTGTCGCTGGTGGGCGGCATCGTCGTCTTCATCGGCACGGCCCTCCTCGTCGCGGTCCTGCTGATACCGTTCGGTATCCTCTTCCTGGTCGGGTTCGGCCTGCTGACGGTCGCAGAACCCGTCGGCGTCGGCGTCCTCGTCCTGACCGGCCTGCTGTTCGCGCTGGCGGCGGTCGTCGTCGCGGCGCTGGTGATGGCCCCGGTCCAGTCGTACCTCCGCTACTACGCGCTCCTGGTCCTCGGCGACGTCGACGCGGAGTTCGACGTCGTCCCCGAGCAGCGGGCCGCCGTCCGGACGGACGGCGGGGACGTCGACGGGGACGAGGCCGACGGTGGAGACGCCGACGAGTAGGGTGCCGACGAGTCGCCGTAGTCCACCCGGTGCCCGGTCGGAGTCCGGTTTTATGACCTCGCGCGACCTACTCGTCGGTATGAGCGACGACCACGAGACAGCGGCGGAACTGGGTATCGGCTTCGGCGAGACGGTCTACTCCGAGGAGGGCGTCGCCCTCGGAACCATCCGCGGCTTCGACGAACACGGCTTCTACGTCACGCAGGAGGAGGGCATCGAGGCGCTGTCGAGCGAACACGTCACCCCGGGGCTCTCGGGCGAGGGCGAACTGATGTGGCGCTGCTGGTCCTGCGGCGAGATGGGCGAACTCGAGGACATCCCCGAGGAGTGCCCCAACTGCGGCGCGCCGAAGGAGGACATCTACTACTGGGTCGAGGATTAGCGCAGTCCGGAGTCGTCGGGGTTCGCTTTTCGAGGTCCGTCCGGTCGTGTGGCGGTACCGATCGCTCTCCGTTCGTGACCGTCGTTACGGTTCGCCCGGAAGCACGAACTCGGCGGCGTTCGCGACGGGCTATTCCCCTGCTTTCCGCGATCCGACCTCGAAAGCGGATCCCAGAGCCACGCCGATCGCGATTCCGATCGCCAGATCGTCCATCATGGCACCGATCGCGAGCCCGACGGCGAGGCCGACTCCGATGCCTTCCCCCCTCCCGTTTCGGGCGTCATCCGTCTCGCTGTTCCCTGCCATCGATCTGTGATCACCGGCCGAGATGATAAATGTGTGACCTATCGGACGGGGATGGTCAGCGCCTTTTTGTTCACCGAACGCCCACCCGTGAGCGATGAACGTCGTCGTCTTCGGCGCGGGGAGCCTCGGCAGCCTGATCGGGGGGTTGCTCGCGAGAAAGCACGACGTGACGCTCGTCGGCCGGGAGCCACACGTCTCCGCGGTCGCCGCGGACGGTCTGCGCGTCTCCGGCGAACTGGAGTTCACCGTCGAACCGGCGGCGACGACGGCCGTTCCGGAGCGCGCCGACCTCGCCGTCGTGACGGTGAAGGCCCACGACACCGCCGAGGCGGCGGCGTCGCTGGCCGACTGCGACCTGGACGCCTGCCTCTCGCTGGGGAACGGGATGGGGAACGAGGCGACGCTCGCAGAACGGCTGGACTGTCCCGTGCTCGCGGGGACCTGTACCTACGGCGCTCGGCTGGTCGAACCCGGACACGTCGCGTGTACCGGCGTCGGCGAAATCGCGCTCGGGCCGCGGCGGGGCGGTCGATCCGACGCCGCCGCAGCGGCGGGGGCGGCCCTCGACGCGGCAGGCGTCGAGACGGTCGTCGCGGACGACATGCCCCGGCGACTGTGGGGGAAACTCGCCGTCAACACCGGGATCAACGCGACGACCGCCCTGGCGCGGGTCGAGAACGGCGCGCTCGTCGACGGTCCGTCGCGGGAGGTGGCGGCCGCCGCCGCCCGGGAGACGGCCCGGGTCGCCCGGGCGAACGGGGTCGACCTCCCCGACGACCGGGCCGTCGAACTCGTCGAGTCGGTCGCGGCCGATACCGCGGCGAACCGCTCGTCGATGCTGGAGGACGTCGAGTCCGGGTCCCGGACCGAGGTGGACGCCATCAACGGCTACGTCGTCGATGCCGCGGCGGCGGTCGACGAACCCGTCCCGGTCAACGAGACGCTGGCGGGGCTGCTGCGGGCCTGGGAGCGCGAGCGGGGTTTCCGATAGCGGCGTCGGCGTACACTCCCGAGTGGATCGGTGGGACCGGACGACGCCCCGCTCAGTTCCGCCGGAGGACGTAGATGGCGGCGGCGCCGCCAACGACTATGGGGACGACGTAGCTCGCGACCCGGTAGAGGATGGCGATGGCGGTGGCGTTCGCCGTCCCGTTCACGGTCGTCAGCGCGACGAGCAGGAAGGCGAGCGAGGGGACGACCGCCCCGCTCCCGCCCGGCGAGGGCGCGAGACCGGCGAGCGTGCTGGCGGGCACGATGAACACGACGAGCAACAGCGCGAGGGGGAAGTCGACGGCGAGGCCGGCGAAGTACAGCGGGAGCGTGAAGAAGAGCCAGCCGACGTAGGAGAAACAGAGCGCGTAGACGAGCGCCCGGCGGTCCGTGGCGATGCGCTGGAACGCCTCGTTGAGGTCCCGCATGCGGTCGAGCAGGTCGCCTGCGCTGACCATCGGCGTCCGGCGCGTTATCGGGCGAGCGATCCGGACCACGGCGTAGCCGAGTTCGCGGCGGAAACGCCACCCGACCGCGCCCAGGATGGGGACGCCGAGCGCGAGGGCAAGCAGTGCGCCCGCGAACGGTTCGATGCGCTCGGGGAGCGCCGCCTGCCAGACGAGGACGGCGAACCCGACGCCGGCGAACGTGAAGAAGGGGAGCAGGTTGAGCACGTCGGCGGTGACGACGCTGGCGAGGCTGTCCTCGTAACTGGCCTCGGTGTCCCGCGAGAGGACGTAGGCGATGAACGGTTCGCCGCCGGCCTGTCCCATCGGGGTGACGTAGTTGGCGAACGTCGCCGCGAGGTAGGTGACGAGGAGGCGGTGGTACGGGACGTCGACGCCGGAGACGTCGAGCACTATCTGCCAGGCCTTCCCCCAGGCCGCCAGGCAGACGAGCGTCGAGACGGACCCGGCGACCACCCAGCGGAGGTCGGCCCGCGCGAGGTGCGCGACGACGTCCGCCGTCCCGACGAAGGAGAGGAGCAGGTAGAGGACCAGACCGGCGACGGCGAAGCCGCCGACTATCTGGGCGACGGTCTTGCGGTCGGCGAACTCCACGAGCGCCCCGCCCTTGTCGGTCACGGTCAGTCGATGTAGCCGAGGTCCTTCAGGCGGTCCCTGGCCTCGTCGTCCATGTCGTCCAGTACCTCCCCGTCGGTGCCGTCGGCCTCGTCGGGCCAGTCGGCGTCGACGGCGTCGACGAAGGCGAACAGGGCGTCGCGGACGGCGGTGATGCGTCCGTCGTCGTCGGTCTCGTCGCCGTCATCGCGTCCGTCGCCGTCGAGCACGTTCTCGGTCTCGCCGGGGTCCTCGTCGAGGCGGTAGGCCTCGTCCGGGATGCGGGTGTTGTGGATGTACTTGGCGTCGGGGGTGCGGGCGGCCCCCATCCGCGAGTAGAACCGGGAGTCGGTGTCGAGTTCGATGCCGGCGCTGCTGGCCTTCCCCTCTAGCTGGCGCAACTCGACGACCGGCTGGTGGTACTCGACGTAGCCGACCGAACCCCGGTCGACCCCGTCGAGTTCGCCGGTGCGGTCCGAGGACGTCTTGCCGGCGTCGCTCCCCGCGAACTCGCGGTAGTCGGCGCGGAGCAGCGACCGGACGCGGTCCAGCGACTCGCCGTCGCCCTCGACGCCGGTGGCGTCCAGCACG
>CAZMGU010000152.1:0-4795 GCA_964565905.1 uncultured Halobacteriales archaeon
TGCTCGCGCACCAGCGGCGCGATGAGCCGGTCGTAGTCGAAGCCGACCGGCACGATGTGGGTCTGCATGGCGGGGAATTCACCCGACGTGCTGTTAAGCCTTTTAGTCGCCCTCGACGCCCGAGACGGCGTACGCCGACGCGTCCTCGCCCGGCGACGGGTGGGTGGCCAGCGAGACGCCCAGGGTCAACAGGAGGCCGAGGACCATCCCGACGATGGAGGCCGACCAGCCGCCGAAGAACGAACTCGCGAAGAACGTGTTCACGACCCACGTCGCCGCGGGAACCGGCCCGCCAGCGACGAACTCGATCGCTGCGAGGATGGCCCCGGAGAAGACGGTGGCGAGGTAGAACAGCTGCGGCACGCCGAGCCCCGCGTACATCCCCCACTTCGTCGTCCGCGACCAGTAGAGTGCGACGACGACGGGGAGCGTTAGCTGGGCGAACCCCCCGAACGCGGTGTCGCCTATCTGGACCAGCGTCCCGGGGGCGTAGAGGCTGGCGACGAAGGAGAGCGTCGCGAAGACGACGACGCCCACGCGGGCGACGAGTCCCTCGCGGTCCGCCTCCGAGTCGAGCACGCGCCCGACGGCCGAGAGCGCGACGACGACCGCCGCTCGCCCGCGGGCGAGGAGCGTCCGCCGGTCGAGGGCGGCCCGGTCGACGTCGGCCAGGTCGGTCACCGGCCGGTAGATGTCCCGCGTGAGGTAGGACGCGCCGGACAGCAGCATCGAGTCGCTGGAGGACATCATCGCCGCCATCGCGCCGGCGACCACCGCGGCGGTGAACCAGCCGGCGGTGTACTCGTTGAGCAGGACGGGGATCACGTTGCTGTTCTCGGGCACGGTCACGCCCAGGCCGGCGGCCCACGCGCCGAGCATGAACGCCGGCACGAAGAGGAGGACGACCATGACGGGCCACAGGGCGAGCGTGCGCTTGAGCACCTTCTGGGAGCGGGCGACGAAGAACCGCTGGTTGATCTGGGGGAACATCGTCACGCCGAAGGCGATGTTGATAGCCGAGGAGAGGACGTACTCGGGCGTGTACAGGCCCCCACCGAGTGCGAGGAACTCGGGGTTCGACCCGGCGAGGCGACCCGTCGCCGCCGACGGGCCGCCGACCGCGGCGAGGACCCACGCCACCGCCGCCCAGATCAGGCCGAGCATGACGATGCCCTGGAGCGTGTCGGTCCAGGCGACGCCGCGCATCCCCGAGACGGCGACGTAGACGATCATGAACAGGGTGATGCCGCCGGCGCCGACCCAGAACGGCACCGCGCCCCCCGTCAGCCCCACGACGGCCTGGCCGGCGCCCTGCTGCTGGATCATCACGTACGGGAAGAGCCAGAAGATGCTGACCCCGGCGACGAGGCCGCGGAGCGGCCGCGATCCGAACCGGTCGCCGAGCATCTCCCCGAGGGTGACGTAGCCGTGTTTCTGCCCGACGAGCCACTGCTTGTAGCCGAGCACGTACCACAGGACGGCGAAGATGATGCCGTCCATCAGCCCCATCACGAGGATCCACTCTGGCCCGGCGTTGAACGCGAGGTTCGGGCCGCCGAAGAAGGTAAAGGCCGACAGCAGCGTCGCGAACGTCGTAAAGAGGAGGACGACGGTCCCCAGCGTCCGGCTGGCGAGGTAGTAGTCCTCCGCGGTGCGGTCGGTCAGCCGGTAGGCGACGAGGCCGATGGCCGTCGCCACGACCATGTACGCGCCGACGATGCCCAGCTGGAGCGCCGTCTCAGCCACGGTGGTCCACCTCCTCGACCCAGACGCCCCAGCCGTAGCGCGTGAAGGCGTAGAAGACGACGGACGCCAGCGCCATCCAGCCGACGTGCCACCACACCCACACCGGGAGCCCGGCCGCGACCGTCGCGTCGTCCCAGAGGAACCACGGGACCGCCAGCGCGACGAGCAGTAGCGCCACGGCCGCCCACCCCAGTCGTTCGAGCCGTCCCCGGCGTCCGCGCACTCCGGACGTGTCGCTCATCGTTGGCCGATCGTTCGACCGAACGCACATAGTCGTAACGAACCTCTCCGATGGCTGACTTCGAAGAGATATTCTGTTCAACCCTCCGTCCGGCCCGCCCCCGGTCAGTAGACCCGGGTCCCGTTGGGGACGTCGCGCTCGGGTCGCAGGTGGACGACGTCGCCGTCCGCGTCGTCGACGCCCGTCACCAGACACTGGCTCTCGAAGCCAGCGACGGTCACCGTCCCGAGGTTGACCACCGCGAGCACCTGGCTCCCCAGCAGGTCGTCGTGGTCGTAGTTGTCGGTCAGTCCGGCCGCGGACTGGAGCACTTCCCCGCCGAACTCCACCTCCAGTCTGTAGAGGTCCTTGCGGGCTTCCGGGAAATCGTCGACCGAGACGACTTCGCCGACGCGCATCTCGACGTCCTCGAGGAACCGTTCGGGGTCGATGTCGGCCTCTTCGATGCCCATGGAAGCGTCGTCGGGAGCGTCGGTGAAGTCGATTGGGGCCTCTGCCGTCCGTGACGGCGACGGCCCCGGGATTCCGGTCGGTTGACACGCCGGCGTAGCTATTTGGGGCGAGGCGGTGAACGGGGGAGCATGCAGAGCGCCATCCAGTTGTACACCGTCCGCGATATCGAGAAGCCCCTCCCCGAAATCGTCGCCGACGTCGGCGAGGAGGGGTACGACGGGGTCGAGTTCGCCCACCGGGTCCACGAGGCCGACGCGGAGGCGGTCCGCGAGGCGCTGGACGAGACAGGCGTCGCGGCCGCGTCGGCCCACGTCGATATCGGCATCCTGGAGGACGAGTTCGAGTCGGCGGTGGAGGCGGCGCGGACGCTCGGCTACGACGACGTCGTCGTCCCGTGGCTCGACCCCGAGCACTGGGAGACGGTCGAAGCCGTCGAGGAGACGGTCGAGCGCCTCTCGGCGCTGGCCGACCGGCTCGCGGACGAGGGGCTGACGATGCACTACCACAACCACGACCAGGAGTTCGCGGAGACGGAGGAAGGCGTCGCCTACGAGCTGCTGGCCGAGCGGACCGACTTCATGCTGGAAGTGGACGCTGGCTGGGCGCTCGCCGGGGGTGCGGACCCCGTCGAACTGCTCCACCGCTACGGGGACCGCGTCTCGCACGTCCACCTGAAGGACGTGAACCTCGACGGCGACGCGGTGCCGGCGCTGGGCGAGGGCGACCTGGACCTCGACGCCGTCGCCGAGGCGGCCCGCGACGTCGACGCCGAGTGGCTGGTGTACGAGAACGACGAACCGCGGGACCCGGTGGCCGCCATCCCGCACGGCGCGGACGTGCTCTCGCGGTACGTCTGAGCCGCTTCAGTCACTGATCCGTCCGCTCGCGTCCCCGCCATCACCCGGTCGGCAGCTATTTGGGTCGCGATACCGAATCTCGTCACGATACGGAGGACGGCGGCACCCCGCCGCCGCAGGGGACACGAACGATGCACGACTCAGCCAAGTACCTCATCCACGCCGACATCACCGCGAACGGCGTGGTCGAGCGCAACGACGTCGTCGGTGCCATCTTCGGCCAGACCGAGGGGCTCCTCGGCGACGACCTGGACCTCAGGGAGCTACAGGACCACTCGAAGGTCGGCCGGATAGACGTCGATGTCGACTCCGAGCGGGGCCAGTCGTTCGGCGAGATAACCATCGCCAGCGGCCTTGACCGCGTCGAGACGGCCCTGCTCGCGGCGTCGCTGGAGACCATCGAGCGCGTCGGTCCCTGTCGGGCGACCATCGAGGTCGACGACCTGGAGGACGTCAGGACCGCGAAGCGGCGGACCGTCGTCGAGCGGGCGACCGACCTGCTCGCGGACCTGGAGGACGAGTCGGTGACGTCCGGCGACATCGTCGACGAGGTCCGCCAGCGCGTCCGCGTCGAGGACGTCACCGAGTACGAGGGGCTCCCCGCCGGACCGCGGGTCGCGGAGAGCGACGCAATCGTCGTCGTCGAGGGCCGGGCGGACGTCCTGCAACTGTTGCAGTACGGCGTCAAGAACGCCATCGCCGTCGAGGGGACCGACGTCCCGAAAGCGGTGGCCGACCTGACGAAACGCCGGACGGTCACCGCCTTCCTCGACGGCGACCGCGGCGGCAAACTCATCCTGAAGGAACTCGGGCAGGTCGGCGCCGTCGACTACGTGGCGTTCGCCCCGCCCGGGACCGGCGTCGAGGAACTCTCCCGCGGCCAGATAATGGCCGCGCTCCGGGAGAAGGCCCCCTACGAGACCGTCGCCGAGGTGGACGAGGCGGTGCCGGACCCGGCCGACGCTGCCGAGACGGGGACGACGGATCCACCCGACGGGACCGGGACGACGGATCCGCCCGCCAGGGACGAGGAGTCCGTCGCGACGACGCCGGACGACGCCGAGGCGACCGTCGGAACCGACGGCGCGGGCGCGTCGACCGTGAACGAGGCGACCGGCGTGCCCGAGTCGACAGCACCCGACGAACCGGGCGTCGCGGAAGCGCCCGACGAACCGGATGTGACGGACGGACCGGAAGAACCGGCCGTGACGGACGGCCCTGGCGAGGCCGCCGCGACGGTCCCCGACCGGTCGACCGGGGACGCGTCCGAGACGGCTGACGCTCCCGGTGGCGCGGGCGAGCCGGAGACCGTTCCGGACCACGCCCGCGACGTCGTCGGCACCGGCCGCGTCCGACTGCTCGACGGCGACGCGGCCGTCCTGGCCGAGGGGCCGGCCGACGAGGCGTTCGACCTGGTCGAGACGGCCGACACGGCCCCGGACGCGGTCGTCCTCGACGGACCGGTGACCCAGCGACTGCTGGACGTGGCCGCCCAGCG
>CAZMGU010000153.1:0-4792 GCA_964565905.1 uncultured Halobacteriales archaeon
CGATCTCGTCGTTCATCGCCCGCTCGGTGATGTCGGCCATGTCGTCGGCCGTCCCGTTCCGGCTCCCGAGCAGGACCGTCATCTCGGAGTCCGAAAGCGTCCCGTCGAAGTCGAACGCGACTAGCATTGGCGCGGGCTTCGACGTGCGGGGTGACAAAGCCCCCGGTTTCGGGTGGACGCCGGCGGGCCGGTCCTCAGTAGTCGTCCGCGTCGTCGTAGGTGTCCGCGTCGTCGTCGTACGTGTCCCCCACGTCGTCGACGGGGACGTAGAACTCGTAGCCGCCGCCTCGCTCCGTGGGTTCGTTCCCGGCGCCGTAGTACTCGAACATCGGGCCGTCGACGGGTTCCTGGTCGGCGTTCTCGGCCCACTCGTCGGTGACCTCCGTCAGCAGGTCGTCCGTCGCGGCGGTGGACGTCTCGAAGACGGCGAACGTCGACTCCGGTATCTCCACGACCGTCAGTTCGGGCGAGAGGCCCTCCGTGTCCTCGACCGGGACGCCCGCGACGTACGTGAACTCCTCGCCGCCCTGGTCGTACTCGTAGACGACGCCGTAGTACTCGCCGGTCCTCGTGAGTTCGTCGAACTCGTCCATCCGCTCGTCGAAGTCGGTCCATATCGCCTCGAAGTCGTCCTCCGGCGGCCCGCGGTGGGCGACGCCGGCGATCAGGAACTCGTCGAGCGTTACGATTTCGGGTTCTTCCAGTTCGAGCACCATACGTCGTGTTGGTTCGCTAAGCGTTTAGACGTAGCGGCCACGATCCGGTTGCTATCGTGCGGTTTACCGGCTAGCTTCGGGTCGAGTACCAGCTGTAACGGTCCCGACTCCGGCCGTTCGTTCCGCCCGTGGTGACAGTTTCACAACAACTCTAAGTGCCCGCCCCGTACCACCGGACGGCACGGCTGGCCGCTCGGGAGCTAGCCACCAGGTGACCCCACAATGGAGAGCGTCAACCCGGCGACCGGCGAACGACTGGAAACGTACGACGACCACTCGGACACGGCGGTGGCGGACCTGATCGAACGCGCCGACGGAGCGTTCCCCGACTGGCGCGACCGCGGAATCGGCGAGCGCGAGCGACTCCTCGCGGCCGCGGGCGACGTGTTGCGGGCGAACGTCGACCGCTACGCGGAACTGATATCGCGCGAGATGGGAAAACCCGTGAGCCAGAGCCGCTCGGAGGTCGAGAAGTGCGCCTGGGTGTGCGACTACTACGCCGAGCGCACCGCCGAACACCTGCAGGACGAAACCGTGGGGGTCGGCCCCGAGGCGACGGCATCGGTGGCGTACCAGCCCCTCGGCCCCGTCCTCGCGGTGATGCCCTGGAACTTCCCGTTCTGGCAGGTGTTCCGCTTCGCCGCGCCGCACCTCACCGCCGGCAACGTCGGCCTGCTCAAACACGCCGCCAACGTCCCCGGCTGTGCGGAGGCCATCGAGGAGGTGTTCCGCGAGGCGGGCTACCCGGAGGGGGTGTTCACTACCCTGCTGATCGAGTCGGACCGGGTCGAGGACGTGATCCGTGACGACCGCGTCGCGGCGGTCACGCTGACTGGCAGCGTCGGGGCGGGCCGGGCGGTGGCGTCGACGGCCGGCGAGGAACTGAAGAAGTCGGTGCTGGAACTCGGCGGGAGCGACCCGTTCGTCGTCCTCGACGACGCGCCGCTGGACCGGGCCGCCGAGGTCGGTGCCCGGGCCCGGAACCTCAACTCCGGCCAGTCCTGCATCGCCGCGAAGCGGTTCGTCGTCCACGAGGCCGTCCACGACGAGTTCCTCGACCGGTTCGTCGACGAAATCGAGGCGCTGGACGTCGGTGACCCGCTCAACGAGGGGACCGACGTTGGTCCCCAGGCCCGCCCGGATCTGCTGGACAACCTGCACGAACAGGTACGAGCGAGCGTCGACGCGGGTGCGGAGGTCCTGACCGGCGGCGGACCGATGGACCGCGAGGGGAGTTTCTACGAACCGACCGTGCTCGCCGACGTCCCGCGGGACTGCCCCGCCGCGACGGAGGAGGTGTTCGGCCCCGTCGCGGCCGTCTTCGAGGTGAGCGACGAGGAGGAAGCGGTCGAACTCGCGAACGACTCCCACCTCGGCCTGGGCGCGAGCGTCTGGACGGGGGACCCGGACCGGGGCGAACGCCTCGCCCGGCGGCTGGAGGCCGGCTGTACCTTCGTCAACGAACTCGTCAAGTCCGACCCCAGGGTCCCCTTCGGCGGCGTGAAGGACTCGGGCTACGGCCGGGAACTCGGGCGGCCCGGGATCCGCGAGTTCGTGAACCGCAAGACCGTCTGGGTCGAACGCGACGTCGACGGCGACGACGACGCGCCGCAGGTGGAGTGAGATGAAGGGCTCCGACCTGCTCGTCGACTGCCTCGCCGTCGAGGGCGTCGACCACGTCTTCGGCATCCCCGGCGAGGAACTCACCGACGTCATGTTCTCGCTGCGCGACTCCGACGTCCGGTTCGTCCCGGTGCGCCACGAACAGGGCGCAGCGTTCATGGCCGACGTGTACGGCCGCCTAACCGGCGACGCGGGCGTGTGCCTGTCGACGCTCGGCCCCGGCGCGACGAACCTGCTGACCGGCGTCGCCGACGCTACCCTGGACAAGGCGCCCGTCGTCGCAATCACCGGCCAGGCCGGGCAGGACCAGATGGACCGGGAGAGCCACCAGACGCTCGACGTCGTGGACATGTTCGCGCCCGTGACGAAGTGGAACGCCGGGATCACCGCCCCCGGGTCGGTCCCGGAGATGGTCCGCAAGGCGTTCAAGGTTGCCCAGTTCGAGAAACCCGGCGCGACCCACCTGGAGTTCCCCGAGGACGTCGCCCCGGCCGACGTCGACGCAGACCCGCTCCCGACGCGGGACCGGGTAAGGCGACCGGATCCGGACGCCGAGTCGGTGCGACAGGCCGTCGACCTGCTCGCGGCCGCCGACCACCCGATCGTTCTCGCCGGCAACGGCGCGGTCCGGACGCCAGCCTCCGACGCGTTGCGGGCCTTCGTCGAGGCGACCGACCTCCCCGTCGTGGCGACGTACATGGGCAAGGGTGCCATCTCCGACGCCGACGACCACTCGCTGCTGACGCTCGACTCCGGCCCGGAGCGGGAGGGTCGCCGGGCGATCGAACGGGCCGACTGCGTCCTCGCGGTCGGCTACGACGTCGCCGAGCACGACCCGGCCGACTGGAACCCCGCCCTCGACACGACCGTCATCCACGTCGACGTCGACCCGGCCGAGGTGTACCGCCACTACAACCCCGCGGTCGAAATCCTCTCGGACCCCGCCGCCGCGCTCCGGGAGCTGACGGACGCCGCCGCCGAGGCCGACGTCGACGGCGGGACGGCATGGTGCGCCGACTACCGCGAGCGGATCCTCGAGACGGTGTCCGGGCGGCCCGACGCGGGGGACCCGTTCTCCGTCCGCCGGACGCTCCCGCTCCTCCGGGACGCGATGGCCGACGACGACGTGCTCGTCTCCGACGTCGGCAGCCACAAGATGGCCATCGCGCAGGATTTCCCCACGTACGAGCCCAACACGTGCGTCATCTCGAACGGCCTCGCCAGCATGGGCATCGGCGTCCCGGGCGGCCTCGCCGCGGACCTCGCCGTCGACTCGAACGTGGTCGTCGCGACCGGCGACGGCGGGTTCCTGATGAACGCGGCGGAGATAGAGACCGCCACACGGATCGGTTGCGGGTTCACGATACTCCTGTTCGTCGACGACGACTACGGCCTGATCAGCGAGAACCAGGAGGTCGAAACCGGCGACTCCTTCGGGACGCGGATCGGCAACCCCGACTTCGTCGCCTTCGCGGAGAGCTTCGGGATCGACGCCTACCGACCCGACTCGTGGGACGAACTGGAATCGGTTCTGGCAGAGACGGTCGACAGCGACGCTATGAGTCTGGTCGAGGTGGCTATCGAGTAGCGGACTCGGGCCACTACGGCCGCGGCGGTTCGCCGTCGTAGCCGTCGACGTCGTTGAAGAAGTTCAGCATCGCGAACTTCAGCTTGTCCGGTTCGATGTCGATCATCTCCCGGCGTTCCTCCGGCGGGAAGGTGCCCCGGACGGCGTAGTCGCGCATCTCCATCGACGCCCCCTCCGTGTAGCGCCTGTCCAGCAGGATGCGAGCCCCGAAGTCCTCGGGGGAGCGCACGACGCGTCCGAGCGCCTGGCGCGTCTTCCGGACCGTGGGAATCTCGACGGCGTAGCGCCAGCCCGCCTCCTCGTCGTCGTCGGTGTCGAACGCCGTCTCGTAGGCCTCCTGGACGGCGTCCATCCGGTCGTCGAGGTGCGGGTAGGGGACGCCGACGACCACGACGGACCGGGCGTCGTCGCCGTCGTAACTGACCCCTTCGCCCAGGGTGCCCCACAGCGAGGAGAAGAGGACGGCGTCGTCGTCCGCGACGAACGACTCCCGGAGGTCGTGGGCCGACTGTCCCGGCTGGTCGAGGTAGGTGGCCCCGTCGACGTCGACGCGCTCGTGGTAGCGCTCGGCTTCGGCGTAACTGGGGAAGAAGGCGAGCATGTTGCCGGGCGTCATCCGGGCGGCGTCCTCGAGTACCGAGGCGACGGCGTCCTGGGTCGCCGGGTCGTCGCGCTCGCTGGCGAACAGCGCCGGGCCGGAGACGGCGTAGGTCCGCCGGCGTTCCTCGGGGAACTGCTCGCCGTAGGCCATCGTCTCCACGTCGTCAAGGCCGAGGACGTCCCCCGTCACGTCGAAGGGGCGCAGCGTCGCGCTCATCAGCACCGAGGCGTGCAGGTCCTCGAACAGGTCCGTCGTCACGTTCGA
>CAZMGU010000154.1:0-4692 GCA_964565905.1 uncultured Halobacteriales archaeon
CGGGCACGATGGGATTCGAACCCACGGCCGTCGGATGTCTTCCCCCGACACGTTCGTCCCGGGGATAGAAGTCCGACGCTCTGTCCGGACTGAGCTACGTGCCCTCGCGTATCGGTACCCGGGCCCGCGCAAAAAGCGGTGTGGATCCGTCGGTGCCGCTCCACGGCCTACGATCCGATGGTCGCGTCGAGGAAGTGCCGGATGGCTTCCGGGCCGGCCCGCGGCGCGTCCGGGACGATGGACCGGGGAGCCTCGCCCTCCCGTGCGTGGACGTTCTGATAGACGGACTGGGCGGGCGTGGGGGCCGCCGTCAGCAGTTCCATCGCGGTGCGCTCGGACTCGATGGACTCCGCGCCGCCGTGGGCGAAGACGTGGTTCAGGTCGTGGAGTTCGTACAGAGCGGCGTCGACGCCGGCCTCGTCGAGCGCGTCGGCCAGGGATCGGCTGTGTTCGACCGAGACGACCTCGTCCGCTCGCCCGTGCATCAGGAGGAAGGGCGGGTCGTCGGGAGTGACGTGGGTCACCGGGCTCGCGGCCGCGTACTTCGCCTCGTTCTCCGACTTCGGCGCGCCGATCAGGAGCGCTTCGGGCGTACCGGGTTCGCCCGGCGTCCGCGCGAGGTCGTTGACGCCGTACCAGTCGACGACCGCCTGTACCGCGCCCGACGTATCGGGAGCGACCTCCTTGGCCAGTTCCGACGCGGCGTACGCTTCGCCCGCCAGGTCGGTCACGTCGTCGACGACGCCGGCGAGCGCGGCCAGATGCCCGCCGGCCGAGGCACCCCACGCGGCGACCCGCTCGGCGTCGTAGCCGTACTCGTCGGCGTGGGCGCGGAGCCACCGGATCGACGCCTTCGCGTCGACGAAGTGGTCGGGGAAGACGCCGCGGGGAACCGGGTTATCCGGGTCGACGGGGAACGGCGGGTCCGTCCCCTCGGGAACGTCGGAGAGCCGATAGTCGACGCTCGCGACGGCGTAGCCCAGTTCGGCGGCGTAGCGCTCCGGGTCGGGCACGTTGTCGCGCGTCTCCATGACCCAGGCACCGCCGTGGAAGTACGCGACGAGCGGCGGGTCTCCCCGTTCGGGGACGAACAGGTCGAGTTGCAGGTCGCCGACGTCGCGCTCGGCGTAGGTGATGCCCTCGTGGACGCGGACGGTCCCGGAATCGTCCGTTCCGGAGCCGTCCACTCCGTCGTCGGTCTGTCGTTCCATGCTCGACGACGACGGCCGGTCGGCACGTAAGGACCGGTGAAACCGTCCGCGCCGACCCCGCCTGTCAGTCGATTGCGCCGGGAGTCACCCGCAATCGCGTGCTACCGCTCTCAGTCTCCCGGTTCGAAGTCCTCCTCGGCCTCGTCGGGGTGGATGCCGATGGCGTCGGCGGTCTGGACCGCGTCGACGCCGTCGACCCGGCAGACGTGCTCGACATCCTCGTGGCGGACGGTCGCGAGCAGGTCGTCGAACTGGAGGCGGCGCTCGACGGTCGCGCCGGCGGCCTCGAGGTGGGTGACGACGGATTTCAGGTCGGCGTCGGGGTCGGTCTCGAACACCAGGTCGATGTCCTCGCCGGGGATGGGGTCGTCGCGAATGGTCGCGACGGCTCTGGAGACATGCATGGGTGAAGCCACCGGCCCGGCCGGTTTCACTGTACCGACTCGAACGTCGTCAGTGAGCGTTTCGGGAGCTGGGGAGCCGGCCCGGGAATAGCGGACGCTACCGCCGTCGCGTCCGGAGGAACGAGATGAGTCCGCCGGCCGCCCCGAACGCAACGGGGAACGCGATGCCCGCGAGCAACGCGGCGTCAGTCGTGGACGTCCCGACGGTTCCGAGCGCGGAGACGCCGGTTTCCACGCCAGTGTACTCCACGAGCATGGCGTCCGGCGGAGCCGACCAGGTCGATGCTTCGGCGGTAAAAACTCCCGCTGGCAGGTAGCCGACGGCGACGGTTCCGCCGTTCGCTATGGCTCTCCTCGGAGTCGATGCGCCACGCCATGCGACGACGGCGTATCCCGCACCGAGCAGGACGAGTGGGGGAACGAACATGAGCGGTGCAGCGGGTTCGGGAGTCAGGTTCTCGATGGCTGTGTGGCGCCACTCGAACCCAACGTGGTGAAGCGAGAGGTACTGCCAGGCGGTGAACTCGAACGCGTTCGGCATCGGTCCGGTCGGGCCAACGGTGGCTTCGTAGGTGACGTCGACACTCGTAACGGCGATGTCGACGATGGGACGGGTCGGCCGGCGGACGCGGTGGCTCTCGAAGAGCCACGTTACCGAAAAGCCGAGGACGAAGGCCGCGAAGCCGGCGACGCTGCCGGCGTGCAAGACCGCCGGTCTGGGAAGAAGAGCGGCGGACCGACTCCCCCGCCGAGCGACGTTTTCCTCCCGTGACATAGTGGCGACTCGGATTCCGGTATGGTAAGCTTTCGGTCGGCGATCAGTTCGCGCGTTGAGGCACGGGCAAAATTGGATGGTGACGGTCTTCAGGCCGGTTCGGCGCGGTCGAGGCGCGTCTCGGCCACGGCGAAAGCCAGCGTGCTCCCGAGGCCGAGCAGGGTGCCGCCGGTGAGCGTCAGGGCGAGGTAGGAGATGCCCTCGACGCCGAAGACGCCGGCGACGCCGAGGAAGTAGGCGCTGACGCCGTGGAGGACGACGGCGATGGCGGAGATGTAGAAGGGGGCGTTGAGGAAGCGCCACTCGAAGCTCCCGCGCAGGTACTCGTCGGTGACGTGGCCGAGGCTGCTCGTCACGCCGGCGGCGGCGAACCACTGGATCGACCCGTAGACGAGCGCGGCGAGCACCTCGAGGGCCGAGGAGGCGTCGGTGAGGCGGTCGATGCCCTGGACGCCGCTGACGCCGCCGATGACGAGCAGCATGAGGGCGACGACGTAGGTGATGAGGGTGACGCGGCCGGTGTACAGCCCAGAGCGCACGCGCTCGACGGTGGCGTCGAGGGTCTGTTCGGCGCCGAGGCCGCGCGCGAGGACGTAGAGGCCGAGCAGTCCGGAGATGATGCCGAGCGCGGACCCGGGCAGTTCCAGGGCGTCGGCGACGATGGCGAGGGGGTAGATCAGCAGGAGGATGCCGAGCGGGACGAGGATGGTCCCCCTGGTCTCGGGGTCGTCGAGCACCTGCTTGATGGTGTAGTACATCGACTCCAGGTCCTGGGACTGGCGGACGACGACGCGGCGGACGCCGTCGATGCGGATGCGCGAGCGGATCACCGGGACGACGGACTCGTCCTGGGCCCCGTCGGTCACCAGCAGGGCGCGGACGTCCTCGCTGGTCGAGAGCGACGCCAGCACCTGGTCGACCTCCTCGCCGACGGCGCGGTTGGCGGCGACGTCGTTGCCGTCGACGCCGGTGACCGCGGCCACCTCCACCGCCTCGTCGTCGACGTCGTCGTAGATGTGGATCCCCTCGAAGAGGACGTTGACGTCGGAGTCCTCCGGATCCGTCTCCGCCAGTGCGACCGCGGCCGACTCGACGGCGTCGCGCCCGACCACGGGAGTGTCGACCCCGGTCTTGCGGCCGAGGTCGTCGTCGAGGTCGACGCAGAGCACCAGCAGCATTACGAGAGGGTACGCTACCGTCGTTTATCTGCTTTCGGGAGTAGCGGGACCCGTCGCAGTCGACGGTGTCGGGAGCGGCGTCGCGAACGGACGCATAGCCGTTCCGGAGTCCGCTCCCCCGTCACTCGTCGGCTGCCAGGATCCGGTCCATCAGTTCCAGTTCCCGGTCGAGCGAGTCGTCGCCGACGGCGTCCATCTCGTCGGCGAAGTAGGCCCGGAACTCGCTGTTCCGATCCGCGTACCGTTCGGAAACGGTGAGCGGTTCGGACCGCTGTTCCCACTCGCCCAACCCCTCGCCTTCGGGTGGAACCCCTATCCCCTCGTCGGTCGGAACGGCGTCCCGGTCGCGCTCGGCCACCATCCAGTTCTTCAGCAGGTCGGCGTACCGCGAGAGGAGGACGGCCTTGCGGACGCCCGTGTTGGCGAACTGCTCCGGTTCGGCATCGGGGAAGGAGATAGTCGTCGACGTCTCCCCGCGGTTGCCGGACCGGTCCTCCCAGGAGGCGTTCAGGGTCATCGTCGCGTCCGCGGACTTGCGCTCGACCTGGACGAGGACGACCCCGCCGCGGGTCTTCCCGTCCTCCGTCGGCGAGGCGAACAGCGTGTTGACGCCCAGGAGTTCGTCGGTGGCGTCCTCGGCGGCGGTCGACCCGTACACCTTCCGGACGTCGTACCCCTCGGCGTCGAGTTCGAGCGAGAGGTCGAACGCCAGCGGCGTCACGACGTACTCGAACTCTTCGCCCATCTTCCGCTCGAACTCGTCGGCGGAGTGGACGCCGTAGTAGTTCGCGCCGCGGATAGCGGTGAGTTCGTCGACGAGTTCGGCGTTGAAGTCGACGCCGACGCCGACGAAGGTGGCGTGGAGGTTCCGCTCGGCGTTGGCCGCCAGTCGGTCGCGGAGCGTCTCGTCGTCCGTCTCGCCGCGGTTCGGCATCGCGTCCGTGAGGACGATCATCCGGTTCTCGTAGACGGACTGGTCCGCGTCCTCGTACTCCGCAAGCAGTTCCGTGGCGTCGTCCAGCGCGGCGTCGAGGTTGGTCCCGCCGCCGGCCCGGACGTCCTCGCGGACGTGGTCGCGGATGGCGTCCATGTCGGTCGCTTCGACGGGCCGGAGCGGCTTGGCG
>CAZMGU010000155.1:0-4685 GCA_964565905.1 uncultured Halobacteriales archaeon
TCGACGGGCGGGCTGTGGAACATGAGCTTCCACTCGTAGGCGTCCCCGATGCCCTCGAGGATGGCCTCCCCGACGGCGCCGCCGGCACCCGTGAGCAGGACAGGGTCGTCCATTCGAGTGGATACTGGAGGAGCCCCGATACGTAGCTTGCGGTTTCTAACATGGAATAGTCGATCCGTTGCGACGACTGTCGGGGCTAATAACGGGAAAGGGAAGCCCTCGCGGTCTCGGCTCGCGCGACTCGCTGTGCGCTTCGTCGTTCGCGATGCTCACTCCTGCAGTGCTTGCGTCGTCGTGCGTCGCCCAGACCGCTCGCCCTTCCAGTCCGCCAGGGACGAGGTCATCTCCCATGGACTCGCACGACTCCGCCGTTGTTTTACACTCCTCGCCGCATCCGGCTGCGTACCGTTGGCCGGGTGTCGCTACGCGGAGTCCGCGTCGGACCCGTCAGTCAGTGCAGCGACGAACACGGCTGCGAGCCACAGCCCGCCAACGATGGAGAACAGACTGCCGGCGACCTGGACGAGTGCCACGGCGTCGGGTCCGAGACCGACAAAACCGTCCAGGCCGGAGAACCCCAGGGTCAGGCCGGAGCCGAAGGCGACGAGCGCAGCGGGGCGGCGGTGGGAAGCCATAGACGGACGTCGTTCCCACTTTACAATAAACCCCCGTTCGGCCCGTCGAAACGACTGGTCCCGACACCCTTTCCTCCCCGCCGGTCCACCCCGCGTTCATGGACCCGACCGACGCCCAGGTCGCCTGCTTCGAGGCGGGGATCAAGTTCGGCTCGCTGTACCACCAGTTCGCGGGGACGCCGGTGAGTCCCGACAGCGCGGCGTCGCTGGCGACGGCGATGGCCGAGGCTATCGAGAACCAGCCGTTCTGCGAGGACGTCGAGGTGCGCGTGCGCGAGGACGCGCTCCGCGAGGCTATCGATGCCGCGGACGCCGACTACGTCGAGTTCACCGGCGAGTTCGCCGACGTCGACGTCGTCGTGGAGTACGAGGGGGTCACCGTCGAGACTGTGATGCGGATGGACGGCGACTACCCGCGGATGGCCGTCGAGGACGTTTGCGAGCAGGGCGGCGGCCGCGAGTAGGACGGGGCGACCGACCGGGAGGGCGGCCGTCGTTTTCGGAAAACCTCGGGGCTGGTGGCTCACGTCCGTCGATTACACTTTCACTTTCAGGCGGGCTTTTAATCCCTCACCGCGCCTACAGCTACGTATGAGCCAGTCGACTCTGGACGACGACGAACTGTTCGGCGAGGCGGCGAGCGAGGTCCGCGAGGACGTGGAGTCCTCGCTCGACGACGCCCGCAGCAACCTCCCCGAGGCCGACGAGATCTGGGACGTCGAGGCCGACAACACCCTCGGCGTGCTCAACGCCCTGCGCTCGGCGTTCGACGTCGGCGACGCCGAGGACGAACTCCGCGACGCCAAGAAGTGGTACACCATGGGCGAGCGCGCCGACGCCTTCGAGGACGCCGACGACCTCGCCGAGGAGATCGAGGCCGTCGAGGAACTGATCGCCGACGTCGAGGACGCCCGCGAGCAGGTCGGGGACCTGGCGAGTACCGTCCCGCAACTCCGGAGCCAGCTGGAGGAGTTCGAGTCCGCGGACGAGGAGACCGACGCCGAGGCCGATACAGACACGGAGGCCGATGCAGAGGCCGATGCCGACGCGGAAGCTGAAGCCGAAGCGTAATTCCAGCCGTTCGACAGCCCCGGTCCGGGCTGTCGTCAGGACCGGTCACGCCGACGCACGGCGTCCAGCACGGACGCTAGCGCGTCGCTCGCGTCGTCCAGTAGCTCTTCCCCTCGCTCGGCGCTCGCCTCGCGCGGGTCGCCGACTGCCCCGTTCTCGCTGAACTCCGCCGAGTCGTAGGCCAGGTTCACGCCCCCGACCCACTCCCCCCAGCCGTCGGCACTGCCCTCCGCGGCCTCGTCGAGGCGCTCCTCGCGGACCAGGTCGGGCCGGACGTGCCGGACGAAACTGGTCTCCTCGGGGCCGCCGTGGCCCATCCCCGGCGCGTCGACCGCGTCGAACCACGTGAACGGCACCGCGTAGGCGTCGTCGTGCCGGCTGATCCGGGCGCAGACCTCCCGGAGCGGGCCGACGTTGCCGCCGTGGCCGTTGACGACGACCACCCGGTCCCAGCCGTGGTGCGCGAGGCTCGCGACGGTCTCGCGCACGTAGTCGCGGAAGGTGTCCTCCGAGACCCACAGCGTCCCGGCGAAGTCGCGGTGCTCCTCCGCGACGCCGACCGGGATCGCCGGCGCGACGACGACCTCGTCGTCGAACCGTTCAGCGCCGGCCTCCGCGACCGCCTCCGCACTGATGGCGTCCGTCCCCAGCGGTGCGTGCGGGCCGTGCTGTTCCGTGCTCCCGACCGGCAGCAGGGCGACGTCGGCGTCGCTGTCGGCCGCGTCGGTCCACGTGACCTCCGAGAGGTGCATGGATCGGTGATTGGGGTGTGGGTCTACAAGCGTATCGGACGATCACGGGTCGCGAGATTCGACGATAGAGGAGAGCCCTCGGCCCGCTCCGCAGCAGTCACTGGTTTCAACGACAGAGGAAAGCCCTCGGCTCGGTGAACTCGCGCGGACCACGCTGCGGTCCTCGCTCACTGCGTTCGCTCCGGTCCCCTCAGCGAAAGCTGAGGACTACGCGAGAGCTTCGCTCTCGCGGTCGCTTGCGGGTCCGTGCTTCGTTCACCGCGCCTCGCCCTTTCATTCCTCCAGGTACCGCACCGCGGGCAGCCCTGCCCTTCCCCGGGTCGCGAGCCCTCGGCCCGTCCGGGCCTCGGGTCTCGCTCCCGGCCACGGCCGGGCGGTTGAGAAGTGAGGGAGAAAATCGCGAGTAGCGAAACCGGAAGTCGAGTCACCGAAAAGAGAGAATGGCGTTCAGACGATGGAGTCGGGGCGGGTCGCGAGGTAGTTGAACACCGCGCCGAGGCCGACGCCGTAGAAGACGTGGGCGAGGAACGTCAGCACGACGTACAGGATCAGCGCGGTCCCGCTCTGCCCGGTGTAGAACGCCATCACGAACCCGGTCCAGATGGCGCCGCCGAAGAAGGCGCCCTTGGCGGGGTCGGACCGGCCGGGCAGGTACTCCTTGAGCGAGGCGAACAGGAGCGGCCACGGGAACATCCCGCCGAGCAGGAGCAGCAGGTACCCGAACAGCACGGGCGGGACGAGTTCCTCGAGACCGACCATCTCGGTCAGGAGCGCGAACGACTCGCGGTCGAACGCGCCGACGGACTCGGCGATGAGCAACCCGACGGTGAGACAGGCGGTGCCGACGAGGCCGCCCGCCGCCCCGATGACGCCGTCCCCGACGATGCCGATCAGATTGTCGAACTCCTCCCCCTCCTCGGTGATGTCGTCGACGTGCGATGGCCCCTCTTCCGCGTGCGGTGGACTGTCGGCCATGGTGTGTCGTAACATGCCAGTGGATAAAAAGGTTCCCGGACACGTTCGAGCGGGGAACGTCGGGGCGGGAACTATCAGAAATGTGTCCACAATATCTAATACAAGGGGCTATTAATCGTGAGGGTAATGCTACCTGTTGCCGTGGTGTCGCTTGGCCCGGTCCTGGGGGGGCCCGTCGCCCACGCCGGGGGCGTTCGTGCGCCCGCCGACGTCTTCAACGACATCTTCACCGTGTTCCTGTTGCTGGGGACGCTCGTGGGCGTCGTCGTCGTCGGCTACACGCTGTACAACGCGTACAGGTACCGGGACGGCGCCGGTGCCGGCGTCGACGCCGACGTCGAGCGCCCGGAGATGGGCGAACTCCCGACCGGTGGGGGCGGCGGGAAGAAACTGTTCGTCTCGCTGGGGCTGAGCGCGCTCATCGTCGTCGGACTGATCCTCTGGACGTACGTCTCCCTGCTGTACATCGAGACGGGGCCGTCGAGCCAGGACGCCCAGCAGCAGGCGCTGGCCGGCGTCGCCTCGGCCCAGCAGGGGAACACGTCCGCCGAACTGGACCCCATCACCGTCGACGTGATCGGTCACCAGTTCTCCTGGGAGTTCGTCTACCCGAACGGCCACTCGACGACCGGTGAGATGCGCGTCCCGCAGGACCGGCTGATACGACTCAACGTCACCTCCGCCGACGTGTTCCACAACATCGGCGTCCCCGAACTCCGGTTCAAGGCCGACGCGGTGCCCGGCCAGGAGACGAGCGCCTGGTTCGTCGCCAAGCAGACGGGCACCTACCAGGCCCAGTGTTACGAACTGTGCGGGACCGGCCACTCCTACATGACAGCGGAGGTCCGCGTGATGACGGGGAACGGCTACGAGCAGTGGTACGACCGGACGAACGGGACGGCCGGCGACGGTAGCGCCGGGAACGAGACGGCCGGCGACGGTAGCGCCGGCAACGAGACCGCCGGCAACGAGACGGCCAGTAACGCGACCACGGCTTCCCGGCAGGTGATCCCACGATGAGCGAACTCCCACCCAAGTCGTCGATCAGGCGCTGGTTCGTGACGACCAACCACAAGGACATCGGGGTACTCTACCTGCTCACGGCCCTGTTCTTCCTGGTGTTCGGCGGCCTGCTCGCGCTGCTGTTCCGCGTCGAGTTGCTCTCGCCCGCGGCCGACTTCCTCGGCGAGAGCGGCTACAACCAGGCCGTCTCCGCCCACGGACTGCTGATGGTGTTCTGGTTCATCTCGCC
>CAZMGU010000156.1:0-4673 GCA_964565905.1 uncultured Halobacteriales archaeon
CGACGACCAGTTCAACGTCAACGGCGGCGCCATCGCGCTCGGCCACCCGCTCGGCGCGACCGGTGCCCGCCTCCCCGTGACGCTGATCCACGAGATGCGGCGGCGCGACGCCGAACTGGGGCTGGCGACGGAGTGCGTCGGCTTCGGCCAGGGGATGGCCGTCGAGTTCGAACTGGTCTGAGCGAACGCGACCGGCGGGAGCGTCCGCTTTTTGGTCCAGATTTTTGGACCCCGGGTTCCCGCAGGCCGGAGCGCGGCCGAGGAAACCCGGGTCGAAAAAGGTGGCAGCGGGATGGCTGTCGAGTTCGAACCGGCGTGATCGAAGGAGTGGGCGCCTCACGGACGGTAGCTCGATGAAAAGGTGCGACCGGTGTCGCCGGGGACCAGCCCGGAGACGCCGTCGGGCGGGAGGTGTGGAGCGGCGGGGACGTGAGCCAACGGTCGGTCAGCAGCCCTCCCCGACGGGCGGTCGCGGAGTTACCAGGATGGGTTCCAGACGGAACCATCTGAAGAGTGGAACGGCACCGACTTAATGTCAGAGGACTGTTTTTACAGTAGTTGTAGCTTTACGGAGGGCCCTACCAGTGGTAGAACGGTTCGCGATTCACGGGCATCGGTCATCCAGGGCGTCGGGAGGTGGCAGCCATCGCGAACGCAACTGCCGACTTCGCGTCCGGCGAGGAGTGGCCGGGTGGCTCCGGAGTGACGGGGTGGTCCGGAGTGGTGAAGCGAGCGACCCTCGGCGAGCGACCCAGCGGGTCACGACCGCGTCGCCGGAGGGGGTCGGCGTGGAACGAACCGGGGGTCGGCGCTACGGACCGCCAACCGGCACGCTAATACAGAGTCACCGACAAAACAGGCCCAGATGGTCGCGACTGCCACACTGGCGACGCTGGTCGTCGCGGCAGTGGCGAGCCTGTTCATGGCGTGGGCCATCGGGGCCGGGTCGTCGGGGTCGACCCCGTTCGCCCCCGCGGTCGGTGCGAACGCCATCTCCGTGATGCGGGCCGGCTTCTTCGTCGGGATACTCGGGTTCGCCGGGGCCGTACTCCAGGGAGCGGCCGTCACCGACACCGTCGGCAACGACCTGGTCGTGTTGCCCGGCGGCGGGCTTTCGGCGGTGGCCGCGACTATCGCGCTGACCGTCGCGGCGCTGCTCGTCGCCGTCGGCATCTTCGCGGGGTATCCCATCGCGACCGCTTTCACCGTCACGGGCGCGGTCATCGGCGTCGGCATGGCGATGGGCGGCGGCCCCGCGTGGGACCAGTACGCCCTCATCGGCGGGATGTGGGTCGCGATGCCGTTCGTCGGCGCGGCCATGGCGTACCTGACCGCTCGATTCCTCCGGAACGACTCCGTCCCCGAACACAGGGCGGTGGCGCTGCTCGGCGCGATGGTCGGCCTGGCGCTCGTCCACATCAGGTTCGTGTTGCTCGCGCCGGCGGGCGAGCAGGCCTCCATCGCGACGGCTGTCGCACGGGCCGTCGACGGCGGCCTCGCTGTCGAGGTACTGGTCTCGGCGGCCGCCGTCGTGGTCGCCGCCGCCCTCCTCACGGTCGACGTGCGACGGGACGCGACCGGCGGACAGCGACGGTTCCTCCTGGCGCTCGGCGGACTGGTGGCGTTCTCCGCGGGCGGGAGCCAGGTCGGCCTGGCGATCGGACCGCTCCAGCCGCTGTTGCTCGGGGACGGCGGTCTGACGGTCCCGCTGACCGCCCTGCTGGTGTTCGGTGGCGTCGGACTGGTCGCTGGTTCCTGGACCGGCGCGCCGCGGATGATCAAGGCCGTCAGCCAGGACTACTCCTCGCTCGGCCCCCGGCGGTCGATAGCGGCGCTCATGGCGGCGTTCGCGCTGGCCCAGGCCGCGGTGTACCTCGGCGTCCCCGTCTCGTTCAACGAGATAATCATCTTCTCCATCATCGGTAGCGGGTTCGCGGCCGGCGAGGGCGAGGTGAGCGCCCGGAAGATAGGGTACACCGTGCTGGCCTGGATCGGGTCGCTGGCGCTCGCGTTCGGCCTGAGCTACGCCGCCTACGCGGTCGTCGTCGCGGTGCTGTAGGCGTCAGCCGACGACGTCGAAGCGAGTCAATAGCGCCTCGCTGCCCGTCCAGACAAAGGCGACCACGACGAGCGTCGTCCCCAGCAGTACCGTCCCCGCCCAGACCGTCAACGCGGTGACGAGGCTGGCGACGTAGACGACGGCGACCGGCACGAGCAGGCTCGCCACCAGTACCGCGAGTCCGGCCCCGGAGAGTTGCCGCTGCCGGCGACCGACGGTGAGGACGCCGCCGCCGTCCTCGTCGGCCGGTGCGATAGTGAGGGCAAAGCCGACGACGGTGACGCCGAGCGTCCCCGCGGCGAGCGCGCCGACGACGGCGAACCCGGCACCGAAGTCGTCGCCCGTAGTCGGGGCCGCGGAGACGGTAGCCAGGACCCAGGCAGCCAGGCCGACGAGGCCGAAGCCGACGAGGAAGGCGAGCAGGCTGAGGGCACCGGGGACGCTCAGGCGGTCCATGACGGCCCGTTCAGAACGGGTCGACGAATGTTTTCCGGTGGTGGACCCGCATCGTCCGCGCTCACCGCAACACGACCAGGTAGGTCAGGACCGCGAGGAACAGCGTCGCCACGGCGACGGTCGACCACGAGAACTCCTCGATGCCCGCGACGTCGATGGCGGTGACGGCGACGACGCTGAAGACGGCCGAGAGCATCAGGTCGAGCGCGAGCAGGACGCGCAGATCCCCGTCTGCGGCCACGGGGTGACGGTCGCCCCGCGGACGGTTTGGTATGCACTCCCTACCCACAGCCGATACGTCACGATCGACCGTACGTTTTTCTACCCCCGGCGCGAAGCGAACCCATGAGCGTCGTTAACAGGCTACGGACCGCGTGGGAGACGCCGGGTGGCTCACGGAGACCGGACCGGAATGCCGACGGGGACGACTCCCCGGGACCGCCGTCGAGCGACGCGCTGGCGTACGAACACCTCACCGCGACGATGGGCTGTGCGCACTGAGACTGGCGGATGAGCGACGAACGCCCGGACCGCGACCGCTCCGGTCGCGACCGACTGGACCTCGACCGGCGCATCGCCGCGTTCCGCGAGCGGGTCGAGGAGTGGCTCCACGGCCTCTGGCACGGGATGGTCGAACACCCCGCCTCGGAGAAGATAACGAAGGAGGCCGAGGACGTCGAGGACGCCTTCCTCTTCGCCTGCTTCGCCGACGCCTTCGGCATCCCCAGCCCCGTCTCCTACTACACCGTCGAACTGCTTCCCTACCTCGGCGACGAGTTCGAGGCCTGGGAGCGACGGCTGTGGGACAGGGAGTCGCTGCTCGAACGCAAGGGGCAGCAGTACCACGTCCACTGATGGACCGGTTCGTCTTCTTCGGCGGCAAGGGCGGCGTCGGCAAGACCACCGTCTCGGCCGCCTACGCGACGGAGTGCGCCGACGCGGGGGTGGAGACGCTCCTCGTCTCGACGGACCCGGCCCACAGCACCGCCGACGTGTTCGACCAGGCGTTCGGCGACGAGGCCGCCCCGGTCGAGGGGTACGACCACCTCTCCGCGATGGAGATTGACCCCGACGAGGAGGTGGACCGGCACCTCCGGGACGTTCGCCGGCGGATGAACGAGCAGGTGAGCGCGGCCGTCGTCAACGAACTCGACCGGCAGCTGGAACTCGCCCACCGGACGCCAGGCGCGTACGAGGCGGCGCTGTTCGACCGCTTCATCCGGGTGATGCGGGAGAGCGGCGACTACGACCGCGTGGTCTTCGACACCTCCCCGACCGGCGGGACCCTGCGCCTGCTCTCGCTCCCGGCGTCCCTCGACGACTGGATCGAACGCCTGATCGCCAAGCGAGTCCGGAGCGTCGACCTGTTCGAGAAGGCCGCCATCGGGGAGCAGGCGGCCCGCAAGCGCGTCGAGGACGACCCGATCATCGCCCACCTACGGGAGCGAAAGGAGCGCTTCGAGTTCGCCGCGCGCACCCTCCGCGAGGACGCGGCGTTCTTCCTCGTCCTGAACCCCGACGGCCTCTCCGTGGCGGAGACGCGCCGCGCCGTCGACCGGCTCGGGGACGAGGGCCTCGACGTGGAGGGCCTCGTCGTCAACAGGCTCACGCCGGAACCCGATGACGACGAGCGGGGACGCGGCGGCACCTTCCTCCGCGAGCGGGTCGCCACCGAGCGCGAACACCTCGCCCGGATCCGCGAGACGTTCGACGAACCCGTCGTCGGGGAGATAGAGACCATGGTCGGTGACGTGGACGCCGACCTGCTGGCGGCCGTCGCCGACGAACTCGACGTCGAGGTGGCCGCGTCGGCCGCGCCCTGACGGGGCGATCGAGGGACACCGTCACCGGATGCTTCGAATACGTTGCCGGGTAGTTTCGGGCTGCTTACCAGTCCTGTAGAACCGGCTGACGTAAATCCGACGCTAACCCCGTCGAGACCGTCCGTATCGAGACCGTAGCGCGACCATTCTAAATGTACTTTCGTGTACAACTAAGTCGCCCTTCCCCGTCCGGTTCCCGATAGGTGTTGTCACACCATGGTTCAAGTCATGTGGATGGCCGTGCTGGCGCTGGTGACGTTCTCGGTCGGCTACGTCGGCTACTCGCGGTATCTGGCGCGGTTCGTGGAACTGGACGACGAGAACGAGACGCCGGC
>CAZMGU010000157.1:0-4620 GCA_964565905.1 uncultured Halobacteriales archaeon
GCGCCAGCGCAACGTCGAGACGCTGGAGCGGATGGTCAACGAGACGTTCGACCTGGTCTACCAGAACGACTCCTACTCCCGTATCGAACTGGACGGGGAGTACCGGCTCACGGTGTACCAGAAGGACGGGGAGGCGCTCGACCCCGAGCACCTCTCCGGCGGCGAGCGCGCGCTGTTCAACCTGAGCCTCCGCTGTGCCATCTACCGGTTGCTCGCCGAGGGCATCGAGGGGGCCGCGCCGATGCCGCCGCTGATCCTCGACGAACCGACGGTGTTCCTCGATTCGGGCCACGTCACGCAGCTACTGGACATGATCGAGTACATGCGCGACGACGTCGGCGTCGAGCAGATACTCGTCGTCAGCCACGACGACGAACTGGTCGGGGCGGCCGACGACCTCGTCCGGATAGAGAAGGACTCGACCACGAACCGGTCGTCGGTCGAACGCGTCGACGCCGGCGTGGTCGCGGAACTGGCCGACTAGCCGCGGTCCGGCCGAGTAATTCCCGCACCGGCCGCTCACCCGCGCAGACGGTCCAGAGCGTCGCTGCCGTCGTCGGTGACCCGGTAGCCGCGGCGGCCCGCGACGTCCGCTTCTTCGATCAGGCCGGCGGCCCGGAACTCCGCGAGCAGTCCGTGCAGGTCGCTCTCGCAGAGGTCGTAGGCGTTGAGGAGGACGTGGACGTCGAGCGGCCCGCGCTCGTCGAGTTCGACGAGCAGGCCGAGCGCGCGCCGGTCGGGGACGGCGGTGACGAGGCGGCGTGCCGGGTCCGGGAGCGCCCGGGCGGCCGTCGCCAGCGGCGACTCGCCGTCGACGGGTTCGAGTTCGTCGTTCGGCAGGTGGCGCTCCTCGCCGGTGACCGGGTCGCGGACGCGACTCGACTCCGCCGACTCCTTCAGGAGGAGGTAGCGGTCGCCGTCGGCGCCCCTGACCGTTCGCATGGGGACGGCTTGCCGCGGAACGCGGTTAGCCGTTGTGTTCCGCGTCGGCGGGAGCGCCGTCGCGGTCCGATTCGAACCGGTAGTAGCGGTACAGGCCGAGCGCGAAGGCGAGGACGCCGACGCCCATGACCTTGAGCCCCAGGTCGTAGTTCCCCCGGAACCCGACGAACATCGCGCCGACGGAGAGCGCCAGGACGGCGAGGTTGAACACGAGGACGAGTTGCCAGAACTGACGGGCGATTTCGGGGTTCTCGACGTCGGAGTCGGCGACGCTCGACGTGGAGGGCGCTTCGGGTGGCTCGGGGACGTCGGGCCCGAGGCTGTCCGGGTCGAACTCCGCCGGTTCGTGTTCGCCGCGCTCGTCGATGACGGGCCACCCGCCGTCAGCGTCGTCCTCGTCCCCGTCGTCCTCGCCACGCGTCACGTCCGCCGGATATGGCCGCCACCGGGAAAGCGTTCCCGATCGGACGCGGGCGTGGGTCCGGGGTCGAACGAGTCCGTTCCGGAGCGGTTCATAGTGGTGGTTGTAAGGCCTTACCGTCGTTCGACGGCACTGGCCACGTCGAACGCCGGTAAATAGTTACAACCACCACTATCAGTCGCCGTCGCGGCGACGGACCAGCGCTGTCCCCTCGTAGGAGATGACGACCACGTCGTCGCCGTTCAGCCCCTCGACCCGCCGCGTGACGTACCCCCTGTCGTCCCGGCTCTCGGATGGTCGCTTGTCGACGATTTCGGTCCGGAGGCGCAGCGTGTCGCCGGGTTTCACCGGGGCGTGCCACCGCATGTCGTCGACGCCGACGCCGGCCAGCGTCGCGACGTCGTCCTGTCCGTCGACGGTCAACCGCATGGTGATGGCGGCGGTCTGCCACCCCGAGGCGACGAGTTCGCCGAAGACGGACTCCTCGGCGGCGGCCTCGTCGAGGTGGAACGGTTGCGGGTCGTACTTCTCCGCGAACTCGACTATCTCGTCTCTCGTCACGGTGTACTCCCCGAACTCCTCGGCCTCGCCGACGTCGAGGTCCTCGTAGAATTTCATACTCGTAGGGTCTCGGAGCGGCGACATAACCTCCGTGGAACGGGGACGGGGTTCGACGTTCTACTTTGATTCGGTCACTCCTGCGGCGAGACCACTCGACGCGCTCTCTGGATTCGGGATCGATCCCACGAACGAAGGAAAGCCCTCGCCACCTCGCTCTGGAACCACTGTAAGCAACAACAGAGGAAAGCCCTCGCCACCTCGCGCGGTCTGGCCGGGATATCCTCACTCGCTGTGCTCGTTCGGATAGGGCCCGCCCAGACCGCGCCACGTGGCTCGCCCTTTCATTCCGCCAGGGCAGCACAGCTGGCAGCCCTGCCCTTCCCCGGGTCGCGCGACCTCGACCCGTCCGGGTCTCGGCCCGCGCTCCCGGCCGCGCGGTTGCGGAGCGGTCAGGAAGCGGTCGCGCGTTCTACCGCGCGACCGGGGAGGAGTGGTGTCTTGGCGAGCGAAGCGAGCCAAGGCTCGTCAGAGCTTGCTCTGACGATGGTCGCAATCGCGAGCGCGGGCCGAGCGACGGGCGAGCCGAACGGAGTGAGGGTCGCCGAATGAACGAGCGGGAGCGAAGCGACCGCGAGTAGCGAGGCCGCGCGAGCTATGCGGTGCGGCCTGGAGGACTGAAAGGGCGAGGTCCGGTGAACGAAGCACGGACCCACAAGCACTGAGCGAAGCGAAGCGCGCAGTGCGGTCCGCGCGAGTTCACCGGACCGAGGGCTTTCCTTCGTCGTTGAACGAAGCGTTTAGAGAGCGCGCCGTGGGGCTTTCCTCTGTTGCTGATCCGCGTTCCGGTTTCTGGGCTATCTCGACTGATGGGATGCTTCATCATATCGCCTACTGAACGTTTTCGAGAACAACAAAAAATCCGCTACTGTCGCGACTCGCCTACGCCATCTCGTTTATCGACACGGTGGTGTCGGTCTGTACCCAGGCGAGCGGGTTCTGCGAGTCGTAGAACACGGTCCCCTCGTCGGTCCGATACGTCTCCGTGGACTGGACCGCGTCCGGGAGTCCAGGCTCCGACCGGAGTTCCTCCGCGCTGTCCGCCTCCTCACTCGATGCGTGGTTCGACATGGGGACGTCACGAGTTGGTATGGCATAGCATGCCAAATACCTTCTGGCCTCGGTAGTTCCTGCGACGGGGCGGACCGCCGCAGTTTTTACCGGGCGTCGCAAAGGCTCTCTCAACATGACCGAGGAGGGCCAGCAGGGCCTCGACGCGTTCGCGAAGGAGGGCGGGGACGACGGCGGGCGGGACGGTGCCGCGGAAGCCGCCGCCATCGCCGGTACCGACCGGTCGACGGCCGACGTGGTCGACGCCAGCGAGCATCTCTTCCCCGACGTCGACGAGCGCGAGGAGTTCGTCGTCACGCAGGTGAACTACACCGTGGAGGGGCGGGGCGACGACGAGTACCCGGTCGTCCACGTCTTCGGGCGGACGAGCGACCTCGAACCCGTCCACGCGCGGGTGCTGGACTTCGACCCGTACTTCTACGCGCCGGTCGAGTCCGTCTCCGACGACCGGTTGCGAGGCTACGACCGGATCACCGGCTGGGAGGAGTTCGGGGACGACGGCGAACCGTACGAGTCCATCCGGGGCGAGCGCCTGGTGAAGATATTCGGCCAGACCCCCCGCGACGTCGGCCAGATCCGCGACGAGTTCGACCACTACGAGGCGGACATCCTCTTCCCCAACCGCCTCCTCATCGACAAGGGCATCACGAGCGGCGTCAGCGTCCCCCGCCGCGAGGAAGAGGACGGGTCGCTGCGCGTCCACCACGCCGAACTCGAACCCGTCGAGATGCAGGCCGAACCGCGGGTCAACACGTTCGACATCGAGGTGGACGACAGACACGGGTTCCCCGAGGACGGCGAAGAGACCATCCTCTGTCTCACGAGCCACGACTCCTACGACGACGAGTACGTCGTCTGGCTCTACGAGGACCCCGACAACGTCGCCGGGCCGGAAGCGCTCGAACGGTACGAGCCGATAAGCGGCGAGTTCGACGCCGACGTGCGCGTCTTCGAGGAGGAGGCGGCCATGCTCGACGCCTTCCTCGACTACGTCGACGAGACGGACCCGGACATCCTCACGGGGTGGAACTTCGACGACTTCGACGCGCCGTACTTCCTGGACCGCCTGGAGGAGTTGCAGAGTCCGAACCACGACTACGACCTGGACCCGGATCGCCTCTCCCGGGTCGACGAGGTGTGGCGGTCGAACTGGCAGGGGCCCAACGTGAAGGGACGCGTCGTCTTCGACCTGCTGTACGCCTACCAGCGGACGCAGTTCAGCGAACTCGACTCCTACCGCCTCGACGCCGTCGGCGAAGTCGAACTCGGCGTCGGGAAGGAGCGGTACACGGGCGACATCGGTGACCTCTGGGAGGACGACCCGGAGCGCCTGCTGGAGTACAACCTCCGTGACGTCGAACTGTGCGTCGAACTGGACCGCGAGCAGAGCATCATCCCCTTCTGGGACGAGGTCCGCACGTTCGTCGGCTGTAAACTCGAGGACGCGACGACGCCCGGCGACGCGGTGGACATGTACGTCCTCCACAAACTCCACGGCAACTACGCGCTCCCCTCGAAGGGCCAACAGGAGGGCGAGGAGTACGAGGGCGGTGCCGTCTTCGACCCCA
>CAZMGU010000158.1:0-4553 GCA_964565905.1 uncultured Halobacteriales archaeon
AGGTGGGCGTCCGCGCGTTCGTCGGCCGGCGGTACTGCCCCGGCGCGCGCCACTCCGTCTACGAGTTCCTCCCCGAGGAGGAGCGCGCGGAGTTCACGCGGATGACGCCGGAGTTCCTCTCCGAACAGATCGACCGTTTCTGGGACGGCCACCGAACGCGCGGTCGACGGGACCGTTGACCCCCGCCCACTTGCGATCGAGGCGCGATTATTTTACCGAGTGTGCAGATACAAAAAGCATATAAGTAGGCAGGCAAGTGGTACGAAAGATGCCCGAATGCCAGAACTGTGAATCGTTCGTCACCGAGCAGTACGTTCGGGTCTTCACGCCCGAAGGACACGACGGACCGCGCGTCTGTCCGTACTGTGAAGACAAGCTCCGGGACGGTAACGACGTCCGCGAAGCGCGTTCCTCCCGTCAGTGACGGCGTAGTCCCCGCGCTCCCACTGACTCCCCGACCGGCCTCCAGCGCTGTCTGCGCCGGGCGGCGAAACGCCTCGCTTTTGCCGGTCGGCGCTCCTAACTAGTGTATGAGCGACGCCGGTGAGGCCGTCGAGACGGAGGACCTGCTCGACGACGACGAGGAGGCCGAACCGATCACGCGCAAGTGGGCGGCGCTGTTCGTCCTCCCCTTCCTCCTCATCGGCCTCGCCGACCTGGTCCTCCTCCTCGGTTGGGGACTGAACCCGCTCTGGGGGTTCATGATCCTCCCGCCTATCCTGTTCATGAGCGTCCTCACGTGGATAGCGTTCCGGAGCGGGTTCGTCGGCGACCGCGTCGAGGGGTGACGCGGACCGCCCGGGTCGGTCAGAAGAGGTCGTCGACCGCCGACCGGGCCGCGAGCGCGGCGTCCTCCGCCACCTGTTCCTCGTCCGCCCGCCCGTCCGGCGCGCGAACGTAGACGTCGACGTCCAGCACGCCGTCCTCGAAGCCGACGGTCACGTCAACGTCGTCGACGTCGCGCCTGTCGAACCGCGAGAAGACGACGTCCTCGGCGGCCTCGGCCGCCGCCTGGACGACCGCCTCGTCGGTCGGTCCGTCGGACGACACCTCGTCGCCCGTCGACCCGTCGGCGTCCGTCGAACTGTCCGTCCTCTCGCCGTCGCTCGGCATCTACGCGCCGCCAGCGCCCGGACCGGGTGCGCCGCCGGGGCCGCCGCCGCCACCACCGAGCATCTCCTGCAGTTCGCTCTGGAGCTCCTCGAACTGCTCGCGGACGCGGTCCTCCTGCTTCTGGAGCGTCTCGGTCCGGACTTCGAGGTTGTCGACCTTCTCCTCGAGGTCCTCCTGGGCCTCGGCGTAGTCGGTCTTGACGAGCAGTTCACCGACCTCGCGGTACATCGTGGCGTCCTCGTCGATGTCGTCGAGTTCGTTCAGCGCCGTCTCGGACTCCTGGAGCGACGTCTCGGCCTGCTGCTTCTGGGCCGCGACCTGCTGTGCGGTCTCCTGAAGGTCCTGCAGTTCCTCGAGCTTCTCCTGTGCTTCCGGCGGCAGATTGCCCTGCATGTCCGGAGGGTCGGGCCCCCGATTGAAAAACCCATGCTTTGCGACCGCACGGCCGAACGGGGCCGGGTCGGTCCGTCGGCGGGACGAACCGACGAACCGCACCGCTGTCGTCGGTCGATTTCGACGTTTTCGACCGGTCCGACCCGGGTCGGACCGGTCGGGCGTCCATGACTGCGCGGGGGTCGGGGCGGCGATCGGGAGCGGCCGTCGGGTGACCTACCTGTCGGTGACGGCGGCGGCGTGTTCGGCCCACTTCTCCACGGTCGGCTGACCCCAGTAGTGGACCGACCCGCTGCGTTCGTCGAAGTCCAGCACGCCGGCCTCGTCGAGGCGGGGGAGGTGTTCCTCGACGAGTGCGGTCCGGACGGCCGCCTCGCTGGTCTCGGTCGAATCGACGTCCTCGCGGGCCGCACGTCCGGCCACGGCGGCGGCCAGCGTGTCGACGTGGGCCGAGTTCGAGCCGGTCGTGACGAAGTATCGACACACCGTCCGGCGTCGCCAGTCGGCGAGCAGGGCGAACACGTCGTCGACCATCGGCGCGGTGAGCCCGCGGTCGCACGGGGTCATCCCGCGCCAGTCGTCGTTCTCTGGATCGGGTGGAGGTTGATTGGTCATGGACTGGCGTTTACTCTATTCCCACGTAGTACCCATGAATAATGCACCTAGGTGGCTAGGCCCGGCCGCGGGCGTGGGACCAGGTGGTGACGCGTCGAAATCACCGGAGAGGAGGGAACTGGTCCGACGAACCGCGGCGGCGTCGTAGCGGCGGCTGTAGGTCGTGACTGGGAATCGACGCCACCGGAGCGTCGACCGCCGGAGAACGGTTACGTCCGCCCCTATCGGTCGTCGAACAGCGCGGTCAGGATGTTCCCCTCCGCGCGGCGGAGGTGCTGGTGGAGCGTCGGCGAGGCGATGTCCAGCGACTCGGCGAGTTCCTCCGCGGTGACGTCCCGCGGCCAGGCGTAGTAGCCGGCCAGGTGTGCCGCCTTGAGTACCTCGCGCTGTCGGTCGGTGAGCACGTCGTCGAGGGCCACGCCGTCGGTCGCACCGGCGGACGGTCGGTCCACCCCGGTCTTGCTGACGAGTTTCGCGTCCGGGTTCGACCGGCAGACGACGTCATGGATGCCCCTGACGTCGGCGTCCCGCGACGCCTCGACGACGACGCGCGTGCCCGTCCGGGTCGCGACCGCCTCGCGGAGGCGAGCGCCCACGTCCGAGAGTTCGATCTGCAGGGCCGACGGCACCCGCAGTTCGAGGACGTCGCCCTCCGCGTCGGCGGACCGGACGGCCCGCGCGTCCGAGACGCCCGCGCACTCGTCCGCCGCGTCGACCACGGCGGCGAGCGGCGCACCGGTGACCCGGAGGTACTGGAGGGCCCCGTCACCGAGGTCGACCGACCCGATGGCTTCCAGACGGCAGTCACACGCCCTTGCCAGCGGGACGAGACACGCGTCCTCGCCGCTCGACCGGAACTCCAGTTCGACGGCGCAGTCGCGTTCGAGCAGTCGCCTGTTCTGGACCGCCGTGGTCGCGAAGCCGACGGCGTCGCCCAGCAGGGCGAACCGGTCAGCCAGGACGTCGGTGACGGCGCCCGGCCGCGTCCCGTAGACGGCGAGCACGCCGTGGACGGTGTCCCCGTTCGCGAGGGGGACCGTCGCCAGCGAGGAGAGGTCGTACGACAGCGCCAGTTCCCGCCAGTGGCTCACCCGGTCGTCGGTGCGGACGTCGTCGACCACCTGTACCTCGCCCGACTCGACGGCCCGGCGGCCCGGTCCGCCCGCCGCGTCGTCGACCGACGTCGTGGCGACGACGTCCCGGAGGTACTGCTTGGATTCGCCGACGACCGTTCCGGGAACGACCCGGTCGCTCCCGCCCTCGCGCGTCCCGATCCACGCCATCGCGACCTCGTCGAGTGCGACGACGTGCTCGCAGACGGCCAGTTCGAGTTCCTCACGCGTCGACGCCCGGCCCAGTTCCCTGACGACGTTCCGGACCATCTCGTCGGCCCGGTCGATACGCGCCAGTTCCTCCCGGGAGGCCGGGAGTTCCCCCTCACGGCCGGGGACGACCTGGTCCCGAATCGCGTCGAGGAGCGCCTCGACGTCGTCGGTGCCGCCCTCCGGGACCACGTCGACGTCCGCGGCGACGGAGTCGCCCGTCCCGTCACCGCCGGTCGCCGCGAACAGGACGGTCGGACAGTCGACCGCGGCGAGCAGTCCTCGCCGGTCCGCGGTCGGGACGCCATCGCCGACGACGAGGCAGTCCCACGCGTTCGACCGGACGGCGTCCAGCGCGGTCGCGGAGTCCGTCATCCCCCAGACCGCGAGCGGGTCGTCCGCTCGCCCGGCGCGTTCGGTGACCGTGGCCAGTCGCTCCCCGTCGCCGTCGACGTACAGGACGCTGACCGCGTCGTCCGCCCCCCGCACGGACGACGCCGGTTTCGATCGGTAGTCGGCTTCGGGATTGCTCGCCATGGTTTGTCAGTGAACCGAACCGACCCCCCACGGTCGGTCGTCTCTGTCACACCCATGGGTTACAGCGACATAGTTCTTGTCCGGGCGAGTTCGGCCGAAATTAGTCGACGAGTGGCGGTTTCGAGGGGGCCGGACGCGGCGGACGAGTCGCTGGCGTGCGATGGAGCGGGTGCTGGCCGGAACGGTTCCCGTCCGGTGGATCCGGCCGGGCGAAGTCGGTCGGGAGAGGGTCAGCGGCCGCGAGCGGCGGCGGACGGGCCGTCGACGCCCTCAGCCACGCCCACGAGCGTCGACCAGTTGTTTACCCCGGCCCGAAGTGCGACCAGATCCGTCGCAGCCACGCGAACGCGGACGCAGTCGCCGTCGCGTTCGAGCGTCGCCCGGGTGCGCTCGCCGCCGATGTCGCCTATCTCGGGGCGCAGGCTCCGCTCCAGGTGGCGAGCGCGCTCCTCGTCGTCGTACTCGAAAGAGAGAACTGCCTCGTGGTCCACGCTACCGGACGTCGATTTCCTTGACGTCGCGCGAGCGCTCCTTGAGGAGCACGCGGTGGCCGCAGTACGGGCAGCGCACGCC
>CAZMGU010000159.1:0-4465 GCA_964565905.1 uncultured Halobacteriales archaeon
AGCGGCGAGGCGGTGTACGGCGTCAACACCGGCTTCGGCGAACTCGTCGACGAGCGGATACCGGCCGACCAGATCGACGCGCTCCAGCGCAACCTGGTCCGGAGCCACGCCGCGGGCGCGGGCGCGGAACTCCCGCGAGAGGCCGTTCGCGCCATGATGGTCTCGCGGGTGAACGCGCTCGTCAAGGGCTACTCCGGCGTCCGGGAGGTCGTCGTCGACCACCTCGTGGCGATGCTGAACGAGGGCGTCCACCCCGTCGTGAAGTCGAGGGGGAGCCTCGGGGCGAGCGGTGACCTCGCACCGCTGGCGCACATGTCCCTCGTCCTGCTCGGCGAGGGGGAGGCCGACGTCGACGGCGGGGCGGCCGTCGAAAGCGGGGAGCCAGACGCCCGGCGACTCGACGGAGCGGCGGCGCTCGACCGGGCTGGCCTCGACCCGCTCACCCTCCGGGCCAAGGAGGGGCTGGCGCTGATCAACGGCACCCAGTTGACGGTCGGTCTGGCGGCGCTCCTCGTCGTCGACGCAGAACGACTCGTCCGGACCGCGGACGTCGCCGGCGCGCTCTCGACGGAGGTGACGATGGGGTCGACGGTCCCCTCGCATCCGGCGATAACCGACGTCCGCCCGCACGAGGGCCAGGCCGCCAGTGCGAGCAACGTCCGGGTTCTGACCGCGGACTCGGAAGTCGTCGAGTCACACCGCAACTGCGACCGGGTGCAGGACGCCTACTCCTTCCGCTGTCTCCCGCAGGTCCACGGGCCGGTCCGCGAGGCGGTCGACCACCTCCGGGACGCGGTCGAGGTGGAACTCAACGGCGCGACGGACAATCCGCTCGTGTTTCCCCGCGACCCGGTGGGGAGTCCCAGTATCGACAACCGCGCGTCGGGTACCGACCGCGCCGCCGTCCTGTCGGGCGGCAACTTCCACGGCGAGGTGCTCGCGCTCCGCCTCGACTACCTGACGGGCGCGCTCACCGAACTCGTGGCGATCTCGGAGCGACGCGTCGACCGGTTGCTCAACCCGAACCTGCAGGAACCCCACCTCCCGCCCTTCCTCACGCCCGAGAGCGGCCTCGCGTCGGGGTACATGATCGCCCAGTACACCGCCGCGGCGATGCTGAACGAGTGTCGCTCGCTGGGCCGCCCGTCGACGGACAACACACCGGTCAGCGGCAGCCAGGAGGACCACGTCAGCATGAGCAACCAGTCCGCGTACCACGCGCGGACCGCGGCGGACTGCGTCGGAACCGTCGTCGGCGTCGAACTCCTCTGTGGCGCGCAGGCCGCCGAGTTCGTGGACGACGACCTCTCCCTCGGCGCGGGGACGGCAGCGGCCTACGACGCCGTCCGCGAGGTGGTCCCCGAACTCACCGAGGACAGGCCGGTCCACGAGGACGTAGAGCGCGCCGAGGCGCTCGTCCAGTCGGACGCGTTCCTGGAGCGCGTGCGAGGGGCCGTCGACGGCGACCTGGCCTGAGCGAGGGGCGCGGTCACTCCCGCCGGACCGTCACCGGGCGGAGCCGAGGTCGGTGGTGTCGTCGGCCGCCGCGTACCGCTGGCGGTCGTCCCAGTCGGCGATGCTCGACCGCGTCTCCCACACCGCGGTCTCGAGGTGTTCCTGCGACACCGGCGCGTCGTCGCGGAGCGCGTGGCGCGCGGCGTCCTCGGCCAGCAGTTCGAGGTCGCTGGCGGCGTACCCCTCGGTCGGGTCGACGACGGCGTCCCAGTCGACGTCGTCGGCGACGGGCCGGTTCCGCAGGTGTATCTGCAGTATCTCGCGGCGTGCGGTGGCGTCCGGCGGCGGCACCTCGACGCGCTCGTCGAACCGACCCGACCGCCGGAGCGCGCCGTCGACGTCCTCGACGAAGTTGGTCGCACCGACCACGACGACGTCGTCCTCGGCCGCGCCCTCGAGTTCGGTGAGTAGCTGGTTCACCAGTTGCTGCTCGCTCGTGTTCATCCCGCCGCGCCGGGAACCGGCGATGCCGTCTATCTCGTCGACGAAGCAGACGCAGGGGGCGTTCGCCCGCGCTATCTCGAACAGGTCGGCGACGTTCCGGGCCGGTTCGCCCATCCACTTGCTCGTCACGTCGGCGGGCGATATCTCGAGGAAGGCGTGGCCGAGTTCGCCCGCGAGCGCGCCGGCGACGTGGGTCTTCCCGCACCCGGGTGGCCCGTACAGCAGGAGGCCGGAGAGTACGTCGATGTCGTACTCCGCGTACGCCTCGGCGTTCGCCAGCGGGTCGAGCACCGTCTCCCGGAGGCGGTCCTTCAGGTCGGCCATCCCGCCGACGTCGGAGAAGTCGCGTCCCGGGTCGGTCTCGACGAGCGAGTTCGCCCGCAGGTCCACGCCGTCGGGCTGGACGACGCCGTCCTCGGCGACGTCGGCCGGGTCCACCCAGTCGGGGATGGACGACTCCGCGTCCCCGGCCGCCGAGCGCAGGTGGTCCGTGCCGATGGGGGCGTCCTCGCGCAACGCCGCTCGGGCGGCGTCCTCGGCCAGCAGTTCGAGGTCGCTGGCGGCGAAGCCGGCCGTCTCCTCGACGACCGGTTCGAGGTCCACGTCCTCCGTCGTCGGCCGCCCCGCGAGGTGAATCTTCAGTATCTCGCGGCGCGCCTCGGCGTCGGGGTGGGGCACCTCGACGCGCTCGTCGAACCGGCCGGAGCGGCGGATGGCCCCGTCGACGTCCTCGACGAGGTTCGTCGCGCCCACGACGACGACGTCCTCGTCGGCGACGCCCTCCAGTTCGGTGAGTAGCTGGTTCACCAGTTGCTGCTCGCTGGCGTTCATGTTGGCCTCGCCGTCGCGGGAGCCCGCGATGCCGTCTATCTCGTCGACGAAGAGGATGCAGGGCGCGTTCGCGCGGGCGACGGCGAACACCTCCTGGATCTTCTGTGCTGGCTCGCCCATGTACTTGCTCGTCACGTCGGCGGGCGATATCTCGACGAAGGCGTGGTCCACCTCGCCCGCGAGCGCGCCGGCGACGTGGGTCTTGCCACACCCCGGCGGGCCGTGGAGGAGGACGCCGTTGACAACGCCGATACCGTACTCCTCGAACGCCCCGGGGTCCTCCAGGGGCCGGACGACCTTGTGGCGGAGCGTCTCCTTCAGGTCGGCCATCCCGCCGACGTCGGCGAAACTCCGGTCCGGGTCGAGGTCGACCAGTCGATCGGCGTCCAGTTCGACCCCCTCCGGCTGGACGACTTCCCGGTCCGCCGGTGGCGCCCCTCGCTCCGGACGCTCGCGGTCGATACCGGGCGCGCCATCGTCACGCCGGTCCCGCCTGCCCGTCGGCCCGGACTCGCGGTTCCCGGAACCGGAGTCGCGCCGGGAACCGGCGTCGGAGTCGTCGGCGGCGTCCGATCCCCCGGTCCGCCGGCGGATGTTCCGCTCCAGCCGGTCGAGGTCCACCTCGTAACCGTAGTTCGCGAGGCGGCGCGGATCCTCGCTGACGTACTCGGAGAGCCACGCGTGTCGGCGGTGAGCCTCGATCGAATCGTCGGCGTCCCGGAGCGTGATCATCACGACGTCGTCGCTGTGGGGCGAGTGCATCTCGGCGAGCCAGAACGGGAGGAAGACGCGTTCGACGTCGTCGACGCCGCCGAACCCCTCGGGGTCGAAGTCGCCCGGCAGCCCGTAGGCCTCCCTGAGTTTGCGGAGGAACACGTTCGCCGACGTCTCCCGGCCGTCGCTCCGGTGCTCGCGGTACTCGGTGACGCGACGCGGGAGTAGCGACTCGGCCTCGTCGGTCGTGACCTGAAACTGCAGCAGGACGGACCGGCCCAGTCCGGGGACGTCCGCCCCGAAGTCGTAGTCGTTCGTCGCCCGCCTGACGAGGTCGTCCGTCCCGTCGACGTACTGTGAGAGCGCCCGGTCGTTGTCGTCCCACAGGCCGTCGAGCAGCGCGACGGCGCGTCTCGTCTCGGTACCGAACAGTTTCCCCTCGCCCGTCTCGTACTCGTACTCGACGCGGAACGCCGGGTAGAACACGCGGTGGAGTCGTTCGAGACGCTCGTCGTCCCCGAACTTCGTCAGCGACTCGTCGGCGACGAGTTCCCTGATTCGTCCCTCGTCGGGCAGTCGCCGGTCGGTGTAGACGTACGGCGGGAGGCTCATTCCTCGCTCCCCTCCCCGTCGGCGTCGACGCCTTCGGAGTCGGTCTCCCCACCCTCCCGGATAGCCCGTTCCGCCGCCGCGAGCGCCTCGTCGGCGTCGAACCCTTCGATCGCGCGTCGTTGGGCCTCCGGGTCGCCCGACAGGTCGCGCGCGTGTTCGGTGACGTTCGGAATCGCCCGCAGGACGTTGTCGACGATGGGTACCGTCGCGGACTGCGCGGACCGCGACAGCGGATTCAGGTCGACGACGAGTTCCGTCTTGCCCGCCGCCGCCAGCGCCTCGGCCCGGTCGCCATCCTCCAGGGGGACGAGGACGACGTCCGCGTCGCCGATGCCGTCGGCGTCCACCT
>CAZMGU010000160.1:0-4464 GCA_964565905.1 uncultured Halobacteriales archaeon
GCAGTTCCTCGGCGGCGGCGAAGTGGTCCATCGCGTGGCCGGTGTTGTGGTGGAAGGCGACGAGGTGGCCGTGGGCGCGGTGGAGCCACTCCAGGCCGAGTTCGACGCGGTGAAGCGCCTCGACGGTCGGGTCCTGCGCCTGGCGTGGCTCGCCGGACCGCGATACGTCGTCGGATCGAGCCGGGTCTGTGGGATCGGACGCCATGCCAGGAACTAGCACCCGGAGACACGTCCCTCTGTCGCCCCTGCTGGCGAATCCTGACGACCGTGCCCGCCGACGGCAGCGGCGTCCGCTTCGATTTCCGACGGCGGCGGCGGTGACGATGGCAGTAGCGGTGACGATAGTAGTAGCGGTGATCCAGCGGAGCGCAACGTTTCTACGTCAGCGCCATTCACGTGTGGACATGAACCGACGGTCCGTACTCCGAACGCTGGCCGGAGTCGGGGCCCTCGGGGGTGTCGCGAACGCGAGCGCACACCCGAAGGGTTCCGGCGCGACGGGGGACGGGGTGCCGTCCGAGACGCCGAGCGGTCCCGGACCGCTCGGCTCGCTCCCCCTCGCCGGCACGAAGGAGGCCGTGGTCCGCGACGAGACGACCGTCTTCCTGGCGACGACGGACGGGTTCGCCACGGTCGACGCGAGCGACCCCGCGGACCCGACCGTCGAATACCGGACGGACGCGGTCCTCGGCGACCGCGAACACGGGCCGATGGCCGGCATCTGGGACGTCGCCGTCGACGGCGACCGCCTGCTCGTCGTCGGGCCGGCGAACGGGGGCGTGAACGCCGTCCACGCCGCCGTGGTGTACGACGTGGCCGACCCGGCGACCCCCGAACGGGTCACCGTCCACGAGACGGACTCCCCTATCCACAACGCCGCCCTCGCGGACGGCGTCGCCTACCTCACCGCCAACGGGTCCGACGCGAACCCGCTCGTCACCGTCGACGCCGCCACCGGCGCGGAACTGGGGCGCTGGTCGCTGTTCGACCGCGACGATGCCTGGCGAGACGTCGCGCCCGCCCTCCGCGTCCTCCACGACGTGCGGGTCCGCGGCGACCACGCCTACCTCGCCCACTGGGACGCCGGGACCTGGATTCTCGACGTCACCGACCCCGCCACACCGGAAGTCGTCTCGCGCGTGCGCGGCCGCCAGCCCGCGGAGCTCGCCGCCGTCGACGACGTCCGGCGGGAGAGCACGGAACTGCCCGGCAACGACCACTTCGTCGCCGTGAACGACGACGCGACGCTGCTGGGCGTCGGCGTCGAGGCGTGGGACGCCGACGAGGGACCGGACCGCGGACCGGGCGGCGTCCACCTGTACGACGTCTCCGACCTGACGGCGCCCGAGAAGCGCTCGTCCATCGCCCCGCCGCCGACGCCGGACGCCTCGCGCGGCGGCGTCTGGACGACAGCGCACAACTTCGAACTGGTCGACGACAGCCTCTACTCCTCGTGGTACCAGGGCGGCGTGAAGGTCCACGACGTGGCCGACCCGGCGAACCCGCGGGAACTCCTGCACTGGCGCGACGCCGACCGGGCGAAGTTCTGGACCGCGCAACTGGGCGTCCCCGGCGAGTTCTTCGTCGCCTCTAGCTGGGAGAACCCCGGCGACGAGGGCGAACCCGGCGGACTGTTCACGTTCCCGGACCCGACGTCGGAGTCCGGCGGCGGCCTCGACGCGACGGCCGGTTTCGACGCGACGGCCGGCCTGGGCGCGCTGGTCGGTGCCGGACTCGGTGCGCTCGGGGTCGGCGTCTGGCGGAACCGCCGGTAGCGCCTTCAGATCGGTCGCTATAACTACCTACTGCAGTCCGTGGACCAGCGACGAGGCCACGTCGCGGGCCTTCTCGGCGAGCGGTTCGGGGACGTGGCCCGCCTCGACGGCCGCGTCGAGTTCGTCGTCGTCGACCCGCTCGACGGTGCCGTCGGCGTGCTTGACGACGTCGACGTGCAGGTCGACGTAGCGGACCGCGTCGGGGAACACCTCGACGGGCGTACAGACGTTGACGTAGGTGCCCCGGCGCTCGCCGTCGCTCCCCTCGTACACCGTCGGGTACCACCAGCGGCCCTCCCTGACCTTGGTGGTGGCGACGTCGCCGGCCCGGCGCTCGACGCCCAGCGCGTCGTAGCTTCCGCCGGGGGACATCTCCCGGCTGAGCGTCACCGTCCCGTCCGAATCGACCGACCCCACCGACGCCCGGCCGAGCGTGAACAGGCGGCCGTCGGGTTTGCCGTGTTCGACGTGGACGCTCCCGCCCGCCTGCGGGCCGAACTGCCTGGCGACGGCGGCGAACGGGAAGTCCATCTCCCCCGTCTCGACGTCCTCGTCGTCGACGAGCGCCTCCACCAGGTCGACCGCCGTGGAGGCGGCGTTCGACCCCGCCTTCGTCCGGTGGTGACCCGGCATCGTCGTCGTCACCGCGCGACGCACCTCGTCGAGGGCGAAGCGGGCCTCGCGGCCGAACCACACCCAGGTCGTCGCCTCGTCGGTGGCGTAGCGGTGGGGTGCGGCGTCTGCCGGTTCGGGCGCGTCGTCCGCGTCGAGTGCCGCCTCGAGGGCCGCCGCCCGTTCGTTCAGGTCGTCGAGTGCGTCGGCGAGCGCGTCCAGGTCGGCGTCGTCGCTGGCCGCGTCCCACCGGGCACCCCACCCATCGCGGGGGTCGGTCGGGAGAATGTCGGCCAGCGCGGGACCGTTCGACGCCGCAGTGGCCCCCCGGACGAGCGTCCCCAGCGACCCCTGGACGCGGAGAGTCGCGTCGAGGACCGGCCGGTCGTCGCCCCACGGCGGCGCCGGTTCCCGCACCTGGACCCGCAGGCGGTCGCCGTCCTCGACGCGGTCCGAGGCGTTCGAGTAGGGGAGGAAGCCCTCCCCGTCCCCCAGGTCGACGACGGCCCCGCTCCCGAGGGTGTCGACCACCTCGCCCGCGTAGACGGCGCCGCGCGGCGTCGGGTCGGACCAGGCGAGGACGTCGCGGGCGAGGTCCCGGAGGTCGTCGACGATGCCGTCCACGGTCGCTCCGTCGCCGACGACGCCGACCCCCTGCCGGTCGTCCGTCGTGTCGACGACGGCGTCGGCCTGCGCGGCCGGGAACGCCGCGTCGAAGCGCTCGCGGATGGGGTCAGAGGCCCCGACGACGCCGGGGTCGTCGCGGAACCGCTCGGTGAGCGCCGTCGCGTAGATGCCCCGGACCTGGACCGTCATCGGGCGTCCTCGCACGGCCCGGTCATAGCGCCTCCCGGTCGGCGGCGAAGCGCACGCGCGCGTCGACGGTGGGGCCGAGCGTGAGTTCGACCGTCTCCTCGGAGAGGACGCGACCGCCCTGGACGGGGACGCCCCACGAGTCGAAGCGGAGGTAACCCCTGATGTCGTCGGCGTGAGTGAACAGGTCGAGGTACTCCACCGAGTGTTCCTGGACGTCGCTGCTGCTGTGGGCGACGTCCATGTCGGAGTACACCGTCTCGCGGCCGGCGAAAAAGGCCTCCAGGTCGGCGGCCGCCTCGTCGGTCAGTTCGACGACCGTCTCGGAGGCGGCCTCGATCTCGTCGGTCGAGAGTCCGGCCTCGCGCAACGCGCGCTGCTCGCGCTGAGTGAAGTGCATGCTCGACGTTCGCGGTCGAACGGTGAAAACGGTTTCTGGACCGGCGTTACAGCGTGTTGAGGATCAGGACGAGGAACCCGAACAGGGCGCCGGAGGCGACGACGGTCCGCGGGTCGAGCCGGATCGTGTTCTGGTCTTCCGCGTCGAAGTACCTGACCAGCCCCGCACTGGACATCAGTCCGCCGCTGTCACTGCTGCTCATGTTCACTCCTGACCGGCCCACCGGAGTAAGCCTTTCCCTTCGGCCACGCCGTCGTCACCGGGTGGTAGCATCGGTGTCAGGCACCTCTCGCCCGACCGGTGAAAATCCTTATCTGACCCGACCGGCTACCCACTGATCGAACCAGCAATGACTGTCACGCTCAAGGACTTCTACGCCGACTGGTGTGGCCCCTGCAAGACCCAGGACCCGATCCTGGAGGACCTCGAAGAGGACTGGGGAGACGTCGAGTTCGAGAAGATCAACGTCGACGAGGAGCAGGACGTCGCCAACGAGTACCAGGTACGCTCGCTGCCGACGCTCATCGTCGAGAACGACGACGGCATCGTCGAGCGGTTCGTCGGCGTCACCCAGCGTGACGACCTCGAATCGGCGCTGAACCAGGCGAACGCGTAATTCGGTCGTTCGTTTCGCGTTTTACAGGCGCTCTGAGTTCCCTGGAGAGGCGTCCACGTGTCGTTCACTCCTGCCGATAGCGACGCTCCGCTTGCGATTCTGCGCTGGAAGTAACTGAGACAACGAGAAGTGGAAAGCCCTCGCCTCCTCGCTCTGGAACTGATGCAACTAACAACAGAGGAAAGCCCTCGCCTCCTCGCTCTGGAACTGATGCAACTAACAACAGAGGAAAGCCCTCGCCTCCTCGC
>CAZMGU010000161.1:0-4446 GCA_964565905.1 uncultured Halobacteriales archaeon
CGGAGAGGATGTTGTCGTGGAGTTCGAGCAGGTCGTGTTCCGTCAGTTCGTCGATGCGCCGGTAACACGTCGCGATGGGGATGCCGAGTTCGTCGCTGAGTTCCTGGGCCGATGCTGGTTCCTCCGTGGCGTCGAGAATCTCGGCACTGTATTTGTTTCCAAGCGTCTGCAGAATATCCACTGAAGCCATCGGTTATCAATTGATATATTTTGCTCACCATAAAGCTATCGCCGTTGATACTGGCCGATATCGGCCGCCTAACGCCAAGAGCGGATCGGGGGGCGCGGGCCCACGAAACGGTCCGCAGTCCCACGTTTTTCGATTTAATAACCGGGGAAGAAAGCTACAGCGGGGAGTCGCTCTCGCTCATCATCGAGAACGCACTCGCGTTCTCGTGGACGTTGATACCGCCCCACTCGATCTCCATCGGATAGATGTCGGTCTCGATGTTCTGCTTGCGCATTTTCGCGACCCAGAGGTAGCGGTTGACGCCGGAGTCCGTCGGCGTCTGGATGAGGTAGATGTTCCCGTCGGTGAGGTAGTTCTCCAGTCCGATCTCCGTGTCCGGGAACACCGCGCCCTGTTCGTTGGTCATCAGGGTCGTCAGTTCGTTCTCCCGGAGGATGTCCGTGAACTTCAGGAGGTAGGTGCGCTTCTCGCGTTCGGTCTCGAAGAACAGTTCGAACATCGCGAGCGAGTCGAGCACCAGTCGGTCGTACTGGTCGTCCTCGAGGTCGTCGAGGAGCAGTTCGAGCGAGGAGGAGAAGTCGTTCTCGCGGAGGAGCACCTGCTTGTCGTACACCTTGATGTCCCCGTTCTCGACGTAGTCGGGCCACTTGTCGAAGCCGATGGATTCGGCCGCCTCCCGGAGGTCCTTCTCGTTCTCCTCGAAGGAGAGGTAGATGCCCTTCTCGTCGAACTGGTCGACGCCGTTGTAGATGAACTGGAGGCCGAGGATCGACTTCCCGGCACCGGGATTCCCGCTGACCAGGGTCGTCGAGTTCTTCACGATGCCGCCGTTGAGAATTTCGTCGAGGCCGTCGATGCCCGTCTTTGTAAGCTCGATCATTGTTAGCTCGGTAACGGCACGCAGCCGGCGATTGCATCGAGGTGCGTCGGCTGACGTAAAAAGTCTTGTTCATGGCCGAATCGGCGGATCGCGACCGGAACGTCGGCGGTCACGCCGCGTGGACCGCCGCCGGGTCGACCCAGATGACGAAGTCGTCGTCGCGCTTGACGACGCCGCGGATAGAGCCGTCGCGGCCCTGGTTCGGGGAGTCGTCGACCTGGTCGGGGTCGACCTGGACGACCTGGTACACCTCGTCGACCAGCCACCCGGCGGCGGCCTGGTCCGCGACGATGTTCGGGTCGAAGACGACGACGCGCCGCGCCTCGCCCGCCTCGTCGATGCCGAAGACGGTCTTCGGGTCGACGATCGACGTCGTCCGCCCGCGCAGGTCCATGACGCCCTCCACGTGGGGCGGCGCGTTGGGGACCGTCGTCAGGTCCCCGACGTCGACTATCTCGGTGACGTAGTCGATGCTCACGCAGTACGTTTCCTCGCCCAGTTCGAATTCGAGTACTTGGCCCTTCGTTCCTGACATAGTGTCCTCGACCGCCCGGTGACAGTACGAAATCCACCCGGTAGGCGGACTTAAAGATGCCTTCCGTGCTATCAAAGTTGATTACACGGTCGGAGTCTTTATTTCGGTACCGACCGCCTCTCCGGGACAGGAATGTTGCCGCACAGGACCGCCCGACGAACGCGCGGCCGGGACGGGGGAACGGACGCCGCTCGCGGCCGATCGGATCACCGGCCCGCACACCCATGACGGGCACGGGCCCGAGGGCGGTCGTCGCCGACGACTCCCACTTCATGCGGAGCGTCATCTCCGACATCCTCGAGAGCGGCGGCGTCGACGTCGTCGCCGAGGCCCGCGACGGGGAGGAGGCCGTGCGGGCGGTCGCGGAGCACCGGCCCGACGTCGTCACGATGGACGTCGAGATGCCGACGATGGACGGTATCGAGGCCGTCGAGCGGATCATGGCCGACTGCCCGACGCCGGTGTTGATGCTGTCGGCCCACACCGACGAGAACGCCGACGTCACGTTCGAGGCGCTCGACAGGGGGGCCGTCGACTTCTTCACCAAACCCGGCGGCGAGGTGTCGATGGAGATGTCGCGGCTCAAGGACCAGCTCGTGGACATCGTGACGACGGTCGCCCGGGTCGACGTCACCGGCGACGCCGACGTGGACGAGGACGCGACGTCGCCCGCCGGCCCCGTGGCGTCGTACGAGGCCGACCCCACGGTCGTCATCGGTTCGTCGACCGGCGGCCCGAAGATGGTCGAACGGGTGCTCTCGGAACTGCCGCTGGACGCGGACCTGCGGATCCTCGTCGTCCAGCACATGCCCGAGGGGTTCACGGGCCGGTTCGCCGAGCGCATCGACGGCCGGAGCGCGTACAGCGTGCGCGAGGCGTCCGACGGCGACCGCATCGGCGGCGGCGAGGCGCTCGTCGCGGCCGGCCACAGTCACATGCGCGTGAAGAACTACCGGAGCGGACGGCTGCGGGTCTCCCTGACGCAGGACCCGCCGGTCAACAGCGTCCGGCCGGCCGTCGACGTGACGATGGAGACGGCGGCCGCGACGGTCGACGACCCGCTCGTCGGGGTCATCCTCACCGGCATGGGCGAGGACGGCGCCGACGGCATCTGCCGCATCAGCGACGTCGGCGGCGCGACCATTGCCCAGGACGAGGCGACCTCGGCGGTGTACGGCATGCCCCAGCGGGCCGTCGAGACGGGTTGCGTCGACAGCGTACTACCGATCGGGGAGGTCTCCGCGGGCGTCCTCGACGCGATTCAGCGGGAGGTTACCTGACTATGGAGGACCAGTATCTAGACGCGTTCATTCGCGAGAGCGAGGAGGCTATCACGGCGTTGAACAACTCGCTGCTCGACCTCGAGTCGGACCCGTCCGACGCCGAGGCGATGGAGGACATCTTCAGGCGAGCCCACACCCTCAAGGGGAACTTCGGGGCGATGGGGTTCGACGAGGCGTCGAAACTCGCCCACGCCATCGAGGACCTCCTCGACGAGATGCGCCAGGGCGAGATGGAAGTCACGGCAGACGTGATGGACCTCGTGTTCGCCGGCGTCGACCAGATAGAGGCAATCGTCGACGAGATAGAGGAGAACGGTGAGCCGAACGTCGACACCGAACCCATCGTCGACGACCTCCGGATGGTGCTGGAGGAGGGCGTCGAGGCGGCGGACGCCAGCGACGCCGGCGACGTCGGCGGGTCCGGCGGATCCGGGGCGGCGGATGCCGCCGCGTCGTCGACCGCCGACGCGTCGGCAGTCGACGCGGACGAACTGCCCGCCATCGACACCGATGCGGTCGACGGCCGCGTCGTCAGGGCCGACGTCGGCATCGGCGACTCGGACATGGCCGGCGTCGACGCGATGATCGCCCTCGAAGCGGTCGAGGAGTCGCTCGCCATCGTCGACTCGTCGCCGGACCGCGACGCGATAGAGAGCGGCGAGTTCGAGGGGACGTTCGTCCTCTACCTCGACGCGGCGGACGTTGCCGCAGCGAGGGAGGCGCTGGACGGCGTCAGCAAGGTCGAGGAGTTCGAGGCGGTCGACGTCACCGCGGACGTGGAGGCGGCGTCGGCGGCGGGCGTTGCGGCCGGGAACGACGGTACCGGCGGCGCAACTGACGAGAGCAGTGCCGACGCCGGCGACGACACCGACGCGGACGACCACAAGGTCGACGAGATCAAGTCGGTCCGCGTGGACGTCGACCAGCTCGACGACCTCCACGGCCTGGTCGAGCAACTGGTCACCAGCCGGATCAAGCTCCGGCGGGCCGTCGAGACGGAGGACCTCTCCGCGGCGGGCGAGAACCTCAACGAACTCGACAAGATCACCGCGAACCTCCAGAACACGGTGATGGACATGCGGCTGATCCCGCTGAAGAAGGTCGTCGGGAAGTTCCCGCGCCTGGTGCGGGACCTCTCGCGTGACCTGGACAAGGAGGTCGAGTTCACCATCGAGGGCGAGGACATCGAACTCGACCGGACGATCCTCACGGAGATATCCGACCCGCTGATGCACATCCTGCGGAACTCCGTCGACCACGGTATCGAGTCGCCCGAGGAGCGCGAAGCGGCGGGCAAACCGCGGACGGGCCAGATCGAGTTGCGCGCGTCGCGCGAGCGCGACCACGTCATCATCGAGGTGGAGGACGACGGCGCCGGCCTCGACGTCGAGGCGATAAAGGCGAAGGCCATCGAGACGGGCGTCCGCTCCGCCGACGAACTGGAGACGATGCCCGACTCGTCCATCTACGACCTGATCTTCCACCCCGGCTTCTCGACCGCCGACGAGGTCACCGACACGAGCGGGCGCGGCGTCGGGATGGACGTCGTCCACGACAC